>NZ_JBNMIZ010000039.1:0-14766 GCF_050873525.1 Brachyspira sp. | reverse complement strand
TTCAATTCTATTAATTCTCCTAATAAATCTGGGAGTTAATCTAATTTTTAATTTCTCTAAAAATCCATTCATTTTATGTTTCCATTTTTATTTAATTTTTTAAATATTTATCATTATTAGCTCCGGGAATTTTTATCACAACATTTACGGTATTGTCTTCCAAAGCTTCAAAATCCGTAGAATCATTAGGTTCTATTACTATAATATCGCCTTCTCTATATTCTATACCGTTCATTCTCACTCGCCCCGAAACTATAACTGTAAACTCTGTAGCTATTTTATGATAATGCGCTTCTTCATAATCGCCTTTCTTATATTTTTTCAAAGCCACTTCTACGGCGTTTGTTTTTAATAGACTCGGTTCAAAATTTCCTATAAACCATCCTTTTATCATTTCGTCAATTCTTGCTATTTTCATTTTAACTCCGTTTGTTTCTTTAATTCCAAAATATATTGAGCAAGTTGCGCCTCCGTTTTAAGAGGATGAAACTCTGAATTTTCTATTTTATATAATCCGATTTTTTTCTGTTCCAAAATCATTTCGTTAATAACTTGACTTATATAAAAAGAATCTTTTATAGCCGTATCTTTTCTAATAATATTTTTAGAACATTTAATATATTCTCTACCCGACTTAAAATAATAAAAACTTACCAAAGCGTTATTACTCGAAGGTTTTTTCTCTGTTATTTCCTCAATTTCATTATTTTTATCCAATTTTGCAAAAGAATATCTCGGATGTATAGAATTGAAAGACACTATTCCGCAGTCAAAATTTCCAGCTCTAAAATAATCTATTATAGTTTGCCAATTTTTATCGGTAAAATCGTTTATTGCCAATATTAGAAGTTCGTCTTCGTTGTCTATATATTCTGAAGAGAGCAAAGCCGTGCATACCGCGCCTTTAGTTTCGCCTTTTATATTTATTATAATGGCGTCTTCAATTTTTCTCTTTATTATTTCATCCAAATAGAAATTTTTAATATCCTCATCTTTTATACAAAAAATTGCTCTGCTTGGATTAATTGATTTCGTAAAGTCCATTAAAATTTCAAGTATCATTTTCTGATTAATTTCCGTCATATATATTGGAAAATTATCGTTCGTATTCTGCAATTTATCTCCGCCCATCAAAAATAATATATTCATTTTATCGCTCCAATTCTAATATTTTTGTCTTTATATTATTATAATTTACATCGTCTACTGTCTTTACAGCCAAAAGATTCGCCCCTGAAGATTTTGCGGCTTTAATTCCGTTTTCATTATCTTCAACTATCAAGCATTCTTCTGGAGATAAATTAAGTTTTTCCATAGCTTTTATATATATTTCGGGGTTAGGTTTAGATTGTGAAACATCCTCGTTGCTTAATTTCAAATCCAAATATTTATCCAAAGCCGACATATTCATCATTATATCAATAGTATTTTTAATAGAATTGGAACAAACCGCCAATTTATAGCCTTCAGATTTTAATTTTGATAAAGCGTATTCATGATTAAATCTCGGGCGGCAATAATTATGAGTTATATCTATCGTATATTTTTGTTTCATTTCATTTATAAACGAATGCAAATATTTAGGAAGTCCTTTTTCGGATGTTAATCTCTCCAATTTTACTTTGGTAGGAAGTCCATCGTATGAAGACAAATGCTCGTATCTGTTAATCTCGTATCCGAATAATTTTAGAGCCTTATTCAGAGCTTCGTAATGCCAATCTTTAGCGTCTATGAGAACGCCGTCCATATCGAATAATACGGCTTTTATTTTCATTCTATTTTACCTCCTTTGCTTCAATAGAAATATTAAAAAAATATTTAAAAGCCTCTTCCACTTTATCCGTGCAAAGAATCAAATTATCGCTTTTAAAATATTTGCATTTTTTTACCATTTCCCATTGTTTTGAATTGTCTCTTTTATGCAAATCGGAAGAGACTATGCAAACTTTTTTATTTTCTTCCAAAATTCCGTCTATAATATCTTCTTTATACCAATCCGAATAAAAAGAATCGAGCCATATTCCTTCGGCTTTTTCAGGCAGGATAGGATTTCTAACTATATCGCTTAATCCAGTAAATATTTTCATTTCTTTATTTATTTGATAAACCATATCTGGAATAGACATATCGAATGTAAAATAATTCGTATGATTATATTTTGAAAGCGTCTTTTTAATTTCGTCCGCAAGTCCGTCCGCTTTAATATTTAAAGCTAAAAGTAAATTTCTTCCGTTCATAATATCGAGCAAATCCTCTAAAGTAATCTCATCGCCATTAGGCATATCATGAGATATTAATATTCTTCCCGCACAGTCTCTCAAATCGGTTTCCGTTCCTATTTCCAAATTGAAAGCTCTAATAAACGCTCTCTTTTTATTTTTTTCGTCTTCTGTTTTCCAAAATCCTCTATGAGCGATAATTTTCATTTTACTTTCTCCGATATAGGATGCTTCAAAAAAAATTCCAAATCTTTAGGAATTCCAAGTCCGAACATTCCGTTATATTCTTCGCCTATATTATATATTCCAGCTTTGTATCCTTCTTTTATCAAATAATTATAAACGGGGCATATATAAAATTCTCCATTAACTCTAACATCGTCAAGTATCATTTTCTCCGCCACTTTAACCAAATCTTTTCCCGCCTTAAAATTATATATTCCTACCGTAGCCTCGTTTGATATTACTTTCTTTTCAGCCGTTTCAACCACTATTCCATTATTGTCCGTTTTCGCATAAGACCATTTATCTTCGCTTGAAGTCATAGTCATTATAAGCCCGTCATATTCTTTACTTTCCATATAATCCAAATAATCGTTTATATCAAAATCTATATATTGGTCAGAGTTTGCCGTCATTAAAGCCTCTTCGTTATTTATAAAATCTGCAGCTTTTAATACAGTGCATACTTGTCCTTCCGTTATTCCGTCTATTCCTATAATTTCAGTATTTTCGGCTAATTTTGAAAGTTTATTTTTTAAGTCATATTTTTTTATATGCTCATTTTGACAAACAAATATAAATCTATGCTTTCTTTTAGGAGTCAAATTAGATACCACAACTTCTATCATAGTTCTATTAAAAATTGGTATTAAAGGTTTAGGCTCTTTATATCCAGCGTCTGCGAATCTGCTTCCTCGTCCCGCCATCGGTATTACTATATTAAGTTGATTTCTCATTTATATATAGCCTCCTTATCTTTATATTTTATTGTGATTTTAAATCCAAATACGGTTATAATTTTTTTATTGTAAAAATATTCAATAGAAAATATGAAGCCGCATATTATATCCAATAATGTTATTTTATGACGATTAATGTCGTTTTTTAATTTAGCTACTTGAACATCCAAATAACCTATTAAATTATTAGCCCAATAAGATAGTTCATCTATATCAAAATCTTCTTTTTCTACGCATAATTTTTTATATTTTCTATTGAATTTGTCATAATTTATAAGGTTGTCTATATTCCTAGAATTTTCAAAAGCCGAAGAATGTTTTTTATTATATATTCCACTTTCTTCCAAATCCAAAAATATAAAATTGTTATACATAATATTTAAAGACATTTGATAACTTTTATAATTAATATCCGAAACATCGTCAAATTTTATATCTTTAAATTTTCTTTTTGCCCATGAATAACAATAATATTGTTCCGCAGAATATCTTGCCGTATAATTTCTATAATGAAGCAAATTGCCATACTTAAAATTATATCCGCTTATATCTTCGTTCGTTAATAATTTAGTTTCCATAAAATAATCTTTAATATCTTTTGTCAAACCGAAAAAATAAAAATCTGAAACATGAAATGGAATTATAATATTATTTTCTAAACTATATTCTTTTGAATAAACAGAACTTACTATTACCTTATTTTGAAATATTTTATATTCTTCATTAAATGAACCGAAATTATTAAAATAATTAATAAAATTATTGTTTAATAAAATGCAGTCAGTTCTTAATTTTAATGCATACTCTCTATTTACTTTTTCTAATCCATTTTTAGTATTTAAAAGTTGTCTATTCGTATTATTTATAACATTATCTACAAAATCGGATATTATATTTCCAGTATCTTTATTTAAAACTAAAATATCATAATCTAAATTTTCTATATTAGAGTTTTCCCAAGTTGAAAGTATTATTTCGCTATTTGGCAAATATTTTCTAACGCTCTCCAGACATAGACGCGTTTGTAATTCTTCTATAGGACCTTGAACGACTACAGATATATCTTTCGTATCTATTTTATTTATAATCATTTTTACCTATACCCCAGCTTCTTAGAAAATCTTAACCCAAACAGCCTAATAAACTTTTCATTTCCATTTGAATTAATTGAAAAAATATTTCTTAATAAATTATTCAAACTAACAATAATCGGTTTATCATAACATTTAGCGGTTTTAATCGTTATCGCTATTCCAAATATTCTCACATTAATATAATAGCCGTAAAGTATTATTGAAAAGAAATAAGGCAAAAGTTTTTTATTTATCTCTTCCTGTATATTTAATGGAATTAAATAATATTTATGAATTCTCTCAAAGCGATTATATTCTTCTATCAATTCGTTATCAAAATATTTATTCAAAATATCCAAATAAATTTTTTCGTTATTTGTCTTATTCATTAAATATTTATATTGATTAAATGAAAGTTTAAGATAATCGTAATAATGTAAAATCTCCGCTTTTTGACTGCAAAGAAAATTATAAAATTCTTTTAATGTAGTTTTTGTGTCCGAACAAGTTTTTTCAAATCTGTCAATAGTAATCTTGGAAATATCTTTATTACTAAATCCCGAATCGTTATTGCATATATATAATTCTTCTTTAATCGATTTATAGCTTTTACAAAAATAAATTGTTATCAAACATTGAAGCATATCTTCCGAATGAATCAAATGATTATCGGGCAAATATTTTATCGCTTCTTTTACGATTTCGCTTTTGAAAGCTTTTCCGCACATATTATGAGGCAGTTTTTCGTTTAAGCATTCGTTAAAAAGATAATTTTCATTAATGACGCTTCTTTTTGAGGAGAGATACCAAGCCGTTTTCTTTTCTTCTCGCATTTTTTCTTTTTTATTTAAGTTGGAAGAAATTACTTTTGCGCTAAAATGAATAATATCATATTCTTTATTTATGGAATTATAAATTATTTGAAGAGCGTCAGTCGTTAATCTATCGTCCGAGTCCAAATATATAATGTATTTTCCATTTGAGTTAATCGCTCCGATTTTCCTTGAGTAAAGAGTTCCTTTATTGGTTTCGTTGCGAATATATTTAATATTTTCAGGCATTTTATAATCTACAGTCGAGGCATCGTCCACAATAATTAATTCATAATCTTTGAAAGTTTGATTAATAACGCTTTCTACTGCGCTTTTCAAATAGCTTTCATTTGTATTGTAAACGGGAACAATTATACTGAAAAAAGGCATTTTATTTATATTAAAACTCATTCAATAACTCGCTGTTAGTTAACATATTGCACATTATCGGAATATGCTCCCGATATTTTTTTAAAAGATACACTAAAAAATAAAAAAAGTCAATAGTTATTATCTTAATACTAAAAAAATTATATATTTCATGCGATATATTTATCTATATTTATAATTTAATTGGTATAAATATAATTATTAAATATAAATTAATATCATTTTATGAGATTTTATATTCCGATAATGTGCATTATGTTAACTTGAAGTATGGACTTTATTTAATGAGCTATTGTATTAAAAAAATAAAAGATAAATTAAAGAACTCACAAAGTATGGAAAATGCCGTTTATTTTTCCATTATCGTTCCAGTATATAATACGGAAAAATATTTGTCAAGATGTTTGGATAGTTTAATCAATCAGACTTTTAAGGATATAGAAATTATAATCGTTAATGATTGTTCTCAAGGAAATTGTAAAGAAATAATTGAAGAATATTTGAAAAATGACAGTAGAATAAAATATATTGAACATAGCGAAAATAAAAGTTTAATCCAAGCAAGAAAAACTGGAAATATTAATTCCGTTGGAAAATATATAATGTATGTCGATAGCGATGATGAAATTGAAATTAATGCCTGCGAGGAAATATTTAAAATAGTTTCTAAAGAAGATTACGATATTGTCAGTTTCGGAACTAAAGTAATTTCAAACGATAAAACCAAATTTATTGAATGGGCTTTATCGACAAATAGATTTAATATTAATTCGGAATTTCTGCTGTGCGAAGTTATTAATCAGAGAATATCGCATAATATGTGGAATAAAGTTTTTCACAGAAGAATAATAGAGAAACTTATAGAATATATTCCCGACACGCCGATTATGAACGCGGAAGACATGCTTCAATGTTTAATCGCTTTTTATTTTAGCAAATCTTATAAAGTAATTCAAAAACCTTTATATATTTATTATGCCGATATTGGAGTTAGCAATAAAAATACAAATGAAATTAATATTGATAAATACGATTATTTATGCCGAAGCACGAAAATTGCGCTCGATGAATTTTATAATTTTTTGGTAAAAGTAAAATCAAATATCGCTTACGGATTTTTATTTTCTAAACTTTATTATAATCAATATAATTTTCTGCTTGAAAAAATAAAGAATAATAACGAAGAATATTTAAATATAATCGAAAAACATTTTGACAAATCTATTATCAGTCAATATTTGCATTTGCAAAAATATAACGAAATAGAAAAAAACGAATTGGAAGAATTGAATCATAAACTTTCGCCGTATTTCTTTTATATTATTTTTAAGGATTACAAGATAATAATTAAGTTGTTTGGAATAAGAATCATTATAAAAAATAAGAAATGTTTTGAGAACATTATCGTAATAAGTTTGAGTAATTTTTTGAGGCGATTATTTTCTATATATACAAAAAAGATTGAAGGGCGAAAAATTACTTGGTTAAAAATATTGGGACTAAAATTTAAATTTTGAAATAAATAAAAAAGCGAGATAAAAATGAGCGTTATTGATAAAATATTTAATTATAGCGAAGATTATAAATATAAAGTGTGGAAAATATTTGGAATAAGAATTTCTATAGTGAAAAAATATCAATCTAAAAAAATTAATATTTACGAAGAGATAAAAAAACATGAAATTATTTCTTTCGACATATTCGACACTTTGCTAATTCGTCCTTATGTAAAACCGACAGATTTATTTTTGCATATCGAAAAATTATATAAGATTAAAGGATTTCATAAAAATCGCATTGAAGCGGAAAAATTAGCGAGAGGAAAATATATTGACTGCGAAGAGATTACATTAAACCAAATATACGAAGAGATTGACGACAAATATAAACGATTTAAAGAAATAGAGATAGAATTGGAAGAGAGAATATTAACGATACATAAAGAAAATAAAAAAATATACGACTACGCTTTAAGCATAGGCAAAAAAATAATCATAGTATCCGACATGTATTTGCCTAAAAATGTTATAGAAAAAATACTTATAAAAAATAATTATACGAATTATTATAAATTATATTTGTCTTCCGATTTAATGCTCACAAAAGCTTCGGGCAATTTATATAAATATGTTATAGACGATTTAAATGTAGCGCCTTCGAGCATAATGCATATAGGAGACCATTTTACTTCCGATTTTAATAATGCAAAATTGTATGGAATAGATTCGGTTTTTGTAGAAAAAATAATTGATACTTTTTTAGAAAATAATATTAGAGCGAAAAAATTATTGAATGAAAATAAAAATAATATTGCCGTTTCGATTATGCTCGGACTCTCCGCATTTAGCAGTCTTAATAAAAACGATAAAAATAATAATTATTGGCATAATTTCGGCTTCATTTACGGAGGTCCCGCAGTATTTGCTTATATGAATTGGCTTAAAAAACAAATTATAAAAGACAATATAAACGAAGTTCTTTTTGTGGCAAGAGACGGCTACAGTTTGAAAAAAGTATTTGATATAATAAAACCCGAAAGCGTAAAAACTCATTATATATACGCTCCAAGAATTATTTATTATTTGATAACATTAGATTTTAGCATGCGTTTAAAATATTACCCTATCGAAAGTTTTGAAGTGATAAAAACCGTTATAGAATATTTTAAAGATAAAGACGAATATTTACAAAAACAAACTCCAAAAATAACTTCCGCTATCGAAGGTTATAAATTTATTTTAAGCAATATTGCAATATATAAAAAACTTGCAAAATTAGAATATCAAAATTATAAAGAATATATAGAAAAATTTAATATTGATAAAAATAATATCGCAGTGGTCGATACTTGCAGCTTTTTTATATCTTCTCAAAGATTAATCAGTTTATTTTTAGGGAAAGAAAATATTGTCGGATATTATTGGTATTTATTATTAAAAGAAAATCAAAATTATAAAATAAAATCATTTCAAAAGATAAAAAAACATTTATTTATCGAATGGAATTTAATGGAATTTTTTATGACATCGCCAGAAGCTCCAATAAAAAATGTAGTTGATTCAAAACCGTTATATTCAATACCTAACGAACATGAAAAAAAGCGAATGGATGTATATCCTTATGTCTCGGATGGAATTGTAGAGTTTGCCGAGATTGTTAAAAATTGTTTCGGGGAATTAGAATTATTTATTAATTATAAAGAAGTAACAGAATGGATTAACATACTTGCATGCACTCCTACCGAATATGATAAAAAATATATAAAGAATATAAAACATAATTGGAGCATTGGTAATAATAAATATATTCCTTTAATTCAAAGATGGTTTATTAAAGAGAGCGGGAAAAAATATTATTTGTTTTCGTTTATTCCATTTTTAAGAAAAGAGGAATTTGTCGGAGGCGAGATAAAATATTATCTATTTTCATTTATTCCAATTATAAAAATTAAAACAGTAGAAAATATGAGGAAATATTATTTATTTAATATATTTAATATTTTGACAATTAAATAAAAAAGGAGAAAATTTTATGGAAAATAAATATATTAATTTTGTTTTAACGGGCGACAAAAATTACACAATTCCTATTACCGTAGCAATGACTTCTATTCTTATAAACATAAATAAATCTAGAATATGCAGGTTCTTTTTATTTACAACCGATTTTAACGAAAACAATATTAACATTATACTTAAATTAAAAAATAAATATAATTTTGAACTTATAAATATAGATATGAATAATTATAAAGATTTTTTTGATAAAATGGATATAAGCACATTTAAAAATAAATATATATCGTTAGCCACTTATTATAGATTATTAATGTTTAAAGTATTGCCCGAAGATGTTGATAAATGTTTTTATATAGACGGCGATATGATTGTAGACACAGATTTATCGGTTATATACGATAATTTAACCGAAAATAAACTTGCATCCGTAGTGATAGAACCTTTGGCTATGCAACATAGAAAAAGTATTTTATCTCATTGTTATGAAATAGAATATTTTAAAAATTTTCAAAAAGACGCTTTGAAATATCCTTATTTTAATGCAGGCTTATTTTTAGTAAATATAAAACTTGCGAATGAATTTAATATATTTGAAAAAATGCTTGATTTTTTAAATAAATATCCAAATCCTCCTTATGCCGACCAAGATACTTTAAATGCCGTAATCGGACAGCAATATTCGGACTTAATAAATTATTTAGAGCCGTCATATAATGTATTTTGTAATATGGATTATGACCAGCCTTTTAACGATGCTTTTTATAATGAAGAGATAATAAAAAATTCGTTTAAAAAACCAAAGATATATCATTATGGCGGAGAGTGGAAACCCTGGAATACAACATTAACTATGCATCATTATGATATATGGTGGAAGTATTTAAAGTTATCTCCGTATAAAAAGCTTAAAAATCCAAAGAAGAAAATTATAGGGGTTATAGAAAATGATAGGTATAGGGTTTATAAGATTTTCTTTATAAAGATTACTATTAAAAAATAAGAATTAAATTTAAGATAATATATGGTCTATTATTTGAATTTAGAATTTGTTAGTAAAATAATACGCTATATTTTTTATTTTAATACTTTGATTGTATCCAACTATATTAAAGAATTAAGTAGTTTTAGTTAATTATAATTCCTATTATTTATAATATCTACTTGCCTATTAAAATCATCATGCTGCAAAATATGCTTAAGATTTTTGGGTTTATAAGTAAATTTAGTATTTCTAAAAATAAACTCTTGGTATTCTAACTGTAAATTAAATCCATTAAAACTAGTATTGCCTTCAAATCTTACATTTTCAAATTCTGTTCTCTTATTACTTACCATATATTCATTGTATCTAAAATAAGCTCTATCAAAATAAACATCTTTCTTGAAAATAATATTCTGGAATAAAAATTCACCTCTAAATGTAGCTGAAAAACTAACTTCATCTTCAAAAATTAAATTTCTGAAAGTTATATTTTCAAAATCACCTACAAAATTAACCTTATTATTAAACTTTATATTAGATATAATGACTTGGGCGGTTGGTGTATAGCCTAAAGGACTGTAGTCTTTATATCTTTCTTTATGCTCTTTTAACAGTTCTGCAAAGTTAATTTCTTCATTTAGTTCCATATATTCATTATAATCGTTATCATTATTTTTAGCATTTTTATCTCCAAAATAAACTAACAAAGCAGGTCTTATCTCTAGATTTGAATTACGCATAAAAAGTAATCTCCTTTTATTTATATAAATAATATATTTTATATTTTTACAGCAATTGGAAAATACCTATTTATCTTAATTGGGAATATTTCTGGAATTTGGTTTGTTGGATATTTTTTTATATATTCTTTTGATAACTCCAATGCTTCCTTTACAGTCACAATATCTTTAGTTCTAATCTTGTCTTTAGCAGCTGATATTAAAGAACTGATAAAATACGAACCTAATTTATTTAACCCAGAAGCTTGTCCTACTTCACAACTATATAATATAATAATTCCTTCTCCGCATGTTTCTATATAATTATTATACTCTTTTTTAGATAAAATATTATGATAAGATGGTATTGAAAAATGTTCAATTAGAATATCGTCTTTACTTTTAACATCATGAATATAAGTTCTACAACAATCAAATATAATTAATTGTCTTTTAGATTTATTTAAAAAAGATATACAATCATACCTAATATTATTTAAATATACATATAGTATCTCTTTTTCTTTTTCTATGCCTCCATGACTTGATACCATAGTTATAGTATAATCATATTCATAATTTCTCAAATCGTTTATTATATTACTATCTGGATTTCTATGTGTTTCTATTTCATAATTTTCCCAAGCTCCTCCAATATCAGACATTAAAAAATCTCTATAGTTTTTCACATCTTCCTTTGTTGCTGATATATCATTATCTACGCCGCCGTTATCACTGATTAAAATAGCTTTTCTTATCATAATTGTTAATACTCCTTAATTGGATATTTTTTATAAATATTGTCAATATAATTAACAAATTTTTTACCATATGCATCCACACTTTCTTTATGATTTTGGCTGTTATGCCAATATTGAGAATGTATTTTTATCCATCCATATACATCTAAAAACTTATTTATTTTCTTTTCGTTAAATTTATAAAAATCATATATCTTACTAATATAATTAAATATCATTTCACAATATATTTCATACTGATAATACCTATTTATTATTTCAATTTTACAATTATATACTGTTATATCATGTTTTTTACAAAAATTATACATTATTTCATATTGATTAGTAAAATATTCATTTTCTAGGAACGGATATTCCATTGAATATTTCATTATATTACGCAATTCATCCAATAATGTATTCCTTTCATTAATTTTACTTATTTTTAAAGTTATAAATGTAGAAATTACTGTCGTTATAATTGTTTGTATAGAATATGTTTTTATTACATATAATATTTTATCTATAAATTCAATAGAAGACAATACATTTAACATAATTTAATTATAATTTATTAATAGAATTTGTCAAGTTAATTATTAAAAATATTATCAAGAGGTGCTTCAATTTTTGGCAAAGCCGATACCTTTTTGTAAATATTGCGATGTGAAGAATAGAAATGACGGCATAGTTTGGAAGACTTCAACAAAGAGTATTGAGGAGTATTTGGATAATGGTATATAAAAATAGTTTATATTTTATTAAAAAAATTAACCGCTATAATTTCTTGAATTTATATCTAATACTTCATAGTAAAAAGATGAATTATCATTAATAGGCGTAAGATTTTCTGGTTTATGGGCAAATATAGTGTCACCAAAAGTAAAATTTTTATATTCACTTATTTTTCTAAAACCTGAAAAATCAACATTACCATTAAATCTTACACCGCTAAATTGGGTTCTATTATCATTATTACCTGTATTTTCTTTAAAAGAAAAATAAGACCTAAAATTCACATCCCCATTAAAAATAATATTTTCAAATAATATAATTCCTCTAAAATGAGCTGTAAATTCTACATTCATATCAAATATTAGATTTCTTAATGTTATATCTTCATAAAAACCTTCAACATGAAATTCATTTATAAATCTTATATTTTGAATTGTATGCAAATCATTATTAGCAAAACTTAATATATTACCAGACGCTATTAATTCCCTATAATGTTCAGATTCAATTAATTCGCCAATGCTTTCTTCGTTTACATTTATATATTCTGTTCTATTACACATAAATATCTCCTTAATTTTTTATTAATTATATAATTATATCATATCTATCAAAAAATTTCAAGTAAAGATAGAATACATACCAATAAAATTTATTAAAAATTTACTAATGAGAGATTTTATAGATTTTAATAATATTGACACTATAAAGTCGCTTTCAAAAGATGTAATAGTTGATAATTGTATAGAATTAAATTATTTGTATAATAAGGCTTTGGTTGAGGGCGATTTGGAGATAGTTGAGGTTTTGGATAAGATATTTTTTTGTTGAAAAAACATATTATTAAACTATAATATTAAGCATATATATTATAATTAAAAATTAAGTGGAGGGAAATTCCATGAAAAAATGTTATATATGCGGTGAAAAATTAACAAAAGATAACACTTCATCAGAGCATATTATTCCTAATGCGATAGGTGGAAAATTAAAATCTAAAGAACTAATTTGTAAAAAATGCAATAGTAAATTAGGTGATAGTATGGATAATGAGCTTGCAAAACAACTTGAATTTTTCTCTAATTTTTTAAATATAGATAGGGAACGGGGAAAACCTAACGATATTATATTTACAGAAAAAGAAACAAATACGGAATATAGAAGGAAAGCTAACGGAGAGTTTTTACCCAAAAATGACTTGGAAATAAAAAAAGAAATTATGGATGATGGTAAAATAAGATTTTATATAAGTTCGACAAATAAAAAAACTGTATTAAAAAAGGGAGAAGAAATCTCTAAAAAGTATGAAATAACAAATGAAGATATAGAAAATCGCCTTAAATATACAAAGCATAATCTTAATGAAATGCGTATATCACTAACATTTGGAGGTGAAGATATTAAATTAGCACTATATAAAATAGTTATTAATTTTTTTATTTATAGCGGTGGTGATATAAAATACATTGAGCATTTAATAAATTGCTTACGGCAGAATAATACTGATAATACCAATGGTTATTCAAAACAAATATCTACAAAAAACACTGATAGTATAAAAGAAAATTCTATCCCACATATAATATATGTAGAAGGCAATAGTGAAGAACATACATTATACGCCTATATTGAATTCTTTGGCACAATTCAATTTTTAATATTACTTAATAATAATTATGATGGAGTTGATATGAAATATACCTACTGTTATGATTTTATATCAAAAAGTAAAATAGATATATCTTCATTTAATTTAAAATTAGATTATAACAAAATAAAAAATAATAAATATGACATTGATTTAAAAATAAGTAATGATTTATTCAATAGATTTAAATATTTATTAGATATAAAAGAGATAAGAGAATTAACATCTAAATTAGAGAATGATAATTTATCATCTGAAGAAAAATATAACTTATATGTTAAAATTGCTGATGGATATTCATATTTAAAATTATATAAAGAAGCTATAGAATATTATACTTATGCCATAAATATTAATAATCTATATGGATATACATATTATATAAGAGGAAGTATATACTTTTTATTAGAAGATGATGAAAATTGCACTAATGACTATATAAAATATTTAAATTTAGAAATGGATATTAATTATAACGAATTAATAATTATTGCACATAGGTTTATCAATCTAAACAAATATAAATATGCCATTAATTGCTATGTTAGGGCTATATCAATAGAAGAACCTACCAAAGAAGTATATAAAGAAATAGCAGGCTTATATACTGAATTAGGAGATTTTACTAATGCATACAAGTATTATGAATGTTCTCTAAAATTAGATAATGATTATTATGACGCTCATATATGTCGATTACTATTGTTTTTCAAAAAATATTGTAATATTAATAATAATGCAGATATTAAGAATTGGTATAATAATATAGAATTTGCTAATGAACTAATTAAAAAGTTAAAAAATAATCGTGTTAATTCTACAAAACATTTAAACTTGGCTATTTTAGATATAAATAAAATGTTAGATATTGACTACCATAATGATTTAGTTCAACTTAAAAATATATTAATTGAACTAATTGAAATAGTAGAAAAAGAATAGTATAGTAATGAATACTTTTATTT
>NZ_JBNMIZ010000038.1:0-15060 GCF_050873525.1 Brachyspira sp. | reverse complement strand
TGCTAAATGCCGCTATTAACAAAATAATAGCTATTCGTTTTGAAATTTTTAATACTTTTGTGTTAATCATAATTAACTCCTTATTTTAATTAAATTATAGGCTTTCAATTCCTATGTTAATAGTATAATAAATTTATTAAAAAAAGTCAAGTAGAATTTACTATTTCTATACAAAAAAAAAAAAAAATAAGAAATTTAGAAAAAAGTAGTGAAGTTATGAATAATCCAAGCGAATTTATAAATAAAGTTGACATAATTTAATTATTTTCTATTTTAATTAAGTGAAATTTTTTTGATTTTTTTTGATATTGTAAACCTTAAATTTTTTATTGTCATTGCGAGCGAGTGAAACAAGCGAAGCAATCCAGTATTGATAAAGCTAAATTCCAAAATTAAATTCTATAAATTTTGGATTACTTCGCCTAATGGCTCGTAATGACAGTTTATTATTCATAGCTTTTTTCATTTTTAATATTATAAAATCACTATATAATCTCTCGTTATTAAAGCGTCATAATTTTTATAACCCAATAATTTTAATATATCGTCCGAATGATGTCCCATTATTTTTTTAGCGTCTTCCGAATTATAATTTATTATTCCTCTTGCAAATTCTTCTCCGTTTTCATCCGCAATGCTCACTATATCGCCTTTTTTGAATTCGTTAATAATTTTTATAACTCCAATCGGAAGCAGACTAGATTCTTTTTCCAAAATCGCTTTTTTAGCGCCAGAGTTTACAATCACTTTTCCAATTATAGTCGTGGCGTAGGCAATCCATCTCTTTTTTGTATTGAGTTCGTCAATTTCTTTCACGGGATAAAAAATAGTTTTGTCTTTAGTTTCAAATATATCTTTAAGAACATCGGGCTTTTTTCCGTTCGCTATAAATAAAGCACAGCCCGAACGAGTCACAATTTTAGCCGCTTGAAGTTTCGTTTTCATTCCTCCGCGTCCGCCTTTAGAAGCGTCAAGTCCCAAATTTTCTATCTCTTTTGTGATTTCAAATACTTCATGAATAAATTTTGCGTTTTGGTTTGTTTTCGGATTATCGTCATAAAGTCCGTTAATATCGGAAAGTATTATAAGCAAATCTGCGTCAAGTTCGCTCGCAACCAATGCGGATAATTTATCGTTTTCGGAAAAACTTACTTGAGTAATATTTCCTAAAAATTCAACTTCATCGCTCGATACGGTATCGTTTTCGTTTATGATTGGAATTACTTTATATTTCAAAAGCGTATCGAAAGTGGAACGCAAATTCAAATACCTTCTTCGGTTTGAAAAATCTTCTTCCGTCAATAATATTTGAGCGGTTATTATATCGTATTTTGAAAATCCGTCTTCATAAGTCGACATGAGTTGAGACTGCCCTATCGCCGCACAAGCCTGCTTCAAAGAATTTTCGCTCAAATCTACCGCGTTAATTTTTTTAGCTCCAAGTCCAACCGCTCCAGAAGTGACTATAAGAATTTCCTTTCCCATTCTGTGAAATTTGGCGATGGCTTCAATGAAAGAATATATTCGAGCCATTGAAATATATCCGTCATCTCCTCTCAAAACATTAGTTCCAAATTTGAATACTATTCTATTTATATTATTTAAATCTATTTTTTTCATTGAAATATTATAAATTATAGTCGTTAAAAAATAAAGAATTTAATAATAATTATGTTAACAGTATCAATTAAATTCCGATAACTATATTATGATAACTAATAATATAGACATAAAAAATAAATATCTTAAAGAAAATTTAATCGCGTATATTGGAAATAAAAGAAGATTACTGCCTTTTATAGAAAATGTTTTTTTGGATATTTTGGATAAAGATAAAAATATAAAAACGGCTTTGGATTTATTTGCGGGAAGCGGAAGCGTATCGAGATTATTAAAAACTTTGGATTTGGAAGTTTATTCCAACGATTGGGAACATTATTCTTATATTTTGAATTACGCGCATATTCAGATAAATATTGAAGACACAAAAAATATGTTTATTCATACGGGCGGACTTGAAAATACGATTGAAACGATTAACAATATTGATAGAATAAAAAATAAAGACAGATATATTTCAAAATTTTATTCTCCGAAAAACGATTATAATCCCGATTTGAAAAACGAGAGATTATTTTACACTCAATATAACGGAACTAAAATAGATATTATAAGACATAACATTGAAGAACTTTACAAAAATAACGCGATAAATCAAAAAGAATATTTTTATTTGATAGCTTCTCTAATTTACGAGGCGGCTACTCATACGAATACATCTGGAGTTTTCAAAGCTTTTCATTCTGGTTTCGGCGGAAGAAATAAAGACGCTTTAAACAGAATATTAACTCCAATATCTTTGAAAGAGCTTCCGCTATATGACGGCAAAAACGGTTATGTTAGTATGCTTGATGCAAACGAATTTGCGCTAAAAAATAAAGATAAAAAATTTGATTTGGTTTATTTGGACCCGCCATATAATCAGCATCAATACGGAAGCAATTATCATTTGCTTAATACGATAGCTTTGTGGGATAAACCGAAGATAAATAAAAATATATATATCAACGGAAAGAAAACGGACAAGGGCGGAATAAGAAAAGACTGGATAAAAACGAAATCCGATTACTGCTATAAAAAAACGGCAAAAAATTCTTTAATAAATTTGCTTGAAAATATAAACGCAAATCATATCGTTATGAGTTATTCTACGGACGGAATAATAGAATTTGATGATTTAATTTCAATCCTCGAAAATAAAGGCAACTTGAAAATAGAAACTTCAGAATATGTGAAGTATAGAGGAGCGAAACGTTCGATAGTAAATAAAACTAAAAACATAGAATATTTATTCATAGTCGACGCGAGAAAATCGAAAATTAAAAAATATAATAACGACAATCATTTGAAAGTTAAATATATCGAAAGCGTGAGATTAAAATTAAATAATCCCGTAGACTCTTCAAAAGATTATTTATTATTCGCAGATAAAGAAGGAAATATAAAATTGAATCTAAAATATTCCGTTCATATAATCAATGTCGAAGAAATTTGCGCGGAATTAAAAAATAAAAACGCGGATTATATAAAAAGATTTTCGCTGTTTTTGGATAAATATATTAAAGAAAATAATTTGGAAGCTTTGAAAATTTATTTTTCGCATTTGAAAAAAGCAAGTTTAATAAACGATATAAAATTGATAAAATATTTTGCAAATCATATTTTGAAAATTTATACGAGATTATGTTCAAAAAAATCGAACGAATATATACTCGACATAACAAACGAACTTTTGGATATAATTTATAAATACGACAATATAAGCGCCGTTGGTAAAATAAAGAAAAGAATGATTTATAATATTTCGCATTCTCAAATTTCGGATATTAATAAAAATAAAATTCTAAATAAGATTTAATTAAATTATCTAACCAAACTTGAAAAATCAAGCATATTCTTAAATATTTTATCAACCAAAGAAAGCAAAGCGATTCTATTATTTTTCAATTTTTCATCGTCCGCCATAACCATAATCTCTTTAAAGAAATTATCCAAAGGCTCGTATAAACTCGAAAGCATAGAAAATGTTTTTTGATATTCTTTATTTTCTATGAGTTTTTTTATTTCGGTTTCTTTTTCTTTATAGATTTTATATAATTCTCTTTCCGCTTTTTCTTCCAAAATCGATTCTTCAAAAACCAAAGTATGAGATGATTTTATTATATTTTTTACTCTCTTAAATACGAGCAAAAGATTTGCAAATAATTCTTCGTTTTTCTTTCTAAATTCGTCAATTGCGGAAATTTTCAAATAAGCGTCATATATATCGTCAATTTCCGTAGAAAGAACGCCAGAAATAGAATCTTTAGAAAAATGCAAATCGTTTTCAAATCGCGATTTAAAAAACTCGAATATATCATTAACCAAATCTTCGCTTTTATTATTTTTCGCTTCTTTCGGCATAGAATCAATAGTTTCTTCGATTAATTTTTTTAGGCTTATATGTTTTTTGGATTTCACTAAAATATTTATTATTCCGAGCGACTGCCTTCTCAAAGCGTTTGGGTCCTGCGAGCCAGTAGGAATATCGCCAACATAAAAACCAGCGACTATATTGTCCATCTTATCCAAAATTGCAATCGCTCGTCCCGTATCGTTTGAAGGAATATCGTCAGTAGCAAACAAAGGTTTATATTGTTCTTTAATCGCAGTCGCAACATTTTCGCCCAATCCCATTTCTTTTGCAAAATAAGAACCCATTATTCCTTGAAGTTCTGGAAATTGATAAACCATATTGCTTACCAAATCGGCTTTCATATATTTTATGGCTTTTAAAATATTATCTTTATCTTCGTTATAATTCAAATCTACTATCAAACTTATAGCGTTTCTTTCAAGTCTCTTCACTTTATCTGCAACGCTTCCGAGTTCTTTTCTAAACATAAGCATAGAGAGTCTGCCGTTCATTTCGTCCATGCCTTTTTTAATATCTTCTTGATACAAAAATCTTCCGTCCGAAAGCCGAGCCGTCAAAACTCTTATATTTCCCGCTATTATTTGAGGAGTTTTCGGCTGATTTGCAGTTATTACAAATATATTAGTCAAATCTCCGTTCTTATTGCATAATGGAAAATATTTTTGATGTTCAATCATTTCGCTCGTTAAAACTTCTTTAGGAACTTCCAAAAATTGAGAATCGAATTCGGCTGTTAATAAATAAGGTTCTTCCACCAAATCGACTACAATCTCCGAAACTTTTTTCTTCGATACCGCTTCAAAATTATTTTCTTTTTCAATTTTAGTTAGCTGATTAATTATATTTTCTAATCTTTTTTCTCTCGAAACTATGACATGTTTTTTAAGTAAAATTTCTTCATAATCTTTTGGATTATTTATTTCCGTAAATTCGGGAGACAATAATCTATGTCCCGTAATTTTATTATTCGTTTCTATTCCCGCGACTTTAGTTTTTATAATTTCGTTTCCAAATAAAGCCGCGACATTTCTTATCGGACGAACGAAAGCAAAATCTTTATCTCCCCATCTCATTTTCTTTTTGAAATCTATACTCGCGATTATATTTTCCAAATTTTCTTCAAATAATTTTTTAGTTTCAATTCCTTTTTTTTCTTTTTTGACATAAATATATTTTTTACCGTTTAATTCTTTTAAATAAGGTTTGTCGAAAGATTCTTTTTCCGTTATATCGTTTATATTTTTAATTTCGATATCATTCGCTTTCAAAAATCCTTCTCCCGCTTTCGTCAAAACTCCGTCTTTAATTGCGCTTTCAAATAGAGGACCTTTCGATTCTATAATATCGTCTTTTGATTTTTCATCCGCTTCTTCCACTAAAATTGACAATCTTCTTGGAGTGGTAAAAGAAGTTATTGATTTAAAATTAAGCCCGTTATTTTTTAACGCGCTCTCGATAATTTTCTTAAAACTCAAACTTGCAGGATATGCGAAGTCCGCTGGTATTTCCTCGACTAAAATCTCAATTAATAAATCTTTCATTTTTATTCCTTTTATTTTATTATAAATATCATTAAAATAATTTTTAAATAATTAATATATATTCTATTATTATAATTTAAAAAATTCAATATCAAAACAAAAAGACGCTAACAAATAATGAAAGCGCCTTTTCAGAAAAAGAATAAATTTTTATAAAAAAAGTGTATATCTCAATTCTTATGTCCCGGCATAAACAAATAACACCAACCGCGAGGATTATCCGTAAACGCAGCGGAATGCGTGAGCAAAGGACTCGTATATTCTGGTCTTTCTGCCAAATATATATTTTGATTAGTCATATAAGGCATATTCCAAGGTTTAAAGCCTTCACTTTCTTGATAAGGCGTAGGAAAAGAATATACTCCATAATAAGCGTAATAAGAATGAAGTCCCGCAGCTCCAGTATATCCCATATTATCGTAGTCATACATAACTAAAACTTCGATAAACCCAGGAACAGTATATTGTCTTTCAAATAAATTACCAGCCCAAGCCGTAGTAAAAGTGCTACTATAAGTTTCTATTACATGCCGATAAGCTATAAAATCGAATACTCCGTCTTTAAACGGGTCATCTCCTTTAACCCACTCCTCGCTTCCTCTTTTGCGATTTAAATATCTCTTTCTTGCATATTCAGTCGTCAAAGTGTTAGCGTAAATTCCGCCGACCGTAAATATTCCTTTCTGTTCCCATTTATAACGAACTATAGCCTGAGAACTTGCCGAACCTTCTCCTCCTTTCTTTTCTGGAAATTTTCTTTCCGTAATATCTCTATATTCGGTTACAATAGCTCCCACAAACTTTTTTATAATTGTGTCATCTTCTTTCCAAACTATATCTCCGTTAGCGTTGAAGTAATAATAATCTCGAGCCTGATAGTCTCCATGCTTATGTAAGTTTTGAAAATTATTCAAGTCGCGGTTATTCGCTTTATTTCTGAGGGCAAAAACTTTTCCATCGCTTTCGCCTCTTCTATTTATTTGGTCAAGCCATAACTGATTCAATTTATTTGTATCTTTATAATGAACCGTATAATATTCGTCTGACCCGGCAAAAGGCACGCGGATTTTATAATAATCGGTAGGTTTATCGGGCAAATTTGGAGCGAGTATATCGTCCGAATATCTGATTTCAGTGTAATCTGAGTTTGTTGTAATAACATAATTGACATTCATATTTGTAGCCCAAGCTGGAATATCGCCGCTAACACGAATAGCGTTAGTTTTGACTAAAGTGTTCGTTAGCAAATTCCCGTTTTGGTCATATAAACCAGTTTGATTTAAATTGCTGTCCATCTTGTCCGCACAAGAAACCATTACCATTACAGTTATAATTGTAAATAAAAATAAATTAATTAACTTTCTCATTTTACCCTCCTTAATTAATTTTTATGTCCCGGCATAAACAAAAAATGCCAATTTGGATTTCGATGTCCATCCGTAAACGCTGCAGAATGCGTGAGCCATGGAATAGTATATTCTGGTCTTTCTCCTATGTATATATTATGATTAGTCATATAAGGTATATTCCAAATCTTAAATCCCTCGTTAGAAGAATACTCTCCATGATAAGCGTAGTAGGAATGAAGCGCCGCGGCTCCAGTATATCCCATATTATCGTAATCATACATAACTAAAACTTCTATAAATCCAGGAACGGTATATTGCCTTTCAAATAGCAGACCTTCCCAAGAGACACTAAAAGTGCTACTATAAGTTTCTAGTAAATGCCGATAAGTTACAAAATCGAATACTCCGTCTTTATACGGGTCGTCTCCTTTAACCCACTCCGAGCTTCCTCTTTTACGATTTAAATATCTCTTTCTTGCATATTCAGTCGTCAAAGTGTTAGCGTAAACTCCGCCAATTGTATAGATTCCTTTCTGCGCCCATTTATAATAAACTATAGCCTGTCTGTGCAACGCTGTATCGCTACTACCAGGTCGCGCCTCTGGATATTTTCTTTCCACAATATCTCTATATTCGGTCACTATAGCTCCCATAAACTTTTTTATAATTGTGTTGTCTTCTTTCCAAACTATATCGCCGTTTTCATTGAAGTAATAATAATCTAGAGCCTGATAATTTCCCGTCCCATGAAGTTTTTGAAAATTATTAGCGTCTCTATTGTTAGCTTTATTTCTGAGGGCGAAAACTTTTCCATCGTTCTTGCCTCTTCTATTTATTTGGTCAAACCATAACTGATTCAATTTGTTTGTATCTCTATAATCTACCGTATAATATTCGCTTGACCCGGCAAAAGGCAATCGAATTCTGTAAATGGCGGTAGGGTCTTTTGGCAGATTTGGAACTGTAACATTACTAGGATATTTGATTTCGGTATAATTAGAGTTTGTTATAATTATATAATCGACTTTCATATTTGTAGCCCAACTCGGAATATCGCCGCTAACGCGAACAGAATTAGTCTGGATTAAAGTGTTTGTTAGCAAATTGCCGTTTTGGTCATATAACCCCGTTTGATTTAAATCCTTGTCCATCTTATCCGCACAGGAAACCAATACAATAGCCGCCGTCATAATAACGGAAATTATAAAATAAATTGTTTTTCTCATTTTATCCTCCCTTAAATTTTTATAATGTCGAAAAAAACTTATTCTCTCTACACATAAGTATAACAAATTTTTTAGAAAAGTCAAGTAAAATTTTCTATTTCTATACAAAAAAATAAGAAATTTAGAAATAAAGTAATAAATTATAAATAATCCAAGCAAATTCACGAATAAAGTTGACATAATTCAAGTATTTTATTTAAATTAAGTAAATTTTTTTGTCATTGCCGTTGCCGAGACTAAAGTCCACCGTTGGAGAGGCACGCAAGGCGAGGCACACAGAGCGTGGCAATCCAATTCTTATAACAATGTGGCTTTCGCTCTGCGTCCCTGCGGAAAGCCCATTGTGTGCATTTTTCTAATTTGCATTCAAGGGGTTAAAACCCCTTGTTATCAGAAAAAGCATCATTTCCAATCTGGATTACTTGGCTCTGCCCGACTTCACTCTGTGTGCCATTGGCAAGTCGCAGACTTCGTCCTCGTAATGACGATTTAAAAATATTGTCATTGCCGTGAGGCACACAGAGTGTGCGAGCCGAACGAGGCGACTGCCCGCTTTTAGCGAGTGAGGCGTGGCAATCCAAATAAAGTGGATTACTTCGCTTACGCTCGTAATGACAATGCATTATCTAAACAATCCATACAGATAACAAAATTACTAATCTAAATAAATTTATTAATACAATAAAAATGAAACCTATACATTCCGATAATTGAATACTAACAAAATATTTATTGAATTTTACTTAAATCTAATATATATTGTTATATTATCGATTAACAAAATTTTATTTTATAATACGGATTGATTAAATGCATAAAAAGAAAATATTTTTAATTTTATTTAGTTTGATTTTTAATTTAAATTTGCTCGCCCAAAGTTTGCCTCCAGCTCCGCCCGACAATCCCGAAGTCATTCCTATGAGCGAAATACATGAAGGAATGGAAGGCGTAGGTTATACGGTAATTCATGGAACTAATGTCGAGCCTTTCAAAGTAAAAGTTCTTTCCGTTTTAAGAAAAATGTGGAACGGAAGCGATGCGATATTGATAGAATTGGAAGGACTTAATTTGGAACATTCTGGCACTGTCGCTGGAATGAGCGGTTCTCCAATTTATTTTGACGGAAAAATTGCTGGAGCTTTGGCTTTCGGATGGAATTATGCGAAAGACCCGATTGCGGGAGTCACTCCAATAGAAGAAATGTATAAATTATATAACGACACAAATGTTTCAAAAGTGGCGTCAATAAGCAAGAATTCTTTGCAAACTCCTTTAATGTTTTCGGGCTTCAATGGAAATTCTTTTTCTGAGTATTCGGATAAATTCAAAGAAATGGGATTTTTTCCCATGCAGACGGGAGGCGCAATTTCGGATGAAAATCAAAGCGGAAAATTTTTATTTGGAGATTCTGTCGCAATAGTTTTGGTTGACGGCGATTTATCCATAGCTGGAGTCGGAACGGTTTCGCATACGGACGATGAGAAATTTTTATTATTCGGGCATTCAATGTGGTCCAAAGGAAGATTAAGAGCGCCCGTTTCGAGAGCTTATATAAATCATATAGTCGCATCCGCAGCGTCTTCTTTCAAAATCGGAGCGGCTTATTCCAATTATTTAGGCTACACGGTTTATGACGGCACTTTTGGAGTTTCGGGAGTTTATGGAGAAGTCCCAGAAAACACTATGATTCCCGTTAATTTGCAAGTGGAAGACCAAAGTTTTTTGAATAAAGATTTTAATTTTAGAGTATTAAACGACCCGACATATTTTTCTTATTTGCTTTCGATGGCAATTTACGAAGCGGTAACTTCGAGCGCGGGAAGCGAAGAGGATGGAGTATTTAGTATAAGTTATGAAATAGAAACGGATTATTTTGAAAAACCTTATAAAGTAACCGACAGAATATTAACCTACTCTTCCAAAGACGCTTTTAGAGAGGCGATAGAACAGTTAATTGCTCCAGTCGATTTTTTTATATATAATAATTTTAATAGAATTGGAATAAAATCAATAAAACTTTCGATAAAACGAAGTAATTTGGAATACGCTTTTTTAGACGATATAACTTTACTTGAAACGCGAGCGGTTGCGGGCGAGACTATACATTTGAGAGTTGGAATTACTCCTTACGGGCAGGAAAAAACTTATATAAATATTCCCGTTAAACTTCCCGTTAATTTGATTACTGATATTTACAGTATTTATGCGGCGAACGAATATATATATAATTATGCCGAAAGATTATTTATGCCGAATAAATATAAAATAAGAAATTTAGACGATGTTATGAGAATCTACGGCAAATCTTATGACGATAAAGCTTTGAAAGTTTGGCTTTACTCTTCTTCGCGGGGAGTTCAAATAGGGAAAGATTCTTTTCCAATGCTTCCCGTTTCAAGATACGGAGTCATTGCCGACAATTATACTTCGGATAAATCTTCCGTCATAAATGCTATAGAAGGAGAATATAATATGCCTTACTCAATATTAGGCTTAATGAAAATAGATATAATCATAGAAGGAGCGAATAAGTATGAAAATCGCTAAAATAATTTTAACAGTATTAATATTATCACAAATCACGATTTTTGGAGTAGTTACCAGAAATTATTCGAGTTCGAGAAAAGGGTTTTATAATAACGGAACTTATAACGGAATAATGCTCACGGAACAAGGTTCTTTGGTTTTAGCTCCGATTATAGAAAAAGACGGCGCTATTGACGGAAAATTTATTTGGAAAATTTATCCTTCGGCGGACGGTTCAATATATGCTGCTATAAGCGGAAACGGAGCGGAATTATATAGAAGAAACTCGGGAGAAAGCGATTTTACTTTATTCGTCAAATCCACAAACGAAAGCGCTTTTACTTCGGTTATTTCGGATAATTCGGGCAATATATACGCGGCAACGGGTCCTTACGCGAGAATAATAAAATACGATAATTCGGGAAATGAAATTTGGAGTCAAAATGTTGACGACACTTATATTTGGGATATGAAATTCGATAATAATGGAAATTTATACGCGGCTGCGGGCGGAAATAACGCAAGAGTATTAAAAATATCTTCAACTGGAAATATAACGGAAATACTCAAAATTGACGAACAGCATGCCATGTCATTATATTTCGATTCTAAAAATAATAAATTATATGTTGGAACGGCGGGAAGAGGACTCGTTTTGTCGGTTAATTTGTCCACTAATTCTGAAAATCCTTCTTATGAAACTTTATACGATACGGCTCAAAATGAAGTTTACGCGATTACTATGGATAATATAGGAAATTTATATTTTGGAACGGCGACAAGAGAACCTTCTTATTTAATCCTTCCTTCAATAATAGACGGCGGAAAAGCGGCAGATGACAGCGCAAAGGAATTTAGAAATTCTTTATATAAAGCGGACGCTAACGGAACAGTTCAAAGATTATTTTTCTTGAATCAAACTTTGGTTTTTGCTTTAAGTTCCGACAACGATAATAATATATATTTCATTACGGGAGACAACGCCGATATTTATAAAATAAACGGAGATGACGGGCTTTTATCCTACATTGGCGGACTCGAAAATAAAACTCTCTCGACATTTTCCGCGACTAAAGACGGATTATATTTTGCCGTATCGAAAACGGGAGAAATATATAAAATGCAAAATAATAATCTTTCTGAAGGAAGTTTTGTAAGCGACACATTGGATTTAAGACTTTTAAGCAAACTTGGAAGTCTAAAAGCGATGACAAGCACTCCAGAAGGTTCGGATATATCTTTTGAAGTGAGAACGGGAAATGTGGCGAGAGTCGACAATACTTGGAGCGATTTTGTTCTGATTGCCGAAGACGGAAAAATTAACGCTCCAGACGGAAGATTCTTGCAATTTAGAGTGAAGATGAAAACATCTAATGCGGATTCCGTTCCAGTTTTGAGTTCTATGGATTTTACTTATGTTGAAAATAATTTAGCGCCTGATGTTTTAAACGGCGGACTCACTACTCATTATAAACAGCAAAACGATTCCAACGAAACTACAAAAAGCCCGCAGCTCGAAGAAAATGAAACTATGATTTATTGGAAAGGAAGCGACCCGAACGGAGATAAACTTATATACGATTTGGAATATAGATTGAAGGGCGAAAAAAATTATAGAAAACTTGCAAATAATTTGGAGACGCCATATTTTAGATTCAAGTCTTATTTGATGCCTTCTGGAATTTACGATTTTAGAATAACCGCAAGCGACAGATTCGATAATCCGATAGATTTGGCGAAAACTAAAACTTTGGAAGTTCTTAATATAAAATACGATAACGACCCGCCAGAAATATTCGATTTTGCGGTTAATACGGAAGGAAAAACAAGAAAAATAACTTTTAGAGCGGAAGATAAACTTTCATTTTTGAAAACGGTTAGATATTCCACGATAATGGAAGAATGGCATTATATAATTCCAGATGATAAAGTTTTGGATTCTATGAGCGAAAATTTTACTATTATAATCGAAGATGAAAACGCGGGTTCGATTACAATAGAAGTTATGGATGCGGATGGAAATATTAAATACTATTCTTTTGTAATTTAAAAAATTAACGGAGATAAAATGAGTATTAATTGCGTATGGTGCGGTAAAGAAATTGAAGAAATCGAAGGACAGGCGACTATGGATACCTGTGACGAATGCGAAGATTTTTTTGAAGATAATATTGACAATATTGCGAAAACTTTAAACGAACTTTTAAGAGAAAACGAATCGAATAAAAATGATAAAAATAATGACGAAAAAAAAGCATGGATAAGCTATTCTCTTATAACTGCGATTCATATGCTTAGTTCAAAACCTTCTTTAGAGTTTAAAGATTCAAAATATAAAGAAAATTTGCCTCAATGATTAAAAATAAAATTTATTTATTAACAACCAAATGATATAAATTTTGATTATAATCTCTATTCGATATTGTTTTATTTTCGTAAATTAATTTTTTATATTTATCGTTAGTAGAATTTTTATGCCTAAATCCGCCGTTCATTTTTAGAGAATATAAAATATCTCCAACGGTTATCGATTCGGGCGGGCATCCCAATATATAAGATATTTTCGAGCCGTCTACCGTTTTTATTATATACATAGCTTTTTCCAAACTTTCGGAAATTTCGTTTATTATAGTCGGAGGAGTTTTTAATTCTTTAGCGAGTTCATATACGGTAAAAGGTTTTTTCTTATTAATAAATCTGTAGGCGATTGCATGCATAAACTCCAAAGCTATAACTTCTTTTTCGGCAAAGGAAAGTTTAATATTCGTTCTGTCGACTCCATAAGCTCTAAAATATTGAAGCGAATAAGTGAGTTCCGCTCCAAATAAAATTATTATCCAAATTATATATAAAAGCAAAAGCAAAACGGGAATTTGAGCGAAAGCGCTTGCGGACGAAAACTCTGCGGGGCTTATACTTGTGAGCATATCGTCTTCGTTGCTTATCACTACCGAGTCGCCTATCTTAAAATTATATTTCATTAACTGTTCGAATACATTTGGAGAAAAATCTACAAAATTAAGCGTATTTGTGGAAATAACCTCTCTATCGTAAGTCGGCGCGCTTAAACCGTTTCCTAAATTTTCAATTATTCTATAGCTTATTCTTTCCAAAGTAATATTTGAAATATTTTTAGAAACATTATTTGAAGAATTTATTTCTTTTACGACATATTCTATTTTATATTTATCGCTGTCGAAAATCTGCTTATAATTTTTTACATTTAAATTAAGTCTAAAATAAACGCTGAAAAGAGTTATTATAGTTATCGCAACTAAAATCGAAGATATTGCAGCGTTCGACCAGTTTACTTTAGTTTGAGGAACTAAAACATAAGAAAATAAAACCAAAAGAGACATCGCTATTATCGGAGTTACCCAAGACAATAATATTCTAATTATAGTTGGAAAATTATACGAAGTTATATGAGTATAAGTTATGAGCGAAAATGATATTCCAATCATTATGGGAATCAAAAAAAGCAAAGCTATATAATTTGCCGCAACTCTCGGAATGGAAGTCTTTATTTTAACTCGCCAAATTTTTACAAGCGATTTTTGAATATTATGAAGTATTAAACCTGTGCTTACCAAAGTGGATATTACTCCGATTAATCCGAAACTCGCCAAATTTGTGCTATCCGCTATATTTAATATCTGTCTAACCATAGGTTCGTAAAATGGAGCGTTCGTTTCCATCCAGTCGAATATTATCATAAAAATATTTTGATACAAATTAAAAACTCTCAATATAAATAATCCTACTATCAAAGCGGGAATAAGAGATAAAGTGACAAGATAAGTTAGCGAAGCCGCTCTTATTGTGCAATCGTCTTTTATAAAATCTGTTACCGCAAAAGTTATCACTCTGAATAAATTTATAAAAAATCTTTTAGCGGGATTGAATAAAGACGCGTCCGTATAATATATATCTTCAATAAAAAAGTTTTTTAATTTCTGAAAAGTTTTTTTTAATTTTTTTATCTTAATCATAAGTTTACTCGCACTTGAAAAAAATATTATATAATGTATAATATAATAGACTTAAGCGAGGGTGGCGGAATTGGCAGACGCACTAGACTTAGGATCTAGCGCTTAGGCATGAGGGTTCAACCCCCTCCCCTCGTAAATCTATTCGTTTTCTTTTTTGTCTTCCACCTCTACCGAAAATTTACATCTGTCGCATACTTTTTTATAACCGCTATCCGTTTTAATCATTCTCATAGATTTTCGGCAATGGCAAAAAGGACAATCTTCTCTATTTCTAAATATTAAATACGAAAAAAATCCCGCCATTCTTCCGACAACCGATATAAAGAAAAGCAGCCCGAACATTAAAATAAATATTATAATTGCAATTATAAAAAATATAATAACTAATAAATCCACGATTAATAATCCAATAAAATAATATAATTCTAAATATTATAAACTATATTTATT
>NZ_JBNMIZ010000037.1:0-15125 GCF_050873525.1 Brachyspira sp. | reverse complement strand
TTTTTAATATTCGGCTTTACATTAATATTTTTTATGTTAAAATCTTTATCATTAAATTAATTAAAATAAAAAATTAATAAATATAAACGGAGTTATTAAATGGGATTATTCACTAAAAAAATTGAAATAAAAAGTCCTATAAAAGGCAAATTAATCGACATAACCGAAGTAAAAGACGAAGCGTTTTCAAGCAAAGCGCTGGGAGACGGAATGGCTATAATTCCCGCTGACGGAAAAGTTTTCTCTCCGATAGACGGCGAAGTGATAACGATGATAGACACAAATCACGCGATAGGTTTGGAAGCTAAAGGAGTTGAAATTCTTATACATATAGGAATGGATACGGTTAAATTGCAAGGAAAATATTTTAAATCGCATGTCAAAGAAGGCTATAAAGTAAAAGCTGGAACTTTATTAATCGAATTTGAAAAAGAAGAAGTTGAAAAAGAATACGATATAACCTCGCCTATAATCATTTCAAATTTTACCGAATTGAAAGAATGCATTAAAACCGAACCGAGAGATGTTGAAGTCGGCGATTTGATTATGACTATAGTAAAATAAAATTTAAATATTTAAATTTAAATAAATAAAAAAATTTAATCGTTATAATCTTTTAATTTTCTGTAGAGCGTGGCTCTCTCTATTCCAAGAATTTTTGAAACTTGAGCCTTATTAAAATTATTTCTGCCTAATAAATAATTGATATATTTTTTTTCAAGTTCTTCCAAAGTTAAATCTTTATCAACCGAAAAAATTTCTTTATCCGATTTCAATGCCCAATCTGGAATATTGCTTTCTTCTATTTTTCCGTCCCGCGACATTACAACCATCGTTTCTATCATATTTCTTAATTCCCGAACATTTCCTTCCCATTGAAGAGACGACAATATTTTATAAACTTTTTTATCGACAGATTTAATTTCAATAGAATGAACTGCGGAAAATTCTTTGATAAAATTATCTATAAGAAGCGGAATATCTTCGCGTCTTTCTCTCAAAGGAGGCATTTCGATTTTGATAACATTCAATCTATAATATAAATCTTCTCTAAATTTTCCCGTTTTAATTTCTTCCGATAATTTTTTATTTGTTGCGGCTATCACTCTTATATCGACATTTATCGGAGTATTCGAGCCTACATGTTCGATTACTCTCTCTTCCAATACCCTTAAAAGTTTGACTTGAACGGTTTGATTAATCTCTCCTATTTCGTCCAAAAAAATTGTTCCTTTATTAGCCGCCTCGAATCTTCCGATTTTTTTATCAATCGCTCCCGTGAAAGCGCCTTTTTCATGTCCGAATAATTCGCTCTCCAAAACTCCTTCTGAAAGCGCCACACAGTTTACCGTTATATAAGGCTGTTTCGCTCTGTCGGAAATTTGATGAATTGCGTTTGCCACAAGTTCTTTACCCGTTCCGCTTTCGCCTTCTATTAAAACCGTAGCTTTCGTTCTTGCGACTTGTTTTATCGCTTCGTAAACTTTTAACATTTTAGAACTATGCCCAATCATCCCGTAAAAACTTTCATGATAATCGACTCGCTTCTCAAGACTTTCGTTGGTTTTCTTTATATTTTTACTTTCCAAAGCCCGCGCTATTATTAAAAGCATTTTATCCAAATTAAACGGTTTAGTCATGAAATCGTAAGCGCCGAGTCTCATCATATCGACTGCCGTTTCTACATTTCCATGTCCAGTTAAAATTATTACGGGAATATGTTTGTCAAAATCCAAAACATCTTTTAAAAATTCTTCTCCCGTTTTTTCTGGCATTTTCAAATCGGTAATAACCAAATCTATTCCGCCTTTATAAACTATATCGATTCCTTTATCTCCGTTTTCTGCGGTTGCGACTTCATAACCTTCGTATTCCAAAGATTTTTTTATTCCGTCTCTTATATTTTTTTCATCGTCTATTATTAGTATTTTAGCCATATAATAAATCCGTTTTTAAAAATTTTTGATTTTCTTGAAGCAAAGGAAGTTTTATTATAACTTTCGTTCCTCTTCCGTATTCGCTTTCTATATTTATATTTCCGTTATGAGCTTCTATTATTCGAGCGACATTGGTGAGTCCGAGTCCCGTGCCATGTCTTTTTGTGGTAAAATAAGGCTCAAAAATTTTTGGAAGCAGTTCTTCTTTTATTCCGATTCCGTTATCTTTTACGATTATCAAAGCAAAATTGTCGACAGTTTTTAATTTTATTTGAATTTCTTTCTTATATTTTTTTTCGTTTTTTTCCAAAATAGAATCAATCGCGTTTTGAATAATATTTATTAAAGACTGTTTAATATATCTTTCGTCAATTCGCATTATCAAATTGTCTCTGTCGAATTTAATTTCCATATTTATATTATTATTTTCAATTTCGTATTTCAAAAAATCGATTGTCGATAAAATTAAAGAGTTGATATTTATTTCTTCCAAATTAAGTTCCAGCTTTCTAACCGAAAATAAAAAAGAATTAATCGTATCTTCGAGCCTTCCGATTTCTTCTTTTATAATTGCGCAATAATCTTTTAACTCGGCAAAACATTGAGAGGAATTGTCGATATTTTTTTTAATTATTTTTTCGATAAGTTGAATATATATTGAAATAGAACCCAAAGGATTTTTTATTTCATGCGCCACGCCCGCCGCCAAAGTGGTAAGCGAAGCCAACTGCTCGGCTCTTTTAAGTTTTTGGGAATTTTCGTAAGTTTGAGTTATATCGAAAGCCTTTATTAAAGTTCCTATTATTCTACCGCTCTCTCCCAAAGGAAAAATATTTATTTGAAGAATTCTTTTATTGTCATCGTCTCTTAATAATTTGGTATCCGAATCGTTTTCTTTAATTAGCTCCAAAATTATTTTTCCCGTTTCGCTGTCGGATAAATATTTTGAAAGAGGTTCGTTTTCGCAGTTTCTTGGAATTGAAAATAGAAAACAGGCTTTTTTATTTATTCCCTGAATTATTCCGTTTATGTCGATTGAAATAATTCCCTCTTCCAAATTTTCTATAATCGTATTTTGAGAATAGCATAAATCGGATAACCTTTCAAATATTCTTTTCTTTTCATTATCCGAAACTTTATCGAAGTTCTTTAAAAATTTATCGAAAAACTGATTTGCCCTATTCATTTTTAAAGTATATTAGAAATATAAAAAACTTTCAATAGTTTTATATTATGATAAAAATAATATCATTTGAAAGATTTCGCTTGAATTATTTACTTTAAACAAATTATATTATAAACTCTAATAATCAATTTTAAGATTTGAAAATTATAAATCAATAAAAAATATTATGAAAAGTTTTAAATTAGAATCGAATTTCAAACCGTCTGGTGACCAAAGTCAGGCTATAGAAAATTTAGTAAAAGGGCTTGAAAATAAAAATAAATATCAAACATTGCTCGGTGTTACGGCAAGCGGAAAAACTTTCACTATCGCAAATGTTATAGAAAAAGTAAATCGCCCTACTCTCGTTCTTTCGCATAATAAAACTTTGGCGGCGCAGCTTTATAGAGAGCTTAAAGATTTTTTCCCGAGTAATGCGGTTGAATATTTCGTTTCGTATTATGATTATTATCAGCCAGAAGCTTATGTTCCCGCAAAAGATTTGTATATTGATAAAGACGCTTCGATTAACGATGAAATTGACAGATTGAGACTTAAGGCTACGACTTCGCTTCTTGAAAGAAGAGATGTGATAATAGTCGCTTCAGTTTCCTGCATATACGGATTAGGTTCGCCTGAAGATTACAGACAATTATATATAGCGGTAGAAAAAGACGAAGAATACGACAGAGATACGATTATTGAAAAATTAGTTTCGATACAATATGAGCGAACGAGAGACATATTGGAGAGAGCAAAATTCAAAGTCATAGGCGACACTTTGGAAATAATGAGCGCTTATTCGGACGAAGTTATAAGAATAGAATTTTTCGGCGATACGGTTGAAAGAATCACAAAAATAAATCCGATAACGAAAAAACAAATCGAAGAACAGGATAGAGTCGTAATTTATCCTGCGAAACATTTTGTCACGGGAGAATTAAAATTAAACAAAGGAATCAAACTCATAGAAAAAGAACTTAAAGAACAATACGATAAATTTCAAAGCGAAGGAAAACTTATAGAAGCGGAAAGATTATACGGAAGAACAAAATACGATGTGGAAATGCTTAAAGAAGTCGGCTACTGCTCGGGAATAGAAAATTATTCTCGTCATTTGGCGGGCAGAAACGAAGGAGAGCGTCCCGCCTGTTTGATAGATTATTTTCCTGAAGATTTTTTAACCGTTATAGACGAATCGCATGTAAGCGTTCCGCAAATAAGAGGAATGTTTCACGGAGACAGAAGCAGAAAAGAGACTTTGGTAAAATACGGATTCAGACTCCCATCGGCTTTGGATAACAGACCTTTATTTTTTGAAGAATTTGAAAAACTAACGGGCGACACGATATATATAAGCGCCACTCCCTCACAATACGAAATAAAAAAGAGCGGACATGTAGTAGAACAGATAATAAGACCCACAGGACTTCTTGACCCAGTGATAGAAGTTTATCCGATAGACGGACAGATTGATAAAATAATCGAAGAGATACAAAAAGTAGTAGAAAGAAACGAAAGAATATTTATAACCACTTTGACTAAAAAAATGGCGGAAGATTTAACGAAATATTTAAACGAACATAATATAAGAACGAGATATTTGCATTCCGACATTCATACGGTTGAAAGAGTCGAAATAATAAGAGATTTGCGGCTCGGAGAATTCGATGTTTTGGTTGGAATTAATCTTTTAAGAGAAGGACTCGATGTTCCAGAAGTTTCTTTGATATTGATATTGGATGCCGATAAAACTGGATTTTTAAGAAATACTACAACGCTTATTCAAACTATAGGAAGAGCTGCAAGAAATGCAAACGGAAGAGTAATAATGTTTGCGGACACGATTAGCGATGCGATGAAAGTGGCGATTGACGAAACGAATAGAAGAAGAGAAAAGCAAATAAAATACAATGAAGAAAATAATATTACTCCGAAAACAATCGTAAAAAAAATACAAGATATAATAGAGCGTGAGGATAAAGTAGAAACCTCTTACGAACTTCATTTTGATTTTAGAAGATTCAACGATGAAGTAAAAATAGACCCTAAAAAAGAAAGCAAAAATTATATAAAAGAACTTGAAAAAGAAATGAAAAAAGCATCCGACAATTTGGAATTTGAAAAAGCGATAGAAATTAGAGAAAGAATAAACGAATTAAAAAATTTGAAATCGTCAAGTAAAAATAAAAGTAAAATTAGTAAAGTGAAAATAAAATAATTTTAACGATAAAAACAACGATAAATTTTAGTCCCTCAAAAAACCGTATTCATAAATCTTCGGTTTAATCTTCTTCGCCAAAATATCCATTTTATCTCTTAAATCTTTTATCAATTTATTATATTCTTCGTCAATGCTTTTATTATTCATTCTTCCGTTTGAATCCGTTCCTTGAAAATATTTCCTAATATCATAATATGATGCGTTATTATTAATATAACTTCCCGTTGTATGATAATATCTCCATAACTTTTTACCAGCTTCAAAAACATCTTTCGCTTCTTTTGAAAACTTAAGCGGTTTTGTAGGAATGAAATTTTTATTGTCAAATAGATTATCATTTTGGATTGCTTCACTTGGCGACATGCCCGCTTTAGCGCGTTCGCAATGACTATTATCTTTATCGTCATTCCGAGCGATAGCGAAGGAATCAATTTTATTTTTATCGCTTTGTTTATGACGACTAATTTTCCCGTCTATAAATTCTTTCATAAAATGCGAATCAAAACTATCCTCTGCTCCAACTTCTCTCTCGCTAAAGGGTATCCAATGATTAACTCCCGACTCCGCAGTAATTCGATTTTGCCCATGAAATAAAGTAAAAGCCAAACAATCGTTTTGAAAATTTTTATCCTCTTCCCATTTATCGTTTGGATATAAAAATTGGTCTCGATTATTTATCCAAGTCGCGTCAATGCATAATCGAACGGATAGATAAATAGAAATCGGAATTAAATTAGTAGCGGTTATTTTATATTTTGTAGCATTATTTAAATTTCCGCTTGCCACTTTAGTTTGAATGCTGGAAATTTTTAAGAATTTATTATTTTGATAATCGGGTCCGTTATTTCCCGTATATCCAAGAATTTCTCCATTCTGTTCATAGCTTGTAATCCATTGAGTTATCGTTAATTTTTTTTTATTAGCGGTATTTGAAGAAAATGATTTTTTTCCCAGTCGTTTTATTTTTTCATCGAAAATATCCACATTAACGCTTTTTATTTTTTGTTTTTTGGAAGTATCCCAAATCAAAAAGCCGATTGGAAAATTGCCTTGAACATTATCAAAAGTATTTGCGGGACAAATAAAACCTTTTAAAAATTTCGCTTTAAATTCTTCTCTGAAATTTATAAAACCGCTCGAATTGACATATTTTAAAGTTGAAAACGAAGCTAAAATACAATTTGGAATTTCTTTATAAATTCTAATAAAAAATTGAGTGAAAATTTCTCTTATTGAAAGTCCTAAATTTAATTCAACGCTATACTTTTCGTAAACTTTGCCTAATGTCGCAACTTTCGTTTTATTTTTTCCCGTTCCCGTAGCCTGCTTTTGGTCGCCCGCTTCCGCATAAGGAGGATTTATATAAATAATTAATTTTTCTGGATTCTCGTCAATCACTCTCTTCAATTCTCTCGGCAATTTAGAAAAATCATCATTCAAAAAATCAAACTTGAATATATGATTTCTAAACATTCCAGAACCGCTCCTCAATCGCGCAAGCATAATATCAACATCCGCCTGGTCGATTGTCGATGCCCAAATATTATTTACATTAGTCAGCCCAGCAAGCAAGTTTCCCGTCCCAGCAGCCAAATCCCAAATATGATATTCCTCCTGCCATCTCTTCCCCAAAACCGAAGCCAAATATTCCTGCGACTTTTCTGCCCAAATATGCGGAGTAAAAAACGAACCCTTGCGAGAACGTATATCTGGAGGAACGAGTAAATCTCGCCTATTGATAATATAATCCCAATATTCTTCTTTCGGAGGACGCTGATATTTCTTCCAAAAATCTTTATGCGCTTTCTGTTTATCGTAAAAATGCGCGGTCTTGCTTATTAGAAATCCCATCTTATCAATATTTCTTTCAAGCTCATAATGGTCACTTTTCAAAATAACGAAAAGTTTTTTAATTAAAGTCAAATTATTTTCGCTTAATAAATCTGCCAAATAAAAATCGGCATCGATTATTCCGCTTTGCTTCGCTTTATCCCAATCGACAGAAATCGAACTCTTTACAGAAAAAAGCCACTTTGAATAAATATTAACGAAATTATTTTTATCGATTTGAACTTTCGACAAATTATTATCATTCTTCCCAAAATTATTTGCAATAAAATCTTTAATCTCTTTATCGTCCGAACCGAATTTATAAATAAAACTTTCCGCTTCCAAAGTTTCTTTTACTAATTTGTAAAGCTGCTTAAACTCTTTAGAATTATGATTTGAAGGCGTCACATTCCAATTGAAATCGCTTTGAGAGAAGACATCCATTATTTTGTAGTAAGGAAGAAAGGCAATTTTTTCCGCATCGAAAGCGCCCAAAAAAGAAGGTGGCAAATGTTTATCGAAAATTCTTCCTTTCCCGATTGTGAGGATAAGTTGAATAAAGGATTCGTAAATATTGTGATTTTTTCCTTTTTTTGCTTCCGCCCATAAATAATATTCAGCCTCGAAATCTTTACTATCAAAAGTTTTTTGTTTGTTCAAATGTTTAGTCGTTTGGATTTTTTTTGCGATAGAAAAATCGATTTGTTCTATTATTTGTGTGGAATCGAAATTCTTAAAATAATCTTCCGAGATTTTATTTTTTAACTCTTCTTCTCTTAATTCTAAATCGTAACTCATTTTAAAAATTCCTTTTCCACAATTTTATTCTGGCGTCAATTATTCTTCAACGATATTTAAATCATAAGTCATTATTTAGCCTCTATAATAATCTTATGCTGTCCGTCATAACCGAATATATCTGGATTATACATTTCTTCCGCTTTAGTCGCTGGAAGCAAATATTCTCCCGGAGTCGCCGCTCTAACCACATATTTATAAACATGTTCGCCTTTATCGAGTATGTCGGCAAATAGCAAAACTCTATCGTTATAATTTTCCGTATGATTAAATCCGCCCCACCATCTTTCGCTATAGTTTCCCGTTATATCTTTTATCTCGCTACTTTCGGTTTCAAAACTTGAATTTAATATTCTCATTCCGCCCGCTATCGGAACATCCGCAACTACGAATCTCCTCTCATAAGGAGCGGTAATTTTTACGATAACGACATATTCCTCGCCTTGTTTGAATTTGTCTTTCGTCAAATCAAGCCTTTTTCCGTCCTTTGTTTCGTAATATCTTTCGACTTTTATTCCAGCGTCTCTATTAACGGCTAAATCTCTCGGAGCGTATTTTAATCGAACTACGTAATAAAGTCTGCCGTCTCCGTTTCTTCTTATAATAGCGTTTTCGTATTTGGAGTTTGCATTACTGAATCTCTCGATTTGGAATTCTTCGAGAGCGTAAGATTTTGTCATGCTCGGATTTGTTCTGTCCGAAAAAGTTTCCGCAAGTAAAGTTTTTCCTTGAAAGATAAATTCCGCTTTGAAATTAGGATTGACGCTTTCATATTTTTTGAAATATAAATTCATTGAAGAAAACGCGGCGACATTATCCTGCGTATTTAAATATCTTCCGTTTTTTCTCGTTTGAATTAGCCAGCGAACGACTTTCTCGTTTATAGGATTATCATAACCGATTTCTATTAAAGAACCCAAAGCTACTGAAGTATCTCTAACAGCCGAAGAATGAATCCAATACAAATTAGAATATTTTTCTTCCAATTCATAATGCGCAGTTGTTGAATCTTCTTTTAATGCATTTAAAATATACTGACGAATTCTATTAATCGCAACATTTCCGTATTTGTTATAATACATCGCGCGCATTAATTGAACCTGCCCGTAAAATGGAATATTACCTATTTGAGGATATAATCTGTCTATTATCGCTCTAACCTCTCTCGAATCATATTCTCCCTCTGCAAGAACCGAAGAAATATAAGCTATCGAAGACAAATTAATATATTCGTCATCCCAGAAATTCGGTTTTTCCGCATCTCCGCTTTTCGCGTAATGATTAAGATATTCCAAAGCCAAAATTAAAGATTTTTCGTCTATTTGATAACCTTCTTTTTTAGCCTTTATCATCGTTTCCGCCGCGTAAGCGGTAAGCCATGGAGATACCCAAGTTTTGCTCGTCCAATATGCAAATCCCCCGTCCGCCGTTTGATAGGAAGGCATATTTTTCAAGAAATCTTCAACGGTTTTATCCAAATCTTCTTCCGTTCTGTCGGTTAATTTCATGTCGACAATTAATCTTTTGCTTGTTATTATTGGATAGATTCTTGAAAGCTGCTGTTCTAAACATAGATAAGGATAATTCATTAAATATTCCAAACCTCCGCTCAATTCACTGAACGCGCTCGGAGACATATAAACATTAAGCTCTCCCGCTCCAGAATAAACTTCCGAATCTTTAGGAATTCTCATTCCGATATTCAAGCTGTCGTTAGTCATGCTCGAAAACATTGCCACAGATTCCGTTGTCATAGGAATATTTACTTCAAAAGTTTTTTCAACCGCATCCGTATATTCTCCGCCTTTTGCAAGAATCGTAATTTTAGCCTCGCCTCTATTTGTCGCTATTATATCGAATCTTATATCGGCGTTTCCTCCTTTTGGGACATTTATTTTTTGAATCGCGTTTTCTATATTCACATTAGAGCCAACCGCTTGAATTTCAATTTCCAAATCTTCATTAGAATAATTATAAATTAAGCTTCCCGCTTTGAATCTGTCTTCCACATAGGCAAATTCTGGTAAAGTCGGCATAAGCATCAAATTCTTTTTAACTACAACGACATCGTCCGAAGCTCCAAAATATCCGTCTTTATTTACAGCCGAAGCCATTATTCTAAAAGATGTAATATTGTCGGGCAAATTAAAAGTAACCGTAGCTTTTCCGCTCGAATCGGTTTTTACTCTTCCCTGATAAAATGCCGTGCTTAAAAAATTCTTTCTTATACTAAAGATATCCATTCCCATATCTCGCGAAGCTTTTGCGAGCATATTTGCAGATTCTAAAACTCCGTCTCCGCCCGGGATATCGCCTTTTTCTCCGTAATTTCTCTGCCCTATCAAATGTATTCTCGTGTCGGCACTCGCAACGCTTAAAGGTCTCGGTCCATAGAAAGTGTTAAACCAATTCGGAGTTCTATACCCAATTAAATTTAAAACTCCCAAATCGACTACGCTCAACATAATTTCCGTTTCCATAGCCTGCCCTTCTTTAGTTTCCACATATAAATCAACCGTCATCTCTTCTCTCGGCTCTCTCGTCTCATGCGATTTCGTTATTTTTACATTAAGCTCTTTTTCTCTTGGCGAAACCGAAATTCCCGCATAGCCTATTTTAAATGAAGGTTTTCCTTCGTCAGTCGCGTAATTTGTATAAGATTCGTCCTCTACTCTGCCCTTAACCAAAGAAACTCCGATATAAACATTAGGCAAATATTCTTTTTTAATCGGAACTTCTATCAAAGACGCGCTTCCTTCCAAATTGGTAATATAACTGTCGATTACGAATTCTCTTTCGACTGTAACCAAAGCGGTAGCGTTTTCGTAAGGAGATTTTACCATTATACGAGCCGTTTCGCCCGGAACATATTCCTCTTTTTCGGTTATAAGTTCGAGCAAATCGTCATCGAACATAGCCCAAGCGGCATAATCGTTTCCGATAACATACATATATTCGTCAGCGGCGACTTCTCTGTTTGCCGAATCTTTTGCTCTCGCCGTCACAATATATAAACCAGAATTTGTAGGAGTAAAAGTATATGGCACAGGATTATCGGCTCTCGTTGTAATAGTTTTCGTTTCGATAATATCGTCTATTTGTTTCGATTCCCATTGAAATCTTCCGCCCGTTATCGCCTTTCTTACCGATTCCCAATGCCTTCTTATAATTTGAACTTCTATTCTTTTTCTGTTTAGTCTGTTTCCTTCGGGGTCTGTGGCTATAAAATCGAGTCGAGTTTCTTTTCCCGTTTCAAGAAAATATCCCTGCCGCTTTATTCCTATATAAAAATCGCTTCCATGAACCAGAACATTTTTACTCGCGCTTACTTTTTGAGAATCCTCTCCCAAAACGGTAGATTCTATCAAAACATTTCCCGAATGAATCGAACGACTCGCGTCAATTTTCGGATTATAGCTATATTCTCCGTTTCCGTCCAAAGCTCCCGTTCCCGTAGCCAAAGTGGAATAATAATCGGTGTAATAATCGTCTTCAAACCAGCTTAATTTTGTGAATCTGAATCCCGCGTTATTTGGAGGAATAAAGAAAGTCTCTCTTATTGAAATATTATAATCGACAGAATTTGAAATCATAGGTTCGCCGAATAAATACCAGCCCGACATTTTTATAGGCATAGAATCGCCCAAAAAATATTTTTTATCTTCAACCCATAGTCGAGATTCAAATTCGAGAGGTTTATATTCTTCCACTCTAAAACTTTGATATAAAGTAAATAATTTGTTTTCGTCTTCATTGTTTACATTTTTATTGTTTTCGTCAATAAAATCAACTTGAATATTATAATAGCCCGTAGGAGCGTCAACGGGAAGAGTAAAATCTATCAAATAAGAACCGAATTCGTTTATACTTACATTGCCTTTTAATATTTCGTCTCCGCGCGAATTATCAACCGTAAATATTGCGTTGGTTAATCCGCTCGGAATTTGCCAATTTCCAATTTTATTTTCGCGCACAACTCCCTTTATATGAACTTCTTCGCCCGGTTTATAGAGTCCTCTTTCTGTAAACATCGCTCCGTTATAATCTTTATCGCTTTGATAATAATCGTAATTCACATCCATTCGCCAAGGAGATATTCCCGTTCCAAAATCGCTGTTTATAAATGAAATATCGTCTCCTTTAGTCACTATAGCCCATTGTCTCGGAGAACTCCATCTGCTCACTCTCTTTATATTTAAATCTCTGAAACCTTTTGTTGTCGCTATTCCATTATTGTCGGTTGTCGCAGTCGCTAAAATATTATTAAAATCGTCTCTAATTTCCACTTGAGCGCCCGCAATAGGATTTCCAGTTTTCAAATCGGTTACAAAAATCGTATTGGAATCGCCAGAGAATTTTCCCGTCACTCCCATCTCCGTAATTTGAATTTGCGAAGAAGTTTCATAATCGTCTTTATCGTAGCCGACTATAGTTTTGAAATTCAAAGCAAGCAAACCGAATTTATTATTATTCATATAATTTGTTAAATATAAAGCCGTCGTGGTATATCTGTTTCTTGATACATTCGCTTGAAAAGTAGATTCTGCATTATAGCCAAATAATCTTCTATAACTATTAGTATAATTTCTAAATTCCGCGGATTCGTCATATCGGTGAACATCTTTATTAACGAATAAAAACGGAATTATATTGTCTTTATCGACATATCTGCTTCTAACGGTTATAGGATTTGGATTGATAACTTCGATTGGAAATTTTATTCCTTCGTATGCTTCGACAATTCCCATGCCAGAAGGAATAGAAACTCTCGGATTATAATCGGTGACATTCAAAATAATAGTTTCTTCTTTTCCCAAAGTCTGCCCGTAAATATCTTTAAGATTTTCGTTTATTTTTATCGTATATTGAATATTAGGATTGAATCTTAATCTATATAATGAAAAATCTTTTGTATTCCAAATATCGTCCGCCAAATCCTCTTCGGATGGAAGTTGAATTTGAGGAGTTATTTCAATATTTCTTATCAAATCCGCCCAATAAACTTTTGTGGAAAAATTAATTCGAGGAGGCTCGGGAGAATATGACGCGGTTACCGTTTGTTCTTTATATTTTTCGCTTAAATAAAAATTATCATGTATATGGAAATTAAAACTATTATTTTCGGCGCTTCCCAAATCTCCGTCAATAGCCGCAAGTCCAGAATCTATACTAACGGTTATAATATCTTTTTTATCGAATTCTTCTTTCGGACTCAATACCAAAACCTGCCTTAAATCGTATTCGTCTATCTCCCAAAATCTTAAATCGTTCGTTGTCGCGTATCTTATATCGAAATCAAAATTCTTTCCGCTTCCGTTCGTTAATTTAATTTTTTCTTTCGCGCTTTGCAAATAAATAGGCATATTATAATAAACGACTATATTTACATCGGTTGCGATATCTCTCTGTTCGTTATAAGGAGAACTTTTTTCTCTTATCGGTCTTAAAGTATTGAACTGCCAAGTATAATCGTTTTCCAAAATCTCTCCGCTTACTTCGCTTTTTATTCCTTTTTTTAGAGTCGCTTCTATTTTAGTATTGTCGGGCAAAGTTTCGGATGGATAGAAAGCCAAAGTATTAACCGAAATCCATCTATAAGAACCTTTAATATCGATATTAAAAGAAAAATATTCGTTCGTTACTTCTTTTATAGTTTGGAGATTAACCATTTGCTGATTGAAAGAAACGGTTATCGCGTCATAATTATATCTGCTTGTATTCTCTCCGATTGGCGATGTTCTGTCTACTGTTACGGCGCTAAATAAATCGCTTCCCGCAAATAAAAACATTGATAGACAAATAATTTTTGATATGATTTTTTTCATTTTTTAATCCTTAAAATTGAATTTTTTATTTTTTGTTATTTTATTTTAGATATTATAATATAAATAAATTTTAAGTAAATATAAAAAAGAGCCTGCCCTCACGAGCAAGCCCAAAGTTTCAAAACAAATTATATATAGTTTTAAACTATAATCTAATTTTCTCGCTAACTAATAATCTTATGGCACCAAAGTCAACCACCAATTTTCAGCTTCAGTCATAATAAATCTAAAGTTATAACTATTTAAATTTCCTGAATGGTTAATTTTCGCATTCAATTTAGTGTCATAATATGAACTTGGATTTTTACCTATGAAATAGGACGCGTCTTTCCTATAGTTATTATCCGTTTTAAGGAAGCTGTAATATTCGTCAACTCCGAATTCGTAGCTGAACATAAAGTTATATCTGTCATCAACAGAAGCATAACCTACATTCATAAGCATGATAGACAAATCGCCTTCTTCTCGATTATGAGCAGCTCTCATAAACTCGTTAAGGTTCTTATTATTATATTTACCATAACCTTGTCGTCCTGCAGAATTATTGCTGTCTTTATTCAATACAGTTTTGTAAAGTCCGCCTATAGTCCAAACATCAGAAACTGTTCCCGTCCAATCTTGATTATATTTTACTATTACTCCTCCAACGAATTCTTTAAGTTTTATTCCGTTCGCATAATTTCCAGAATGAACTATATCCGCATTCTTATTGAAATAATAATAGTTTCCATCTTTAGGATTCGTTTTACGGTTATCGCCGTCTCTTATAACCCATCTTATGTTATCGTTACTACCCGCTCTTGTTATATGTTTTTTCCACATATCGTTCAAACTATTCGTATCCAAATAGCTTACAATTAGATAATTTCCCTTTGGCGTAATAAAAGGAGCGTATATCTCATATTTTGTGTTTTCAGGAAAATCTTCAGTTGTAGGCGTCTCTGGGTTTTTTGTAGATATATCCGTTTTATAATCCAAACCAAAAGAAGGTAAGTCGGTAGTTAAAGGTCCTGTTTTTTCTGGGACTGGCGTTTCTGGTATTTGAGTAAAACTTCCGTTGCCGCTACCGCTAATATCTTCCGTATTTCCGCAGGCAACTATACCTACGATACTAAATGCCGCTACCAATAAAATAATAGCTATTCGTTTTGAAAATTTTAATACTTTTGTGTTAATCATAATTAACTCCTTATTTTAGTAAATTTCAGGTTCTTTAAACCTTACACTAATAGTATAACAAATTTTTTAGAAAAGTCAAGTAAAAAATTTTATAATACTTGCCAAATGCATGCAAAGTGAATATGACAATAGATATATTTCTATCAAAAAATGAATTTATTTATATT
>NZ_JBNMIZ010000036.1:0-15496 GCF_050873525.1 Brachyspira sp. | reverse complement strand
GAATAAAATAGATTAGCGAATTATTTATTTCAAATACAATCGTTAAATTTCAATTAAAATTTGTATAATATATAGCTTGACTAAGTATTTATTTTGAACTATAATATTGATTAAATGATACTTAATATTTCAAAAAAACAAAGGGGTTAAAATTTATGAAAGTTATAGTAATAGGCTGCAACCATGCGGGAACATGGGCGGCGAAAACATTGAGAGCGGTAGACCCAAGCGCGACCGTTGTGACTTACGACAGAAACGACAATATATCGTTTTTGGCATGCGGAATAGCTCTTTGGGTAGGCGGCGTAGTAAAAGACCCGAAAGGATTATTCTATGCCAATCCTGAAGGTTTAAAATCTGAAGGCATAGATGTTCATATGGGACATGAAGTAATTAAAGTCGACTGGGCTAATAAAAAACTAACAGTTAAAGAATTGGCTACGGGAAAAGAGTTCGAAGACAATTACGATAAACTTATACTTGCCACAGGTTCTTGGCCCGTAACTCCTCCAATAGAAGGTTTGATGCAGCCTGGAACAAAATACGGTTTGAAAGAGGGAATTTTCTTCTCTAAACTTTTCCAACAAGGACAGGAAATAATAGACGAAATAAAAAAGCCCGAAATCAAAAAAGTTATGGTTGTTGGCGCGGGTTATATCGGAGTCGAATTAATAGAAGCTTTCAAAAATCACGGTAAAGAAGTTATATTAATGGAAGCTATGCCTAGAGTTATGGCAAATTATTTCGACAAAGAAATTACGGACGAAGCGGAAAAAAGAATCAAAGACGCGGGAATAGAAGTTCATTTGGGCGAAACGGTTAAAAAATTTGAAGGCGCGGGCAGAGTTCAAAAAGTCGTAACCGATAAAAGTTCTTACGATGTCGATATGGTAGTTATGTCGGTAGGATTCAGACCAAATAGCGAATTATATAAAGACTATCTTGAAACTCTTCCTAACGGAGCAATCGTTGTAGATACCACGATGAAAACTACAAAAGACCCTAATGTATTTGCAATAGGAGACTGTTCTACCGTATATTCAAGAGCGTCCGAAAAACAAGATTATATAGCTTTGGCTACGAACGCGGTTAGAATGGGAATAGTAGCCGCAAATAACGCATTGGGAAGACATGTCGAATACTGCGGAACTCAAGGTTCTAACGCCATTTGCGTATTCGGTTATAATATGGCTTCTACTGGATGGTCTGAAGAAACTGCAAAGAAAAAAGGCTTAAAAGTAAAAAGCAATTTCTTTAAAGATGCCGAAAGACCAGAGTTTATGCCAACTTACGAAGATGTATTGGTAAAAATAATATACGAAGAAGGAAGCCGCAGAATGATTGGAGCGCAAATAGCTTCAAAACATAACCATGCCGAAGCGATTCACGCGTTCTCGCTTGCAATACAAAACGGTATGACTGTCGACCAGTTCGCGTTATCCGATTTCTTCTTCTTGCCTCACTATAATAAACCTTTGTCTTGGATGACTATGGTTGCTTATACGGCGGGATAATTAAAACGCGGTAATCAAAAAGATTAAAAAATTAAGTCCTCGATAAATTTCATATTTGTCGGGGATTTTTTATTTTGTTTATATATGATTTGATTGATTTTAAAAAAAACTTATTTTAACGCTTAATAAAATTTAATTTTAGAATTTAATTCCATTAATAGTGGATTGCTTCGGACTTTGTCCTCGCAATGACAAAAATAATCTATAGTCATTACGAGGGCTTTTAGCCCGCGACAAAGTCGGGCAGACGCCAAGTAATCTATTTTATTTGGATTGCTTCATTACATTCGCAATGACTAAATTTTTTTTAGAATTTTTTTATTTTAAAGTGTTGACAATTTTTTTAAATGTTGTATAATTTATACTATGATAACGATAAATAAAAATATTATAAAACAAATTCGCGCGAGCCGAGCCGAGCTTTCACTTTAAACTTTTTTCAAGTTTATGTTTACTTACTAATTATAAAATATTATTCTATTTATTCATTAAAAACTTATTCAAATTCTTTTTTGAATTTAATAAATTTATTGAGGGAAAAATCAATTATTCTAAATATTTTTACGGAATATATTTGAAGGAATTTGTTATGAAGAAATTATTTATTTGTATTTTATTATTAATAGTTTGTATAAATCTTTACGGACAAAAGCATCCCGAATGGATAGAAAATCCGTCAAAAGTTTATGATAAAAATATTTACGAAGTCGGAGTCGGACAAGGTTTAAGCGAGAAAGAAGCGGAAGACAACGCCTATTCGGTTTTGGCAAATATTTTTGGAATGAAAATATCGGTCGATACGAAAGCCAATGAAAAATATATTGAAACCTCTTTGGGCGTAGAAGAAATTAGAAGTTTGGATAACAGCACAAAAATAGAAGCCGAACATAATCTGATAAATGTAAAAATAGATTCGAGGTATTACGATTCAAAAAAGAATAGATATTATGCGATTGCCGTTTTAAATAAAAAAGAAACCGTTTCTCTTCTAAATAAAAAGATTAAAGATAATATAAAAATCATAGATTCTTATATATTAAAATCGAATAGCGAAAGAGATTTATTTGATAAATATTATAGTTTGTATATAGCTTATATTTTTTCGGAAAAGAACGAAAATTTTATAAATCAATTATCTATCTTGGATAATTCCTCAAAGATAGACATTCTGGCTAATTATAGAATTGAAAGCATAAAATCAAATATGGAAAATATAAAAAGAAAAATATCTTTCGGTATAGACGCTTTTGATATCACTCCAAATATAGAATCGGCAATAGAACATTCAATAAGCGATTTGGGATTTAAGATTAGTTCCAATCCGAGTTATACATTTAGAGATAAATTTACTTTTGACGGAAACGATACGGGATACGGAATGTATATTATGAATTACACTTTGATTTTGGAACTTATAAATTATAACGGAGATAGAATAGCGTCTTTTAAGTTTAGGGGAAAGGACGGCGGTTCTTCGGAAAAGGACGCAAAAAAAGTAATAATGAATAAATTGGCTAAAGATATTAATTTGAATTTATCGTCTCAAATATCAAATTATTTGGACGGTAAATTTAAAAATATAAAATACTAATCAAGGAGTTAGATTATGTTTAACACTAACAAAAAAATTATTTTCGTATTTGCGTTTATATTCGCATTAAACGCTGTATTCTTTTCGGCAAATGTTTTTGCTCAAAGAAAAAGAATAAAATACGACATCATCGACCAAAGGGGCGGGAAGAGAGCGAAACAACCTAAATGGATGTTTAAGGGAACTACGGCTCTCGAAAAAGATTATCCAAACAAAATGGCTTTTATAATCAGCGGAAGAGGTAAAAGCTTAAATTTTGTGGAAAGCTGGGCGAAAAGGGTAAATTCTTCGAGCGAGGTTGCAAGGTATTTATCGCAGTCCATTACCGATATGACGGCAGCATCCGAATACGGCGGAGACGAAAGTTTTCAAAGAACTATGGAAACTCTTACTACCTCCGTATCGAAAGTAAAAATATCTGGTTTGAGGCGAGAAGACGACTGGTGGATATTGAAAGAGTATAAAGACGGCTCTAAAAAAGGACAACAGGAATACGAATATTATGTTTTGTATCTTATCGACTCGGAGATAATGCAGAGAATCATTAATAATGAAGTTGAAAAAGCCATATCGGGCGAAAATGAAGAGACTAAATCCCGCGTAAAATCGGCTATGGATAAATTGACTTACGAATATATAGAAAATGACGGAGAATGATTAAAGTTTATGGGATAATTATGCTTTAAATAATTATCCCATAAATTAAATAGCTGGAGCGGACAATGATAAAAAATATATTTATATTATTTATAGCGATTTTTAATTTTCAGTTGTTTTCGGAAGAGAAGATAAAGGTTGCAGTTTTGCCGTTTTCGAGCGCAAATGAAGAAGAAGGCGATACATTGGCTTCTATGTTTGCAAACGAATTGAGTAAAAGAAAGGTTTATAGAGTTCTTACACGAAATAGTCAAATGGAAAAAGTAATGAAAGAATTAAACTTTCAAAGAAACGGCTTGACGGATGAAAATACAAGAATAGAAATAGGACGCGCCTTGAACGCTCAATATGTTTTGGCAGGCGAAGTAAGAAAATTGGGAAGGAATAATGTCCTCATAGTCAGTATGATAAATGTTGAAACTTTTGAAAACAAAACGGGAGATAACAAATCATTTAGGAATATAGAGGATGTTATTCAATTTGTGCCTCAAATAGTCAATGAAATAACGGGAACGAGAGGAAGAACGGTAGTCGATATTGATATTTTCGGAGATGAAAGCGAGAAAACCGTTGTTACTTCGGGAGATAAAGCCGCTTTAGAGAGGGTTATAAATAAGAGAAAAGGAGAAAAATATATTAAGGATATAGAGACAGCCGTTTTAGTAGATATAAATCGTTATATAAATTATAAGGGAAGCTATGTGCCACAATATAAACAAGGTTCTTATATGGCTAATGAAGTTACTCCGTTAATGATAGCTTCTGCATTTAAATATAATGATTTATTAAAAGCTTTAGTAAGTGTAGGAGCTGATTTAGATTTAAAAAGCGCTAAAGACGATAAAAAGAGAATTTATAATACCGCTTTAAATTATTCTATATTGTCTGAAAATGTTGAAGGAGTTTCTATACTTTTGAATGCGGGAGCAAGTATAGATAACAGAAGCGATTATTTGCATGACGCGATAGAAGTAAATAATTTAAATATCGTTAAACTTCTTGTTAGTAAAGGTATAGATGTAAATCAAATAGCCAAAGAAGAAAATGGGACTTATTATTATGAAGGAAGAAGCCCGTTATCTTTAGCCGTATTTAAAGAGAATGCAGATATTGTAAAATTTCTTTTATTACATGACGCCAATGTGAATATGGACGAAGAACCAATTTTATACACAGCGGTAAATTGGTATGATAATTATAAAAAGAGTTCTATTAATATAATAAAATTATTATTGGATGCGGGAGCGGATATAGATATTAGATATAGCGGAAATACTCCGTTAATTACGGCTATTAAAAAAGGTTATGCGGATGTCGTAAAACTATTAATAGAATACGGAGCGGATGTTAATTATGCGGATAAAAAAGGAAAAAAGCCTTTATATTACGCTATAAATATTTCAAAAAAGAATGAGATAATAAAACTTTTAGTAGACGAAGGAGCTACGGAGTAATTAAATATATTTTTATAAAAAAGGATTAAATTAAAAGATATTTTAGCAAAAAGCATTTATTTATTTAAATGTTTTTAATAAAAAAATTAAATCAAAGGAGTTCCTTATGAAGAAACAAATTAAACAAAACAATGTAATAAAAATAGCAACTACAATTTTACTATTTTTATCAATTAACTTAAATGCTGAATATTATTGGTCATTTATTGATGAATTAGTCAATAATATAAAACAAGGCAATCTAGAAAGTATGAAAATATTAGAGGAGCATTTATTCGGCTGTATTGATGGAATGAAAGAAGATACTTTTTTACAAACAATTGAATATATAAATAAAAAAATAAATTTCAATTTTAATGCCACAAATGAATACGGCTATACATTTTTAATGAGAGCTTCAAGAATAGGTAGTTTAAAAATAGTTAAATCATTAATAGGTTATGGAGCGGATGTTAATGCCAAAAATAATGATGGGGAAACTGTTTTAATGTTGACTTCAAATTTAGATATAATTAAATTATTAATAAATAATGGAGCAGATATTAATGCCAAAAGTAATAATGGAGGAACAGCTTTAATGTGGGCTTCAGGTTTATTATCTGGCGGTAATTTAGAGAGGATTAAATTATTAATAGATAATGGAGCGGATATTAATGCTAAAGATGATTATGGAAAAACAGCTTTAATGAGAGTTTCGTCTGATGGTAATTTAGAGATAGTAAAATTATTAGTAGACAATGGGGCGGATATTAATGCTAAAAGTAAAAATGGCGGGACTGCTTTAACAGTTGTAGACTATAAAAATTGGGAAATAGTAAAATTATTAATAGATAATGGGGCAGATGTTAATGCTAAAGATAATAGTATGTTTGGAACTTCTCCTTTAATAATAAGATTTATAGATAATATAAATAATGGTATATATAACGATGAATATAGTGAGATATTAGAAAAAATTAAATTTTTGATAGATAAAGGAGCGGATGTTAATGCTAAAGATGGTATAGGTTCGTCTGTTTTACATAGAACTATATATATATTAGATAAGCAAAGGCATCATAGCGGTTTGGTTTTAGAAATAGCTAAATTATTAATAGACAATGGAGCAAATATTAATTTTAAACTTCAGAGTAATGGATATTCTCCTTTAATGTATGCAGCGATATATAATGATTTAGATATAGTAAAATTACTAGTACAAAATGGAGCGAATGTTAATGCTAAAAGTAAAAATGGTGATACTGCTTTAACATTTGCTAAAAGAAAAGGTAGTAGTGGCAATGAGGTAGTTAAATTTTTAATAAGTTGCGGAGCTAAATAAATAATTTGTATATTTATAAAACAAAAGGATAATAAAATGAAAACACTAACAAAATTATTTTTAATTATATTTATAACAATTCCATTAATTGCTTGTAGTAATACCTTAAATAAGGTTAAAGGTAAAGCCTATGTAAACGAAGAATTAGAGACTGCAGTATATTTTAATGGAAAAAAGGCTTCTTTAATGGTGCAAGGAGAAGATGGAGGTGAGTTTGAATTGGCTATGAAATGGAAAAATATATTGTTTTACCATAAAGAAGAAAGTAATTTTTATCAAATATTTATTTTAGAAGGCAATACATTGTATTTTACGGCTATGCATACATCCGAAATTGAAAGAATAGGAGGCGTTTCGGGGCTACAAGTCGATGAATATAATAAAGAATATTATATACCGCTTAAATTAATTAAAGATATAAATAGTTATTTTAATAGCCTTGAAGTAAGAGATAATAAAAAAGCTAATAATGAAAGAGCTAATAATCAAGGAATAGAAAGATATGCGGGAAGTTGGTGCATGGACTATAGCGGAGAGAATGAATTACTTTTCGTAATATCGTCCGATGGTAATATAACTTTTTCTGACGGGCAAATAGTTAAAGCGAGAGATATAACTAAAAGTAGCGATGAAAGTTATAGTTTTGAAAATAATGATGGAACTATAGAATTAGATTTTTATGAAGATGTTAATTGTTCAATGACTATTTATAGCCAAGATAAAGCGGGATTTGTAATAGACCTTGTAAAAAATAATTAATTATTTTAGCAAAAAGCATTTATTTATTTAAATGTTTTTAATAAAAAATCAAATCAAAGGAGAAAGTCATGTTTTGTGCAAATTGCGGAAAAGAAATTAAAGAAGGAATGAATTTTTGTTCTTCCTGCGGAGGTAAAATCGAACCAATCAATAATGAGGAGGTTATAAACGACAATATTAACAATACTGAAAATAATGTTAATATCGACATAAAAGAGGAGCAAAAAGAAAACGATACGATTAATAATAGCGTATATTCTACATCTGATTTTTATATTAGTATAAAAGGAATAAAATCAAGATTTGACCATGGATATAATAGTATGCAATTTTTTTCTATTTTTTTACCAATACCTATTTGGATAATATTACAACTTAAAGATAACTCTTATTATTATGATTATAAATCATCTCTTTATTCTGCTATACTTTTCTTGTTAATATTACCTATAACTACCTTTATAATTGCAAATAAAATTAATCCTCGAGGCGTATTTATTGATATGCAAAATGGAGTTCTAATTAAAAATAAAAAATCAAAATTTGGTTTTTTAAGAGACGAACTTTATTTAAAAGAAGTATTTGCCGTTAGAGTTAAAAGTTTTAATATAGACGCCATTCCGTTTCCTAAAGGTAAATGGTATAACGCTTTATTTGGAAGCGGAGAATTTTACAAATTTACATTTTTTGATAAAGTCGGAAGTCCTCTATTGAATATACATTTAACGAATAAAAGTGATAGAGATAAACTTATTGAAGCGCTTAAAATGATATTTAATACATTAGGCAAATATGATATTCAGATAGAAGTCAATAATTCCGTAAGTAGAGATTTTGACGAATTGGCTATGTAAATAAATTAATATACTTAAAAATTAATAAAAAATATTTATTAGGGGCAGTTTAATAACTGCCTCTTATTTTTATATAATGAAAAATATATTACAAATAATTATTATTTTGTTTTTAATTCAAACCACTTTAATAACCGCTAACTATAAAGACGAAATAAAAGATTTTACAATAGTCAAAGTTAGAGACGGAGATACTTTTGTAATCAATATAGAAAATGTTCCAGATGTTTTCGGAAGGAATATAGCCGTTCGGATAAGAGGAATAGATACGCCAGAATTAAACGATAAAAGAGAGGAAATAAGAAATATAGCTATAAAAGCAAAAGAGGAATTAGAAAAACTATTTAATAGTGGAAATAAAATTATTTTATATAATTTGGGACGAGATAAGTATTTTCGATTATTGGCAAGCGTAAAGGTTGATGATGGCAACATGCCTGCAGGTGCGATTGATGTTGCAGAGTATTTAATTAAAAAAGGTTTGGCGAAATCTTACGATGGAGGAGCTAAAGTTTGGTGAATATATTTATTCAAAATATCTTATTATAAAAATGACAATAAGGAATCGAGCCTTTTTTGAAATAATAATCCTGATGATAATCTTCCGCTTCGTAAAAATTTTTATATTCTCTTAAAGTCGTGGCGACATCGTAGCCTTTTTCTTTCAAAATATTAATATACTTTTCTGCTACCGATTTTTCTTCTTCGTTTTGATAAAAAATAGCGGATAAATATTGAGAGCCAATATCCGGTCCCTGTCCGTTTTTTTGAGTAAAATTATGAGTTTCAAAAAATAATTTAACCAAATCTTCGTAAGTCGTTTTATCGGCATCGTATCCCACTTTTACAGTTTCCAAATGTCCCGTTAATCCCGTGCAAACTTCCATATAAGTCGGGTTTGCTTTATGTCCGCCAGCATATCCGCTAATCGCTTCGAATACTCCTTCCGCTTGTTGAAACCAGTATTCTGTTCCCCAGAAACATCCAGAAGCAAAGTAGCAGTATTTTGCATTTTTAGGTATATCGTTCATCTTCTTTTCCTTGATATAATAATTATTGCTATATGCAAAAAGTAAAATAAAAATTGCAGTCAAAAAAATTAATATTTTCTTTGTCATAATAAATTCTAACTCAAAACAACTCTCTCGTTTTCTTTAACCGATTCCAATACGATACAATTCGCTCCTATTATTGCGTTCGAGCCGATTACAGTAGTTCCGCCGAATATTGAAGCGTTGGCATAAATCGTAACATTATCGCAAACCGTAGGATGTCTTTTTTCGTTTTCGAGTCCTCTTCCGTTTTTTAGAGATAAAGCTCCCAAAGTAACGCCTTGATATATTTTTACATGATGCCCGATAATAGTCGTCTCTCCGATTACTATTCCCGTTCCATGGTCTATAAAAAAATATTCTCCTATTTTCGCTCCAGGGTGAATATCGATTCCCGTTTTTGAATGTGCGTATTCCGATATTATTCTTGCCGTCAAATATTCTTTTTGATTATAAAATATATGAGAAATTCTATAATGAAATATCGCCCTAAATCCCGGATAAGTTAAAATAATCTCTTCGTAAGATTTGCAGGCGGGGTCCGAATCGAAAAAGAATTCCAAATCTTTTTTTAAGACAATTTTAATTTCGTCCAGCCGTTTTATAAAATCTTCCAAATTGGAATTGTTAGAAACTATTTTTAAATAAAGTTTTGAAATATTTTTTTTAATATTATCAATCTTCCCCGACTCTCTAAAAAAATCGGGGAAAATATAATCTCTGATATGCTTTACAATATCTTTTATATCTTTTTTATTAGGCAATTCTTTAAAAGTTTTTAATATCATAAATCAAAAATTTAATTCCATGTATATCTTTCGCCCGTATCGGGTAAAATGGAAAGTATTTTTATATCTTTATTAACTTCTATTTTCCTGCTTAATTCAATCGCTCCGTAAACGCTCGCTCCAGAAGATATTCCGACAAGCAAACCTTCCGTTAGGCAAATATCTCTCGCCGTATTTATAGCGTTATCGTCCGAAACATCTATTATCTCGCTTATAACTTTCTGGTCCAAAATCTCTGGAATAAAATTCGCTCCTATTCCTTGAATTTTATGAGGAGACGCTTTGCCTTTCGTAAGTAGAGGTGAAGATTCTGGTTCTACTCCGACAACTTTCGTCTGTTTATTATTATCCAAAATATATTTGCCGATTCCTGTAGCCGTTCCGCCCGTTCCTATTCCAGCGACTATATAATCGATATCGGGAATATCTTTGAATATTTCGGGAGCGGTATAATTATAATGCGCCTTAACATTCGACTGATTTACAAACTGCCCGGGAATAACCGAATCTTTTATCTCTTTATTTAATTGATTCGCTCTTTCAACCGCAACGCTCATTCCTCCGTCAACAAGTTCGAGTTTAGCGCCGTAATCTTTTATGAGTTTTCTTCTCTCTTGCGACATAGAAGACGGCATAACTATTATAACATTGAGTTTCAAATAAGAGCCTATAGCCGCCATAGCGATTCCCGTGTTTCCAGAAGTCGGCTCAATTATCGTAGAACCTTCTTTTAATTTTCCGCTTTCAAATAAATCTAGCAGCATTTGTTTAACGGGTCTGTCCTTAACCGAACCTATCGGATTATTTTTTTCTATCTTTCCGAAAAGTTTAATTCGTTCGTTCAAATTAAATTTTTTCTCTATTTTTTCAAGTCGGACAATGGGAGTATTTCCAACTAGTTCCAAGACATTATTGAATATCATTTATATCCTCCAATAAATTTAAATTGTTTGAAAAATCTTACATTACTATAAAAAGAATGTCAATAGCATATTATTTGAAATTATATAAAAAATTATTCCCTCAAAAAACCGTATTCATAAATCTTCGGTTCAATCTTCTTTGCCAAAATATTCATTTTATCTTTCAAATCTTTTATCAGTTTATTATATTCTTCGTCTTTGCTCTTATTATTCATTTTGCCTTTTTCGTTTCGTCCTTGAAAATATTCTTTTATATCGTAAAGGCTCGCATTCGCATTGTAAGATTTTTCTATACAATTTTTATGATAATATTTCCAAAGTTCGAGTCCCGCATCAAATACATTTTTCGCTTCGGGAGAAAATTCAATCGGCTTTGTCGGAATGAAATTTTTATTTTCAAATAGATTTTCATTTTGGATTGCTTCGCCTAACGGCTCGCAATGACTATTGTCTTTCCCGTCATTCCGAACGATTTTATTATTACCGTCATTACGAGGGCTTTGCCCGCGACAAAGTCGGGCAGTAGCCAAGTAATCTATTTTTGGATTGCCACGCTCACGCTCGCAATGACGACTAATTTTCCCGTCTATAAAATCCTTCATAAAATGCGAATTGAAAGCCTTTTTTGAATTTACTTCATTTTCGCTAAACGGTATCCAATGATTAACTCCATGCGAACTTGAAATTCTATTTTGTCCATGAAATAAAGCGAAAGCCAAGCAGTCGCTTTGAAAATTCGCCGAAGGCGTGCCTTTGGCATTATCTTCTTCCCATTTATCGTTAGGATATAAAAATTGGTCTCTATCGTTTATCCAAGTCGCTTCAATGCAATGTCGAATTGCAAGATACATGCAAGATTGAATTAAATTATTTTCCGTTATTATATTTGTATGATTAAAATTATTTTCGGAGCTTATTCTAATATAATTATGATTTTGAAAATCGTTTCCTCTCGTATTCATAACTCCAATTTCTTTTCCGTTATTATCATAAAATGCACTATACCAATCGTTTATTTTTTTATTCGTTTTATATTCTGAATAAAATTTTTTTTGAGATATAAAATCGCCGTCTTCATCATAAACATCAACTGTAATATTTTTAAGTTTATCTTTTTTAAAAGTATTCCAAATTAAAAATCCAATCGGAAATTTGCCACTAACATTATCAAAAGTATAAGCGGGACAAATAAAACCTTTCAAAAATTTCGCCTTAAAATATTCTCTAAATCCTATAAAATTTGCAGAATTAACATATTTTAAAGTAGAAAAAGAAGCTAAAATGCAATTTGGAATTTCTTTATAAATTCTAATAAAGAATTGCGCGAATATTTCATTATTTGCCTTTCCTAAAAAATCTTTATAAACTTCGCTTATTTTATTTCCTCTTGCAACTAATTTTTTATTATCTCCTGTTTGCGTTACTTGTGTAGCGCTTGCAGCTTCCGCATAAGGAGGATTAATAAAAATTATCAGCTTTTGAGGTTCGTTCTTTATTATCTCCGACAATTCTTTAGGAAGTTTGGAAAAATCATCGTTCAAAAAATCAAATTGAAAAACATTGCTCGCAAGTAAATCGCATTTATTATCTTTAATTCTATCAATCATTCCGTCAACATCGCTTTTGTCGAGCGTGCTAACAAAAATTCTATATTTATCGTTCAAGCCGACAAGCAAATTACCCGAACCTGCGGCGCAGTCCCAAAAATAATATTCGTCTTGATAATTCTCGCCCAAAGCCTGCGCCAAATATTCCTGAGCTTTCTTCACCCAAATTCTCGGCGTGAAATACGCTCCTTTGCGCTCTCTAATATCCTGCGGAACAAGTTCGTCTCTGCGATAGATTATATAATCCTGCACTTCTTCTTTCGGCGGGCGCTCGTAATTATTCCAAAATGAAAGATGCGCTTTCTGTCCGTCCGTAAAATGAAATTCCGAAAATAAATCTTTTTCTTTTTCCCGCTTCACTTTTACTTTATAATAATCGCCTTTCAAAAGAATTCTAATATTTTCTCTAATCTCTTCGGTATTGTTGTTTCGGCTTAATAAATCGGCGATATAAAAATCGGTATCCAAAATTTCGGGCTTCTCGTTTTCCCAATCGATGCTTATCGTAGGTTTTACGCTTTCAAGCCAGTCGTAATAAACATTTTTAAAATTATTTTTAGTGATTTGAATTTTATAAGTATTGACATTTCCGCGAATAAAATTATTTTTAATAAATTCTTTAAGCTGCGCTTTGTTTTTATCAAAATAAAAAATTAAACTTTCTTTTTCCAAAATATCTTTGGCGATTTCGTAAATCTGTTTAAACTCTTTCGTTTCATGGTCACTCGGAGTGACATTCCAATTAAAATCATTTTGACTAAATACGCTCGTTATTTTATAATTTGGCAAGAATGCGATTTTCTCCGCGTCAAAAGCTCCGAAATAATGCGGAGGAAGTAAATTGCTCCGTTTCATTTCTGCCTTTCCAATCGTTAAAATAAGCTGAACTATGCTTTCGTAAATGTCTGCCTTATTTCCTCTTTTAGCTTCCGCCCAGAGATAATATTCTTTTTTATTTCCTTTGGCATTCGAGTCGGCAACCATAAAATCTATATTGTCGGTTATATCGGTGGCATCAAATTTACTAAAAAAATCTTTTGCGACTTTAAGTTTTAAACTCTCTTCGACTAATTTTAAATCGTATCCCATTGTTTAATAATATATTCGTTTTCATAAAAATCAAGGCAATATAAAAAATTACAAATATTGAAGAAGCCAAAAAATTTTATTTGGAAGAAGAAAAATGAAAGAATATAAAATAATTTAAATTAAAAATTATTCCTTCAAATAAATCTCGCCTTGACGGAGAATTTTTTTATTTATAGAATCGTATAAAGTCGATGGGAGTTTTTTTTCTATTAATCCTGCATTGATTATTAAATCCACTTTGTCTTTGAAAATTTCTACTATTTTGTCTCCTTCGTAAATTATTCCTCCGCCCGAAAAATTTGCGGACGGAGCGACAATCGGAGGAGTTTTTTTAAGGACAAGGTTCATGTAATTGTCTTTTGGAATTCGGATTGCAACGGTTGATTTTAAGAATTCAAAATTATATTTTAAATTTGTTGATAAAGGCATTATAAAAGTCAATTCGCCCGGAATATTTTTTTTGACAATTTCTGGAATCGGCATATCGGAAAATAATTTCAAATCTTTTTCGCTTTCAAGCAATATTAATAAAGGTTTGTCTTTTTCTCTTCCTTTGATTTCGTAAATTCTCTGAACAGCATTTGGATTAAAAGCGTTGGCAAGCATTCCGTAAACCGTGTCGGTTGGAGAGATAACCACTCCGCCATCTTTGATAACTTTGGCGACTTCGTTTGCCGCATATTTGACGCTTTCAATATCGTTTTTATTAAGGCTAATAATCATATTTTATTTTCTTATTATTGTTGGATGAATATAAACGGAAGCGAAACCTCTTCTTTTAGCGTTATGCAAAGCCAAAAGCGAAGGCGAAATTTCTTTTTCAATATTATTTTCAAAATGATAAGTTTTTCTGTAAGCCGTGTAGGATATTCCCGCCGACATTGTATATTTTATAAGCATTCCGTTATAATCGAGTTCGTTTTTGCCGACTAAATTTTTTATCTCTTCGACTTTTTCATCGTATAATCTAACATCCATTCTTTTAAATGCCACTATGAATTCGTTATTTCCCAAACGAGCAATTAAATCTTCCTCTCTGCTCGCGTCTTTCAAAACTTTTGTAAATTGAAGAATTATCTCTTCCGCCGCCATTATTCCGAATTCGTTTATTATATTTTCTAGTCCGTCAATACAAAAACATGACAATATAATCGTATCTTCATGCCGAACGCTTTCAAAAACAAATTTTTTAAATTGTTTGTAGAATTCTTTTTTATTGTCGAGTCCCGTTTCCAAATCGTAATTTAGCAACTCGTCATATTTTTTTTGAGCCTCTTTAAAAGATTTATAATGTTCTTCCGAAACATCTTTAAGATTATTTAATTCGTCTTCAATATTATCATTCTGTTTGATTAATTTATTATTTTCTACAAATAATTTTTTTAGTTTCAAAGCTCCGTTAACCGAAGCGATAAATTCCATTTCGTCAAAAGGAGTGAATATTAAACCGTCTATTCCCAAACCAATTGCCTCTTCTATGAATTCCATTTTTCTGTAAGGCGTGCTTAATAGAATAACGGGAATTCCTTTTGTGTTTTCTTCGTTTTTAAAAGTTTCAAGCAACTGCAATCCTTGAGAATCTCCAATATCGGCGTCAAGGATTATCAAATCTATGGAACTTTCGTTTGCAATTTCGATTCCTTTCGAGCGCGATTTTGTCGGAATAGGATTATAATGTCTTTCTTTTAAAATATCGGTTATTTTTTCAACAAGTTCGTTTCTATATTCTATGACTAAAATATTTTCATTCATAATAAACGCTTTTTATATGATTAATTATTTTATTTTATATTTTTAATTTAAAGTTCTTTTTTAAATATCGTAAATAAACGGAATATATTGAATAAAAAATATGATGTAACTTTTTGAAGTTTTTTGATTATGTTT
>NZ_JBNMIZ010000035.1:0-16110 GCF_050873525.1 Brachyspira sp. | reverse complement strand
GTTCTGTTCTGTTCTGTTCTGTTCTGTTCTGTTCTGTTCTGTTCTGTTCTGTTCTGTTCTGTTCTGTTCTGTTCTGTTCTGTTCTGTTCTGTTCTGTTCTGTTCTGTTCTGTTCTTCATGAGAATTTATCTCCGTTAAACCGCAAAAGTCCGAAATTTTTATTTTCGGTTATTTTAGAATTATACAATGTTTTAAAATTTTGTCAAGACTTTTATTAATAAAATTTCTTAAACGCCAATATACAAAGAAAAGCGAATATAATATTCGGCATCCAAGCGGCAATTAAAGGATTTATAGCTCCGCCGTCTCCCATCGACCTAAATATCATTAGAACGGAATAATAAAGCAAAGCCACGACTATAACCATTACCAAACTTACAACCAAAACGCTGTGAGTTGAAAATTTTGAAAATAACGAGGCAAGAAGAACGATAATAAAACCCGAAAAACAATAAGAAATTCTATAATGCAAATCGGTTTCCAAAAGCGCCGTATTCATATGAACCTCTTTACGAAGCTTAATTAGTCTCATCTCTTCCGTTAAACTCATAGTATCCAAAATCGGTCTCTGTCCAAAATGTTCGGGGCGCTCCAATACATCCAAAGGATAATGTTTGACTTCTTCAACGGTTATATTATTATTTTCATCAAATTTCGCCAATATTCCGCTTTCGGCATACCATTTTCTTTCTTCTCTATCCCATTCTATATAAGGAGAGGATAATCGCATTTCTATTCCGCCACTTTCTTTTAATCTTATGATTATCGCGTTAGTCATATATTCGCCGCTGTAAGAATAATTATCTATAAAATAAACATATCTGTTTCCGCCAAAAATATTCCAAGTTCCGCTCGCGTCGCTTGTAGTTCGCCCTCTTCCTTTATCGTCTGCTTCAAATGAAATTTTATTCGATGGAGCCGCCACAAACTGCCAAAAAAGAACGAGCAATAAACATAAAATTATTACTATTATAAAAACGGGAGATGAAAATCTAAACAAACTTATGCCCGAATTTTGAACGGCAAGCATTTCTTTATTTTTTACAAAAGTTCCCAAAACATAAGTGGAAGAAAACATAAGCGAAACTGGAAATATATAATACATATTATGCGGAATTCTCGCTATATGATAAGTTATAAAATAATTCATATATTCGGCATGTTCCGTATAATAGGATAATTTACTGCTTAAATCCGCGATAGTTACCAAAACCACAAACAGAAATAAAGAACCGAAAAAAAGAGTAAGGAATTCGGATAAAAGATAATAATTTAACTTTTTCATTTTAATATTATAAAATAAAAACAGTTTTAATTCAAGTTCATTCCGTAAGTTTCGTTTAATTCGTTCAATTCTTCCGATATGCTCGAATGCAGTTCTTTAATCTTTTCAAGAAGTGCGGAAGGTTTCGATTTACTGCTTTTGCCAGAACCGAAAACTTTGCTTATTTTTCTTTTTGCCTGAACCAAAGTATTCGCTTTAACCGTTGGGTCGGGAATAAATTTTGAAGCGTCAAAACCGAGTAAAGCCCCCATATAAAGCATTCCTTCGTATCCAAAATTATTGTCTATATCGGGACCGAAAGATTTTATTTTATCAAAACTTTCTTTTCCGTTTTGCATGAATTCTATAGCTTCGGCGTATAATTCGCTCGCTTTATATTGAAAAAACGGAATCAGTCTATCGTAATTTTCATTAGGAACTTCTTTCGATAAATCTTCCAAAACCCAGCATAATCTTAAAGAACATAGAGCCTTTTTCAAAGTCGGCGCTAATTCTTTATCATGATAAAAATATCCGTCCAGAGCCAAAAAATAACTCGCCGCTCCAGAATATAAATCTCTGTTTAATTCAAAATTAATATGATGTCCGAAAAATTCTTCCATATATTTTCTTCTCTCGTCTTTCGTATCCAAAATATCGTCAATCGATTTTTTATTAAGAAGCGAAAAATCCTCGCTAAAAGAAGCGTATAAACAGCTCGGACAAACGGCAACCACATATATTAAAGGATAAACCGCTCCGTATTTTTTGCTTTTTTCGTAAGTTCTTCTCAAATCGTTTCTAAGCTCGCCCGCGATTAATCTTCCGCCGCCAGTGAGAAGCATTTCATGATAGAATTCCGTTTCGCATACGGGACAAACTCTCGGATTTTTTTCAAAATAAGATACTTTCAAATCTTCGCTCATAAAAATTCCTCTTTCGTTAAATTTTAATTATTGTATATAAATCATAATATAAATTATAAACTATAAATTAATTATCGTCTTTTTTTATATTTTTCAATATCGCTAATATTTAATTTGCTTACTCTCAATTCTTTAAATAAATCGTTATAATAAACGATATAAAAATAAGGATACCTTGCCGACACGATTCTAATATCTCCGCTGCTCGTCCCAAGAAAAGACAAATCTATAGTCTGCTCGTCCATATATATATATTTGCTGCCATTTTCTTTCATATAAAAAATTACATTTTGCGCCGCATAATCTAAAACGGAATCAAAAGCGATTATATTTTCGTCTTCCGTTATTATATTTCCTTCCGTAAAAACGCCGTCATAAAATCTTCTGTAGTCAATGGAATTTCTATTATCTTTGGAAGTATAAATTATGCTAAATCTATTATGCGATTCATAATTAACGGAATATAAATTGGCGTTCGTCACAATCGAATTATTATCGAAAAATCTGAAAGCCGTATTTGTCTTTCTCGATGCGTAAAAAATATTGTCGGTTTGATATTCTTTTATATAAACGGCGTATCCGTCTTTTTCGGCAACGGGATAAATTTTGTCGATTATTTTATTCGTATAAATTAAATCGGAAAAAAAATTATCTCTATAGAATCTCGAAATATATAAAATTCCTCCGCTATCTATAAAAAAAAGAATCGGAGAATTGAAAGCGGAAACCACCAATTTCAAATCGACTATTTTTTGATTTTCTTTCAAATCCATCGGATAATTATTGAAATAGCCCGAATTATTATTTGCAAACCAGATTTTATTATTCTTCAAATAAGAAATATGCATGTTTTCCGAATTTGTTGCCAAACTTACCAAACTTCCAATATCTCTATTTTTATCAATAATCGTTCTGTTAAATTTTCCGTCTTTTCCATTAACATAAATCGGAGTTTTCAAAATATTATCGTAATAAACGAAATGAATATTATCTTTGGAATCGGCAAAAATCTCGCTTATGTGAGTTTCTTTATTAAGAGAAGCGATAGCCCAAGTCGATAAAGATTCAAAACCGCTTAATCTTATATATTCTTTCGACAAAGGCGGAGCGTCTTTTTTTATATCTTTTTCGTATTGTCCGTTTAATACTAAAAATATTGAAAATAAAAGGACGAAAATTTTTATAATTATATTATTCAAATTATTATTTTTTCTTTTTTGTTTTATTTTTTGATTTCTTTTTTCCATCTTCTATTTTAATAACCGATTCGATTCCCTCTTCTTTCGGTCTTATAAATCTGCATTTAATTATATTTCCTTTATCGTCTTTAATCGCTTTTATATGAGAATAATAAAATATGCAATGCTCTATATAAGCGCTGTCGTCAACAATAGAACCGTATAAATAACTAACGCCTTTTATTAGGACATCTCGCCCTATTTTCGTAGGATGATTATCGCTTCCCGTTATATTTACGCCTCGCTCCAAAATAGTTCCTTCGCCTATAAATACATTTCCTCTGATTTGATTTCCAGAATATATTTTAACATTTTTTTCTAAAATAAGTTTTTGTTTTTCCAAGCATGAAAGCAAAACATTATCGCCAATAAAAGCGTTTTCGCCAAGTTGTATATTTCCTTCGAGCCGCGCTCCGTTTGATATAAAAACGCCGTAATTGATTTTGACGCCTTTTCCAATATAAGCTCCTTTTCCAATATAAATATCCAAAGGTTTTTCGTCTTTATCTATTTCTAAAATTTCTTCAACCACGCTGTCGTCTATAAAGAAATCTTCCGAATCGTATATTGTGATAATATTTTTTAATTTATTATATACTTTCGATTTTGCGATTGATTCCATTTCTTTAAGAACTGTTTTATCGTTGAAGCCCAAAACCACTTTATTGTCTTTTGGAATATAAGTTGAAATTGAAAAATCATTATTCAAAAATATTTCTATCAAGTCGGTTAAATAAAATTCTTTTTGAGCGTTATTCGATTTTATTTCGGAAATTAATTTAAGCAAAGGCTCGGTTCTAAATCCGTATATTCCCACGATATATTCGTTGAAATCTTCAAGAAGTTCGTCTTTATGAAAAGAAAATTTTTCATCTTTATAAGTTTTAAAAAGTTTATCTTCATCGCCCATAGAAAGAATATCTTTATATTCTATGACGCCGACAACCTCTCCTTGAGCTTTTTTATATTTACTCGGTTTGCCTTCGGAGGTTAATCCTCTGCTTCTTAATATTCTTCCGTAATAATTGCTTCCTTTCGGTCCGTCATATAAAGCCGTCATTACTATCATATCGGATTTTGATTTTAAGAATTCTTCTTTAAATTCTTTCATCGTATTTGAATCTATTAATCCCAAATCGGCATATATCACATAGCAGTATTTTATATTTTTTAAATCGCTTTTTTCGAGTCCGATTCTAACGGCATGTCCAGTTCCCATTTGAGATTCCTGATAGGCGAAAATCGTATTCGGCTGCTTTCCAACCGCGTTTGCCACATCCAAAGCCTTTATTCCGACAACTATCGTAACATTGCTTTTAGGAATTCCGTTGCTAACAGCGAGTCGAACTCTCTCTATACTCGGAACTCCCCAAATCTTGTGAAGCATTTTTGAAGTCGAGCTTCTTATTCTCTTTCCATGTCCAGCCGCCAATATTATAACCAAAGTGTCGTTTTTTGAAAATTTGGAAGATAAAGATAAAAGTTCGTTTTCGACTAAATTATCGTTTTTCTTTTTTGTATTTTTCTTTTCCATAAGCGGAAGCTCCTGCTTGTAAAAATTATAAAAATTATTCGTTAAATTAAATCTTCTATATTATTATCGTTATTTTCGGAATTTATTTTTTTATCCGAATTATTATAAGTTTCGTCTTCTTTCAGCCATTTTCTTAAAACCTTCACAACCGATTGAGCGAGAATATCCAATTTCTTTTTTGCTCTCACATTTCCGCCCAAATTAGAATCTTCTTTCAAAATAAATTTATATAATTGCATCGCTCTTATAGGATTTTTTTTATCGAAATTATAATAATCGGCGATTTTTTCTATTCCTCCGAAATAAGAGGCAGTTATATAACATCGATAAGCTCCGTCAACATCGTTTTGATTAAATAGTTCGTTGCCTTTTCTAATCAAGGCGCTTCTTGTAGAATCGTTTATTTCCATATTTTATAATTGTATATTAATAATATTAAAAATTCAAGTGCAGATTTTTTATAATTTGTTAGATTTTATAATATTAAAAACAGATTGTAAGGTTTAAGGTTAAATATAAATGTTATAAAATGAATAATTAACAAATAATAGTTTAATTTTTAATATATTTATAAAATTTTGTTTAGATAATAAAGTAGAATTTTAAAAAATATAATATCTTTTTATTAGAAATCTATTTATAAATTACTTAATCGAATTATACTTAAATCTTCTATTCTCGCTTAAAACTTTACTTATAGCGTTCATTAAAAGTCCTATTGAAAATGATAAGCCCGATAATATTATCAAACATATAGTTAATATCGCAGTCGGAAATCTATCCACTCTTAAAGTCTCAAAATATTCTATAGTTATTCCTATTCCTAAAAATAATCCTATAGACAAAAATATTAAACTTATCGTATTAAAAAATAATAACGGTTTTTCAGTCATTAGTAAATAAATTATAGTCCAAAGTATTCTAAATCCGTCTTTGAAAGTATTTAATTTTGAATGCGAACCTTCGGGACGCTTTGATGCAAGAGTATATAGAAAATAATCTTAAACAATCTGAAGTGCTAGACGCTCAAGTTTCTGTATCTTCTTCTATGAAAGAAGCGAATATAGGCGAAATGGACGCTATAGTAGAATCTATCAAACAGCAAAAATAATAGTTTTTTGATGATTTAATAATTGTTAAAAGGCGTAAAAATTAAAGCCAATAGAGAATTTATTGTTTTCCATTGGCTTTTTATATGGATTGGCTAATAATGACGCTACACAAAAAACTACCACATACTAAACTATGGTGGATTTATTTTTACATGAGGTAAAACATTACTTAATAATTTATACTATTTACAAATTGTGAAAATTTTGATAGAATATTAAAAATTCATTATTAAGGAAATTTAATAATTGTGTCATTTCTTGATTTATTTAACTACAAAAAGAGAAAAATCCAACAGCGAGAGCAAAATAAAAAACTCAAAAAAACTGAACGCAATTTAGATAAAACCATAGCTATAGAAAAAAGAGCGGTAGTTTTGATAGAGGATTTCAACATTGAGGTTAAAGAATTTCAAAAGAAGGTTGAGGAAAATCAAAAACTTCAATCACAGCTCCAAGAAAAAGAACTCTTCCTAAATGAAAGAGAACAATACTTAAACAAAAGCAAGAATGATTTAGATGAAAGAATAGAAGCCAATCGTAAAGAAGAAATTACTTTGCATATTCGTTCAGAAGAAATAAAGAAAGATGAAATGCGATTAAATAAAAAAGATAGGGATTTAGATGATGAAAGAGAAAATATTAAAAATGAACGCGAAAATATAAAAGAAAGAGAGAAAAAATCAAAGAATGCCCAAGAAAAAGCGGAAAAATCAAAAGAAAAATATGATGAAAAATATAAAGAGGCAGAATCGAGCAAAAAAGAATATGAAGATAAAATTAAGGATTTAGAAACAAGAGAAAAGGAATGCAAAATAAATGAGGCAGATATTAAGAAAAGGTGGGAAGATTTAAAAACAAAAGAATCAAACTTTGCCACACAAGAGGAAACATTACGCAAAGAGTTTGAAGAAAAACAAAGCAAGTGGGAGGAAGAAAGAGTTGAAATAGAAGCAAAACTAAATGAAAAAATTAAAGAATATGATAGAAAAATGGCAGATATTGACGCTATGAGCGAGACATTGGACAATATCAATTTTGACGATAGCGAAGATGGTAGAAAAGCTAAAATTGTCGTAAAAGAAACCATAAGAGTAGGTATAGGCACACTCGAAGACACTTTACAGAAATTTAAAGAATTGGACGAAAAATATGCTAGCGGAACTTTCAAAGGTTTTTCTGTCCCTATAGATGAAATTAGCCAAACAAACGAAGAATTAAAAACCCAATATGAAGGCATTAAAGAACATTCCGAATCTTCGGGTAATCTTTTTGACGCTTGGATTGAAAAAATAGAAACTTGCATTGCCGAAGCGGATAAAAACTATAAATCGCATTATTTTGCAGAATCGTATAGGAAATCCGTAGAGGGTCTGGCATATTGTCAAGGCTATATTGATATGGTAAATATTTTTAATGATTTTTCGGGTAATTCCCAAAGTGATGATAGCCAAACTGATGCTGGAGAATGGTTTGATTATTATAAATTTTTCTTTGAAGAAGAATTTGAAAAGTATGATAATATTATTAATATAACAATAGATATAATTAAAAAGCGATGGAAGAAAATGGCTAAAAAATATCACCCAGATAGAAACTCTGGAAATAAAGAAGCCGAAGAAAAATTTAAAAAACTTAATGAAATTTGGGAAATCCTACAAGACGAAAATAAGAAAGCCCAATACGATAAAACTTATTATGAAAATAAAGAAAAGTTTAAGCAAAATGATAAATAAAACAAAGGAGAAAAGCAATGGAAAATAAAGATTCTAAACTCAACAAACTTAATCTACCCACTTTAAAAAAGCCAAGCGGTGGCATAGTCAAAAAGTCGGATTCTAAACCTATAAAACCTTTAGATTTAGAATCTATAAAGAAAAAAGCCGAAGTAAATAAAATTGTAAATCAAGATTCTATCAAAAAGCAAATGCGCCAAAAAAGACAAGAAAATAAAGGATTAGATTTGGTTTTGATTGGAGATTTTACGGATTCTATGTATGAATACAGAGAAACATTGAGAAAAAAATTTAAAGAATTATGTCAAGTTTTAATTAAAATTATCCCAAACTTACGCATAGGCATAGTGTTTTATTTAGACCATGGGGCGTATCCGCATTATTTTCAACCAAATAGAAATCCATACATTACAAAAACACATAAGATTAGTGTTGATATAGAATCGTTGGCAAATTTTATTGATTCTACCCCTATTGGAAACGGAATTGATTGGGAGGAAGCGGTAGAAGACGCTCTTAACGATGCTCTAAATATGAATTGGAATGAAATCAATACTCGTTCAATAGTATTATTTGGTGATGCAAAATCACACGAACCAAACGAATGCAATAGCGGATATGATTATTTTGAATTAACTAAAAAACTTTATAATTCAAAAGTTACAATAAATACTGTATTTTGTGGTAAAACTAGAGATTATAGAAGCATATCCGACTTATATAATGTTGATATAGGGGATTTTAGTAAGCGCGTATCAAGGCTCAACGATGATGAATTTTTCTCTTGGATTGCAAATGTTACTGGTGGCGTTGCCATAGGAGTGGAGCAAATAGATGATATTGTGGATATTATAAAAGCTATGGCTGCAAAAGACGCTGGTAAAATCGATGAACTCGAAGAAGAAATAAAAATAAGTCATAAGCCTATACCCGCACTCAAGCATATTAAAGAAAAAGCTAAACAAATTGAAAATAAAAAGAAAATGCTTGGCATAGGATATGATGGAGAAAGTAGCTAACTTTTTTATTTTTTATAAAATATATCTTTTTTATTTAATAAAATTAAATATTGAAATGTAGCTTGATATTATAATATAAAGCATATATACCAAAATAAATAAAGAAGTTATTTTAACTACATACATTCATTATTAATAAAAAATGTCAATACTTTAATCTATAAAAAATAAAATAATATAAACTTCATTTTTTATAAATATAATATATAATAATCTTATTGAAATTCTATTTTATACTTTAATATTCCGAAAATATAAAAAGCGGAATTTATTTTATAGATTTTAATTTTTATTTAATTTTAGGTAAAATATGCCAGATAATATAAATAATATTAAAGAAGCGACTAACACGGAAACTATAGAACCGAAAAAAGCCTTAAAGAAAAAAGTATTGGTTAAATCAAAAGATAAAGTTAAAGATTTGGATTTGTCGAATTACGGTTATAGAACTCAAGCGAGAATATACGCCGTTATGTCGCTATACGCTTATGAAATGAATAAAGGCGAAATGAATATTGAAGAAATTTTATATTTCGATTATGACGATAAAAATATAAACGATTCGGTAAAAAAATTTGCAAAAGAACTTATCGAAGGAACTATAAATAATTTGGAAAGAATAAACGGAATAATTGAAAAATATTCTAAAAACTGGGATATAAAAAGAATTCAATATGTGGATAAATCAATATTAAGAATGTCGATTTATAGTTTAATTTATTTGAAAGAAAAAATATCAAAACCTATAATTATAAACGAAGCGGTGGAGATAGCGAAAATATTTGGAGATAAAGATTCTTATAAATTTATTAACGGGATTTTAGATGGCATACAAGAAGAAGACATATTATAAAAAATTGTCAAAATACAAAAACTTAAAAACCGTCATGTTTATTTTATGCATCGGAGCTTTAGGAATCATATCGATAGTTTCTTTGAATATCGCGATAGTTCAGGGAAAAATAAGATTAAATCCAAAAATCATAGACGAATATACTTTAGCCGAAGAATATTATAATAATAAAGATTACGGAAAAGCGAAATCGATTCTAAAAAAAGAAATCAGTTCGACTATCGACCCCAAAAAAGAATATGACGCGAATATACTTCTTGGAAAAATATATAACGAAACGGGCGATTATTTAAACGCGATTAATCTGTTTAATAATATGACTAATTCTTTATATTTGGACGAACGATTAAAATATAATATGGCAATTTCTTATTTGAAAAGCGAAATGCCCGAACAGGCTTTATATTATTTGGAACAAGCTTTAACCGTTAACTCTAATTATATCCCTACCCTACTCACATTGGGACAGTTTTATATGGATAGAGATTTGCCTCGTTTGGCGAAAGGCTATTATGAAAGAGTTTTAAGACAGGAAGAAAATGACGAAGCTATGTTTTATGTGGGAATAATAGCTTTAAACGAAGGACTGCAAAATATAGCTTACGACACTTTAAATAAATTAGTTAGAACGAGCAAGGGAGAATATGCGGATAAAGCGGCAAATATTTTGGGCGACATTTATGTAATATCTGGAGATACCGACAGCGCGATAGAAATGTATTTGAAAAGTTTGGCAAATTCAAAAATGCAGTCGGACTCGGCGGGCAGACTTGTTAGAGTTTATCAGCAGACGGAAGATTACGATTCAATAAAAAAAGTTTACGAACAAATTTTGGAACAGAATCCGAACGATGTCGAAACGATTTTATCGCTCGGAGAATTATACGAAAAAGAAAACGCCTACGATAAAGCGATTAAATATTATTTGAGATTAACGAAAATTAAAAATTACGAAAACACTTACGAAGCGGTTGGAATGCTTGCGAACGCTTATTATAAAGGCGCAATGCTAAAAGAAGCGGAAGCGAATTATAAAAAAATATTGATAGTCGATAAGAAAGACGATTTATATATAACGGCTTTGGAACGGCTCGGCGATATAACTTACAGAAAAAAATCTTATTTTGAATCTTTAAAATATTATCAGCAGGTTTTTTCGATTGAAACGAATAATTTAATATTTATGCCGCGACTCGGAGAATTGGAATTATATTACGGCAATTCGGACAGAGGAATTAGACTGCTTGAAAATTCTATTAGAGAAGGAATCGGAAACGCATTCCCGAGCAGAACTTTAGCAATTTATTACGAATCTATTGGAAACAATAACGAAGCGGTGAATTATTACGATTATACTTTAGCGAAATATCCTAAAGACAGAGAAAGCATATACAGAGGCGGAATACTTTATCATAAAACTCGACATTACGATAAAGCGAAAGAATCTCTATTAATTGCGGCAAACGATGAAAATAATACTACTTTAGTGAGAGAAACGGCATGGGTAACTTTATGTTCTATGATGGAAGAAATATCGGCATATAATGACGCGTCCGTTTATTACAGACACTTAATTGAAATGTCGCCAAAAGTCGAAAATTATAAACTTTACGGAGCGTTTTCATACAGGAGACTTCAATATAACGATGCAATTTACGCCTACAACGAAGCTTTAAATATAGCAACGGATAAAAAAGATATGTTTGAAATAAATTTGGCTTTGGGAAAATGCTATTTCAGAATGAACGAACTCGATAATGCCGAAGAAAGCTACAAAAACGCTTTAAGTTATAACGGCGGAGATTCGCAGGCAAAAGAAGGTTTGAAGCAGGTTATTTCAAAAAAGAAATTGATTTATAATCGATAATTAATATTTTTATTATTAACTATAAATCTTGTCAAATTCGATAATTATTATAAAATACAAATCTATACTTTTTGTTTGGAATATTTTTGATGAAAAATACTAATAATACAAAACAGCCTAAACTTACTTTAAAAGAAAGATATAACGAAGAATTTTTGGAAAAAGCCGAATGCAGAAGAAAAGCCTTGCAGTATAAAAGAATGCATGTCGGACAAATAAATACCGACAGATTGGAACATATGATAAAACTTCTTTATCAAGTTCATCAAAATTATTATCTCGGATATTTTGAAGCGAGCTGCACTCTTGCTGGCAGTATGTTCGAGCAGTCTCTTATGATTCTTTTGGAAGAAAAAATTAACGAAGACGGTTTTATATCGGTGAAGAAATCTAAAGACGGAAAACCTTATTACGAAAAAATTACGAATGTCGAAGATTTGGCTCAATGCAATATCGGAATTTTAATTTCTATTGTCGGCTATTATAAAATGCTTCCCCATAACGAATACAATTTGGCGAAAACACTTCAAAATATTAGAAACTGTATAGTCCATGATATGCTTCCGAAATTTTCTTTGACTAACGGATATTATCAGGCGGAAATAAAAATTAATTTGAATTCCAATATAACGAAAGTAGTAAAAATTCCCGAATCAGAAATAAAAAGTCGCACGACTGGGCAAAGTTCGATAGAATTATGGTCGTATTTTCTATTAACCCGCACGCGAAGTTTGATAGAGTTTTTATTTATAAACAGAGTAAAAAAATTCCCGCCAGAATTTTAATTATATAAAATCATTTCACAACATCAAAAAAATCATCGGGATAACCATACATATCGATTCTTCCGCTTTCGTCAATATCAATTTCGACATAAGTGCCGTTAATAATCTTTTCGTTTTTATATCTGTCGGTTAAAAAATCCATAACTTGATTATCCGAACCGAACAAATGATTATTTATATTTCGTCTCTCTTCAATATATCGCCCAGAAATTAGCAAATCGGCATAATCAAAAATTTCAGTTTTTCCGCTCGATTTAATTTCCTCTTTTTCGTAGCCCGTATAGAGTATTATTCCGAGATTCAATTCTTTTATAAGTTTCATTAATTTTAATAATTCTTCGAACTGCTCTAAAGGTTCTCCGCCAAGTATAGAAACTCCGCTTATATTATATTTATTAATAGCCTCTTTTATTTGAATTATTAAATCTTCGGTTTTTATATAAAAGCCGCCTTCAAAATCATGCATCGATTTATTCCAGCAGCCTTTACATTTCAAACTGCATCCTTGCATCCAAATTGCAAATGTGTTTCCGAAACCGTATATACTCGAATTATTATTAATATGAGCGAGCCGCATTTTATTTTTTCAATCTTAATAATCTTAAATCAATTTTTATCTCACTTCTCTAACCAAAGTAAGCTGGATTTTATTGTCTTTTTTTACTTCCATAACTCTATAGCCTTTGGCTTTCGCTTTTTCCATTATCGCTTTCTTTTGAGATTCTATATAAGCGAGTCTCTCTCTTTCGAGTCTTTCCGCTTCTTCTTTAAGTTTTATTTCGTAAACATTATTATAAGATTTTTCCACTTTAGCAATAAAAGAATATATTTCGTTATTATAGCTGTCATGGTTTAAAATATATTTTCCGTTTACAAATTTAAAATATGTGTTTCTATACATATGCAAAGCGGGAATATAAATTTTATCGTTTTTTATTTCGTATTTACATCCGCATTTTTCCAAAGCTTCCAAAAGTATTTCTTCGCTTATAAAAGGTGTAGCAGTTTTTACTAAACAACTCATTTTTTTCTCTCCTATTTTTATTTTTGAATATTAATATTTTTTTGACTCATATTAACTTTTTGATAATACTCGTCAGTTTTCTTAACTTCTTTTATATCGGCAAGTTCGTTTAAAATTTCTTCCACTTCCGATAAACAAGCCTCTCCTTTGATTCCGTCAGTTTTCACATTCAAACTTCCGTCCTCGTTAATCGTTACCGTTATTCTTTGTTCTTGCATTTTTATTCTCCTTTTACAAAATTATAAATTATCAATATCGATTTTATTTATCAAATCAATATCTTCCTCATCTGTTTCCATTACATAAGAAAGCGAAGATACATTATTTTTCTTATTGTAAGCATTTCTGTATATGATATTAATTCTATCTATTACTTTGTTTACTTCAGCTATATTAACACTTACATTATCTATAATTTTCAATTCTTTATTTATATTATTTTCTATATCTAAAATTTCTTCTCCATAAGTTTTATTATCAGAATAATCGAAATCTTTTATAATATCTCTTATATCCTTTATTTTTTTTATACATTCCAAATAAGCAGTCCCAACTTTTTTATTAATATTTTTATTATTATTTTGACTTTCATTATATTGTTTAGTTTCATCACCGTTTTTGGTTTCACTATATACTTCATAATCATTTTGAAAGGAAGTTTCATTTGTTTTTGGTTTATTTATAAATTTTTTTACTAAATATTCCTTACCATATTCAAATGCTTTATCAGTTAAACCTAACTCGATAGCCTTACCTATTAAATGACGAGTAACTTCACTATTATTGTTATTTTTTGCATTATGTTTAGATGATTGATTGCATTTTTTATTTACGGAATTAAATTTTCTACTATTTGTAGATGAATTTCTTTTTTTAATATTCTCCTTTTTTATAAGGCTACATAAAAATATAATAATAAAAAAAGCAATTAAGAATATAACTATAATCTCTGGATTATTAATTATATATAATATTATTTCGTATATTATATACATAATACCAATAAAAATAAAAAAATAAAAAATCTTTTTCATTTACTAAATCCTTTTTGTTAAATTTTATTCAATGAACGGGTTATTAATTTCTTGTTTTAATTGAGGAATAGGTTTATCTTTCGATTTTTCATCCTCTTTCCAAGAATTTGAAGAAGCCAAAACGGCGCGAGCTTTAGCCCATCTTCTCATATCGCTTATATTCTCTTTCATAGTTTTTGAAATAGGGTAAGTTTTTTTCATTGCCTCTATTATATGCTCCGTTGAAATTTCTTTATTTTCGTCAAAAGCCTTAAATAAAGCCTCTTTTATCGCTTCCTCTATTTCCGCTCCCGAAAATTCTTCGCAAGTCTCCGCTATTTTTGAAATATCGAAATTCTTATAATCTCTTCTAAATTTCTTCAAATGTATTTTTATTATCTCTTCTCTGTCTTCTTTAAGCGGCAAATCGACAAAAAATATTTCGTCAACTCTTCCTTTTCTTAAAAGTTCTGGAGGAAGCCCCGATATATTATTTGCAGTCGCCACAACAAATACGGGTTTTTTCTTCTCCTGCATCCAAGTTAAAAAAGTTCCCAATACTCTCGAAGTAGTTCCGCCGTCCGTAGAACCAGAAGACGCCATTCCAGAAAGTCCTTTTTCAATTTCGTCAATCCAAAGAATCGAAGGAGATACCGCTTCCGCTATTTTCAACGCTTTTCTTATATTGCTTTCCGATTCGCCGACAATTCCCGCGAAAACTTTTCCCATATCCAATTTTATTATAGGAAACTGCCAAGCCGAGCCAACCGCTTTCGCGCATAAACTTTTTCCAGTTCCCGGTATTCCGAGCAAAAGTATTCCTCTCGGAATTTCAAGCCCGTATTTTTTAGCTTCGTCCTCGAAAGCGCGTCCTCTTCTTTTTAGCCAGTCTTTCAAAATATCGAGTCCGCCGACATCGTCCAAAGTTTCGTTATGATGATAATATTCCAAATGCCCGCTGTTTTTAATTATATTTTCTTTTTCCTGTATTATTATTGAAATTTCTTTTTCGGTTAATTGTCCCGTTTGAACTATCGCTTTTGAAAACGCCCTTTGAGCTTCCATAATCGTTAAACCCAAAGCCGATTCTATTATTTTTTGAGTGTTTCCTTCGGGATTTACGCTATAATGTTTGCATACTTCGTTAAATATAATTTTTAAATCTTCCGCGTTAGGCAAATCCAACTCTTCAATATAAACATCTTTATCGAGTTCGGAGGGAAGCTGTCTTCTCGTTTGAAGCATTATTAAACTTCTGTCGGTATAATTTTTCGCTGCAATATCTCTCATTTTGCTTATTAAAAAAGCGTTATTTTCCAACTGCAAATTAAATTCTTCCAAAATCAAAATGGAATCTTTAGCCTCATCGCTTTCATACCAATCCAAAATCGCTCGGTTATCTTCCATATTTTCGATAATATCAAATTTCTTTCCGTTGAATCTTTTAAGCCCCGAAGAACAATTCCACTTATACCAGTTCCTTTTTAGTTCGCGAGCCGCCGCCGCAACCTTTCCGTCTACTATCATATTTTCGTAGCTTATAATCTGTATAATGTTTATACGAGATTTTATCAAATTGTTTAAATTAATCATTTATAAACTCCAATTTTTTAATAATTTTAATAAATATATAAAAAATATATTTTCAAATATAATTACTTTTAATTTTTTTGAATAAAATAAAATATTCCTAAATGATTTTAGGCTAATTGATAAACATAATAAAATATTTAATGCAATAT
>NZ_JBNMIZ010000034.1:0-16529 GCF_050873525.1 Brachyspira sp. | reverse complement strand
TTGGATAAAATTTTTTAAGGGGGAGAATATGTCAAATTTAATAAAAGAAAATAATATTTTTGAAGAAGTAGAAAAGAGATGTCAAAGTTTTATTGAAAGCGACCCATTGATAAACGCCTATCGAAAAAAAGAATGGGAAGGCTATTTCCATAAGGCAGAATTATTAACAGAGCGAGAAGAGGGAATAAAAGAAGGCGAAAAAAATAAAGCAATCTCAATGGTAAAAACAATGAGAAATAAGAATATGGATATTAACCTTATAAGTGAGATAACGGGATTAAGTATTGAAGAAATTGAAAAGCTTTAATTACAAAATAAAATTTAATTCTTATTTCCAATTATTTTAATCTCCTCTTCCGTCAAACCATACAACCCATAAACAATCCAATCAATCTCCCTCTCCTCCTCCGAACTATCAACCTCACTTCGCTTTTTCTCAATTATCTTCTCAACCAAATTCTCGATTTTATTTTCCGTTTTCTTATCGACTTCGGGAATAGTCATATTTTCTAAATTGTATTTATAATGCCTCCAAGCTCCGCCTTCTCCCAATGGAGTATCTTTGTATGATAAAGCGAATAAAAATAATTTTGAATTAAATATTCCAATCAAATATTTTAAAATATTTTCATTATCGCAAACTAAAAAATAATTAGTATCTAATAAATAAATTCCTTTTTCAATATACGAATATTCATTTTCTCCAACGCTTGCCCAAACAATTTTAGGTTTTTCAAAATCTTCCAAATAAGCGCAGTTTCTCAAATTGTAAGGAGTGTCGCCTTTATCATAACGCTTTTCCAAATCCGAATAAAATTTATCCAAATGTTTTTTAATCGCTTTATATTTATTAATGTCGATTGGCAAAATATTTTTTTCTTTAAGTCCGTTATGAGTATTAATCAAATACAATCCTTTATTATCGTAGGAATATCTTTTAATATCTCTTCCTCTTAATAAAGGTTTTATAATTTCCGCAGATTTTTTATCTTCCGCAATCAATTTATTTTTTGTCTCTTCATTAATTATAAACGCTTCGTTAAATCCCGTTTTTATTCCGTAATTAATTTGTATATTCCAATTTTTCAAAGGTTTAAATTTTTGAACTTTTGCCAAAATATCTTTTTCGATTTTATTTAAAATTATCCAAGCCCCGTAATCTTTATTCGGAAAAATAAAATTCGCTAAACCACAGTCATTGCGAGCGATAGCGTGGCAATCCACATTGTTATCTGCGTTTCTAATAACAAGGGGTTTTCCCAAAGGGACGCCTATGGCGAACCCCTTGTGTCCTTTTGTATCTTGCACACAATGGGCTGAAGCCACATTGTTATCAGATTGTTCGCTTTCGTCATTGCGAGCGAGGCTAAAGCCCGCCTTTTGGCGAGCGTGGCAATCCACATTGTTATTAAAAGATTTTTTCTCCTCTTCAATATTATCGCATTTGCTTATTTTATATGCTTCTATAAATTCCTGTTTTTCTTTGCCTTTCGTATAAGTTATAATATTCGTATCTACCGTTGCCGACTCGAACCAATTTGCCCCCAAATCTATAACTTCAAAAACATAAGCGTTATTATACAAAAAAGCTCTCGTTCGTTCGCCGTATCCCGCCCGCATCCATTTATTTGAAACCACCGCGCTTACAATTCCCGTTTCGGACAATAATTTATTTAAAGCCGTTTCCATAAAAAGCTGATAAATATCGGCGACTTTCGTTTTGCCTTTTTCAAAATAATTCAAATATTTATGTTTTCCCGTAAGTTGAAAATACGGAGGATTCATTATTACGATATCGAATTTATCGATTCCAAACATAATTCCGCTGTCGAAAAAATCATAACTTTTAAGCATATCGAAAGGATTATAATCTTTCAATTTTATATTATATTCCGAATATTCTTTCAATAATTCCAAAACCGTTTTTCTGATTTCTTTTTTTCTATTAAAATCGGCGTTAAAATAATCGCGCATATTTTTTATAAGCTCCGTTCTATCCCAAGACAATTTCAAATTATTATCGCTGTCGTTTTCTTCAAGCTCTATCAAACTGTTCGCAGGCAGAATTTTAAATTCCAAATTTGGAAGCGTTGCCAAATCAATATATTCGTTATTAATTCCCAGAGATTTATCTTCCACATAATAACTCGATTTTAATAATTCTATCCAAAGCCTGAGTCTGCAAATATTTACCGAATTAGGATTTATATCTACTCCGTAAAGCTGATTATTTATTATATGTTTTTTCGCCTCGAATAAAGTTTTTTGTATTTTTTGTTTAGTTTCGTTTATCTCTCCTTTTTCCATATTATATTTATATTCCGTTCCGTTTATATAATTAATCACAAGTTCGTCATCGAAAATATCCACTTTAATATCGGCGGATAAAACATGCAAATAGCTTTTTATTTTTATAAGTTCGTTTAAACATGCAACCAAGAAATGTCCGCTTCCGCATGCTGGGTCTATTATGCTAATCGAATCTATTATATATTTCACATCGTCTTTAATTTTATGTATATTCGCGTCCGTCCAGTTTTTTATCTCTTCGATATTTTTAAATTCCGAGCCTTCAAAATATTTATTAAATTTATTCAAAATCGCTTTTTCTATCGAATATTTTGCCATATACATTGTAATCGCTGGCGGAGTAAAATGCGAACCATCTTTATATCCGTTTAATCTTTCAAAAACGAGTCCCAAAACAGAAGATTTTATTATCGTATTTTTATTGATATTTGCCGCGTTATTGTCGCTATTGAAAATATAGCAGTTTAAAAATCTTAAAATATATTCCAAAAATGTTAATTCTTTTTTATCAAAATCTCTGTCTTTATACAAAACGCTTCCCGTCATTATTTTCATTTTCAAAGAATTATTTAATTTCGTTATGGAATTTATTTTTTCTTTTTCCGTTTCCTCGAATAAAGAACTGTTCAAATAAGGAATATGTTTATAATATTCGCTTTCCTTATTTTCAGTTATTCTTCTTTCCTTGCTTTTTGCCAAAACCTTAAAAAACAAAACATACAAAAAAGAATAATCGACAATTTCATTCGGATTTAAAATATGCAAATTATTGTCGTTCCTAAAAACTCTTAATTGGGCTTCGAGCATTTTCAAAAATAAAATTCTATTAATCCATAAAATATTCAATTTCAAAGCTTCTTCAAATTTTTCTTCTCGGCTTAAATCTTCGTCCAGAATATCCATAGTTAGTTTGATTAAAGTGTTGTCGATTTTATTCAAAACAAGTTTGCCTTCTTTATTTTCTTCAAGCCCCATCATATAAATAATCTCTCTATAAAAAGTGTTTGAAATAATATTAAAATCGTTATTCGCTTTCAAAGAACAAATATTATAAGGACTTAAAAATCTATATATCAATTCCGCATCGTCTTCGAATAAATTAATCTTATAACCTACAACTTCGCGGTTAATTTTTTCAAGTATGGTTTTTGAAGAATTATAAAAATCTTTGCTGTCAATATCTATTTTCTTAACATTGAAAAAATTTATTATCTGTTTATTTTCCGCAAGAACTTCAAAATCGCTCCTTAAAAATAAATACAAATTATAAAAATCCGTTATTATTATATGCTTCATGCTAAAATCTTTATTCAAATCTTTTCTGCTTTTATAATAATAAAGAACCGACTGATAAAAAGATTTATAATAATAATCGTTGTCTTTTATCATTTCGTTTTTGTTGTCGTAATTTTTAGTTTCGATAATCGCATGTGTTTCGTTTTTATATTTTATTACTAAATCGATTTTTCCTTTAGTATTGCAATTATATTTGAAACCTCCGCTTAAAAAATCTTTCAGTATATTTTTGCAATGTTCTTCGCTTTCTTTATTCTCTTTCGCTTTTTCAATTTCTTTTCTGTATATTTCAAGTTTTTCTTTAAATGTTTTTAATGAAATTTCTAATTCGTTTTCGTCCGAAATTATTGAAGATTTAAGCAAGTCTCTTCGTTTTAATAATTCTTCCGCTTTCTTTGTAATGGATTTCATACTAATTAATATTTAAATATTTTTTAACAATGTTTTTAGTTTTTTATATAAAATATCGCTATTATTTTTATTTAATTCGCATTCCCATATCCTAATTACCGACCATCCGATTTTTTTCAAATGCTTATTAACTTCAAAATCTCTTTTTTTATTTCTATTAATTTTATTTTTCCAATATTCAGCGTTATCTTTTGGGACGGTATTTCTACAGTTATGACCATGCCAAAAACAACCGTCCGTAAAAATCGCTATTTTTCTACCGCAAAAAACAAAATCGGGTTTTCCAAATATTTTATAATTTCTTTTCCAGCCTTTTATAGAATATTTCTTAAATACGGATATAAGTTTTAATTCGGTAGATTTATTATTTGAAGATTTTACCGTCTTCATTATATACGAACGCTTTTCTTTGCTAAATATATCGCTCATAAAAATTCTATAACTTATATTTTGCTAATAGGCATTTTTCCATTTCTGGAATAAATTTATTAATTTTTAGCTTTAATTGAATATTATTTCCAGGATGTCTTATATCGTCTTTAGGATATTTTTTAGATATCGAACCATTGCCTCCTTTCCTTTGAAAAGAAACGCAATTCCCTATATCAAAACCGCCTTTGGTGTGCTTTATTTCTCTAGATATATTTTTTATAACGGCTTTCATCGGATATATTCTAAATATTTCTTCATCGTTATCAAATAGAACTAATATTTCTCGGCTCGGATTTTTTGAAAAAGCCCATTTTATTATTTCTTCTTTTTTTAATTCAAAAAAACTTTTCCAATATTCGATATTATCTTTTGGAAATAAATAACCGCCTTTATTTTTCGATTTATTAATTACGAGATTTTTTAATTTCTTTCTATGTGTATTGTCTATTTTTAGATGTTTACAAAAATTATCTACGGACGCTCTTGTTAATTGATTAAAAGCAAATTTTCTTTTATAGGCTTTTATGTTAGCGTCTATATTATGCCCGCAAGTAAATCCTATTTTAACATCTGCTTTTTCTCCATATATTCCTGATTGCATAGAAGCGTCTAAATCTCCGACAATGCCAAAATGAGTTTTTATTTTAGAAACTACATCTGGATTATCCCTCACGCTATTTTTAAATAGAATCTCTACATTTCTTCCTAAAATTGCATTTTTATTATTTTCATTCATTTAAGATATCCTTAAATTTTCCCAAATATATCCTATCATATCTGGTATAACCGCGTTTCCAAGTTGTTGATAACCTTGAATTCCTTCGCTTACTACATGATTTATCGAAAATCCCATAATTTTTTTACACTCGTTTATGGATAATCTTCTTACTCTTCTGTCTTCTGTATAATAAAGTCCTGTCCTCGCTCCAACGCCGCCTCCGTAAGCCGATAAAGTTATAGCATGACCTTTTGGACTGTAAATCCTTTCGCCCTGACCGCCTTTATTTATAATCCCAACTCGTATAGGTTTAAAATCGTTTTCAATATTTTCTTCTTTTTTGCTTATAAATATATCGTCCCTTTTGACAAATAAATGTTCCGATGGATTTTTTTCTAAAATTTTTTCTAAAAAAATTTTTTTCATTGTAATTTTAGGTTCTTTATAATTATTTAATACTTCAGAGTAATCTTTTCTAACAGCCACAAAATATACTCTTTCTCTGGATTGAGGAATTCCAAAATATGAGGAGTTTAAAATATGCTTTTTTACTTTATAGCCAATTTCATCTAATTTAGTTTCTATTGTCTTAATGACATTTCCGTTATCTACCGTTAATATGTTTTTAACATTTTCAAGCAAAAGTATTTTTGGTTTATGGTGATTAGAAATTCTTATTATTTCATAGAATAAACGACCTCTTGAGTCTTTTATTCCAGCTTGTTTTCCAGATATGCTAAACGATTGACAAGGAAACCCAGCGCATAAAATATCATGATTAGGTATTTTCTTTTCTGATATTTCAGTTATATCGCCGTTAGGCTTTTCCTTAAAGTTTTTATAATATGAATCTTGGGCATGCCTATCTATATCGCTGGAAAAAACGCATTCTAATCCATATTTTTCTAACGCCACCCTAAAACCGCCTATACCGCAAAATAAATCTATAAATTTAAGTTTATTCATAAAAAGCACGCTTGTTTGCATTTTAGTTTTATAAATAGTCTATTTTGATTATTAGCGGGCGAACGGAATCGAACCGTCATCTTTAGATTGGAAGTCTAAGGTAATAACCATTATACGACGCCCGCGCTAAAAAATTAACATTTAGGATTTAATTAATAATAACATATATAAAAAAAATGTCAACACTAAAAAATAGTTGACAATTATAAAAAATTTCCTATAATATATATAGATTGTAAATATATCGTTCTTTGAAAGGGGATGCTCTGGCTTCGACTGCGATGGTTGAGTCATATTTTGCATAGTCGCGCTAGGTGTATGCGCGTTAATATCATACCAAAATTATAATTGCAGACGAATATGCAATTGCAGCCTAAATGAGGCTGTCGCTGATTTTATGATTTGTCTATGGGTTATATTATCGGCGTTGAAACACATAGAACTTGTATCGAGCGCCGTTTGAACTCGACTGCAAGTATAATCAAACTAATCTTGCGGTTTTTCTGCTTGTCTTATAGCCGTAAGGTGAAACTTCAAAGATAAGATACGCTATGTAGACGAATATGGAGCGCTTCGTAGGACGCGGGTTCGAGTCCCGCCATCTCCAATTTCTAATAATTCAAAATGATTTTTATCTCACATAATACATATCTTTTGGAATATAATCGTCAATCATTACTGTTTCTTTAAGATTTCTTCTGCCTTGCATAGCCATTACATTATAGGTTGCGACTCCGATATTATTGTTTTCAAGCATAATAGTTCTTTTTTCCATTCTTTCCAAATCGATATTTGAAGTTCTAACTTGGTCGAAATATTCGCTTGCCAATACAAAATTTCTAAAAGCCTCTTGTTCGTTTTGAATATTGTTGCCGACTGTGGAATTATAAGCGTAAGAGACTCCGATATTATTATACAAACTCGCCAAATAACTTAAAAGGAAAAAGTCGCTTTCCGTTCTCATTTCGAGTCTTCCTAATCTTTCTCTTCTCGCTAAAATTTGATTCAAAGCGTTTCTATAAAAACCGTTCGCTAAATTCGCTCTATCCAAATGAAGCAAAGAATTTCCCAAAGCGTAAGACACAACGCTATTGCTTGGATTTTTTTGAAATAACGCGTTGAAACCTTCGAATGCTCTATCGAATTCATTATTCAAATAATAAATCCATGATAAATTATATAAAAGCTGGTCGCCTCTTAACTCTGGTGGCAAATTATCGTAAGCAAGCTGATAATGTTCTTTCGCCTTTTCGTAATCTTTATCCTGATAAAAATACAAATTAGCCAAATTATAATTAGCGTCTGGATAAGTTTGATTTATCGACAAAGCGGCGTTGAAATTATTAATCGAATTTCCGTATTCTCCCAAATTATAATAAATCTGTCCGAGCATATTATATACGAATTCCCGTCCTCTTTGATAAGGATTATTTTCGTATAGAGGCAAAGCGGTATTAAGCAATATATCTCTCGCTCTCTCATAATGTTTTAATCTCGCTTGATAATCTGCATATCCAACTATAGCTTCAATATTTGATGGATATTTTTTTAAGATTTTTTCAAGCAAAGTCCTTGAGCCGTAAAAATCATCGTTATTTAATAAATATCTCGCCAATTTAGGATAAACATCATCGTCTATATATCCGCTCTTCAAATTGTCTATATGTTGCTGGAGCGCTTTAACTTGATTATAATTATCCTGATATATTCTTATAAGCATGGCTCTTTTTCTGGCGATTACATTATCTCCGAAAAGATTTATCATTTGAATATAATTATTATAAGCGTTATCGTAATAATTAGGCTGCGATAAGTTCCTCGCTCTGCTTATCATCAATATTCCAAGTTCATCATACACGGTTTGCAATTGTTTTTTATTTGAAACATAAGAAAGCATGTCGTTATAAAGTTCTTCGCCTTTAATATAGTCTTCTTCGGATAATTGTTTTTCGCCTTTGCTTCGATAATAATATCCGAATAAAACTCTGCTGTCGAAATCTCTCGGTTTTATATTTAAAGCTCCTTCTATTTTAGTTAAAGCTTCTGGAAACATTTCTCTTTCTATATAGGCTTTTCCGTATCTGTTAAACCATTTTATTTGTCTCGGTTTAAGTCTATTTCCCTGCGCAAAATTTCTTTCCGCATCGTTATAAGCGCCGTTCGATATATCCGCCAAACCTCTTTTAAAATATTCGTTCCCTTTCACTGGTTTATAAATAAATTGATAAGAAAGCAAAACTATTCCAACAAATAATATTAGAAATATCGCGGCGACTCTTATTATATGAGCATAATCTTTAAGCGAATTTGGAATCGGTATTAAATCTAATATTCCGCTTTTTCCATATTCTTTTATACTTAAACCTAATTCTTTATTTATGAATTCCGTTATATCTTCGTTGGATCTTCCGCTCTCCAAAGAATATAACAATTCCAGCATAGCGTTTTCGTCAAGTTTTTCGTTGAGAATTACATCCAATACATGATATCTCGTTAAAGGAGAAAGATTTTTTATGCTGTCTATTACTCTGTCTTGGTCAATATCTTTATCTAAATCTTCGTATCTGGACGCGCCTAATTTATCCGCCATATCTGGAGAAGGCAAAGAAGTTCCGCCTTCCATAATTTGCACTGGTTCTTTTTTAGAAATATCTTCTGCATCTTCTTTAACCAAATCGTCCAAATCGTCTAAATTCAAATCGTCAGTTTCTTCTTCTTTACTTTCAGTTTTTTGAGATTGAGATTGAGGTTCTTCAATTTTTGATTCTTCTTTTGTTTCCTCTTCATTTTCGTCCAATATATTTTCTAAATCGTCTAAATTTGCTATATCGTCTTCGGTTTCATTTTCAACTTTTTCCGTCTCTTCGGTTTTATGAGCCACTTCCTCGTCTAAATCCAATATATTTTCAAGCTCGTCCAAATTAGAAATATCGTCTTCTATTTTTTCTTCAGGTTTTTCAATTTCAGATTTTTCTTTTAATTCGTTTTTATTTTCGTCTTCGTCTAATCCATCTAATATATTTTCCAAATCGTCTAATGATGTGTCGTCTTCGGCTTCGACTTTTTGAGGTTCTTCAATTTTTGATTCTTCTTTTATTTCCTCTTCGGTTTCATTTTCGTCCAATATATTTTCGTCTAATATATCTTCTTTGATTAAATTATCTTCTATATCTTTATCGTTCCTTTCTTCAATATTTTCTGGTTCTTCGCTTTTTTCTATTTCGGAAGTATCTAAATCTTCTTTATCGTCTTCCAATATTTCTTCCAAATCCTCGTTGTCCAAATCGATTTTTTCAATATTGTCGTTTTCATCATTTTCTTCCAATATTTCTTCTATTGAGTTATCGTCCAAATCGGATAAATGGCTTATATCTCCAATTCCCAAATCATCCGACATATTAATTTCACTTTCGCTGGAATCTTCCTCTGGCACAGGCAAACTTTCAGGTAAAGGCAAATCGTCCAAAATCGGCAAACCGCTCGAATCGTTATTTTGCAAATCTTTTTCGGTTTCTTCGTTATCTAAATCTTTCAAATCGTTAGGCAATTCTAAATCGTTTATATCGCTTATGATTTTATCGTCTTGATTTTCCGTTTCGAGATTATCGGGCAAAGTTAAATCGTCTAAATCGGCATCTATTTTGTCGTTATTTTCTAAATTATCATTTTCATTTTTATCGTTATTTTCGTTCGATAATAAATCTTCTATTTCGTCTAAATCTGGCAAATCGTTATCTTCCGCTGGTTTTGAACTTTCCATATATTCGTTTGTGAAAACCGACTTAAAAGCATCGTAATCGTTTTTTGATAATTCTTCGGGTAGCTTTTTCTTGCCCATTAAAAAAGCAACGCTTCCCAATCTTTCTAAATCTTCGATTTTAGGCATATTAAATTTCTATAAAATTACTAAAAATTATTTTACATATTCGATTATATTAATCTAAAAAAATATGTCAACTTAATTATCGGATTTTAATAAAATTACAATAGTTTTTTATTTGGAGGCAATTTCAATTTGTTTTTTATATTTTTCAATCTCTTCTCGGTTTCTTTTCGCTTCTTCTTCGTTAATTGTAGCCTGATTTTTAATTTTTTCTATTTTTTCTTTTGTCGCTTCAATATCAATGTCTTTCGGATGAATCGCTTTTTCTGTAAGAACGCCGATAACATTTTGACTTATTTCTGCAATTCCGCCTTCGATATATAGATTAATCAATTTTCCGCTTTCATCGTATATTTTAAGCTCTCCATATCGAACGCTCACTATATAAGGACAATGGTCCGAATAGATTGAAACATAGCCAGCATAAGAAGGAATTTCTATATGTTCTATTTTCATTGACCTTATAACGGGCCCTTCTTTAGTTATAACGGAACAAGATAACGATTTTTTATTTTTTGTAGTATTAGTAGCCAATTTTAAATCCTTTTTTCAAATTCTTTACAAAATTTTTTTATATTTTAAAACAAAAATCAAAATTATTAAAGATATTAAGAATAACATAAAAAATAACAACGAAAATAAAAGCAAAACTCTAACGACTATTTTCAAAGAATTAATTTGATTATTGATATACTCGAATTCTGCTTTCATTTTATTATCTATTCTTTCTATTATCGCTCTTTCATATTCGTCAATTTTTCTATCCAATTTTTTTGATTTATTTTCCAATTTATTATTTCGGACAATATCTCCTATCATATTTGCCGAAGATAAAACCGTGAATAAAACATTTAACCATTTCATAAAATCTCATTTTCCTTTAGCCATTATATCGTATAGATAATCTTCTGGGCGAATTATCTCTCCGTTTTTGTTTATAAAAGGATGCAATGTATAACCAGTAGTATATAATAAATCGCTATCTTCTTTATTTCTTATTTCGTATTTAAGTTTTAAAGAAACATTTTTTAATTTGTCGATACAAGTATTAACCACGATAATATCGTCATATTTTATTGAGATTTTGTAATCTATAAAAACTTCTTTAACGGGCAAAAATAAACCGCATGCTTCCATATCCTTATAAGAAATTCCAAGCTCTCTCAATAATTCAGTTCTTCCTATTTCAAAATATCTTAAATAATTTGAATGATAAACCACTCCCATTTGGTCCGTATCTGCATAAATTACTCTTATTTCCGTTTTATTCACAAAAGCCATAAAATATTTTCTCCAAATAAAATTTTATTCAAATTATATCATATAAATATTAAAAATGAAAATTTATATTTTTCTTATTGATTATAAAAAATTAAAATATATACTAATTATATAATAAATTTCAAATGAACGGAGGATTACAATGTTCAAATATTTACAAAAAATAGGGAACTCTTTGATGGTTCCAGTAGCCGTTTTACCAGCTGCTGCTATATTGTTAGGAATAGGTTATTGGATTGACCCAAACGGCTGGGGAGCTGGCAGTCCGATAGCGGCTTTTTTGATAAAGGCGGGCGGTTCGATTATTGACAATATGCCGATTCTTTTTGCGATAGGCGTAGCGTTCGGAATGTCAAACGATAGAAACGGAGCGGCGGCGCTTGCGGGAATAGTAGCTTTTTTGGTTGTGACAACTTTACTTTCTCCAAATGCGGTTGCAATGCTTCAAAGTATAGAATTAGATAAAGTTCCAGCTGGTTTTTCAAGAATCAATAATCAGTTTATAGGAATACTTTGCGGATTAATCGCTGGAGGATTATATAATAAATTCTGGGATGTCGAACTTCCTAAATTTTTGGCGTTTTTCAGCGGAAGAAGATTCGTCCCAATAATCACTTCTGGGGTTATGTTAATCGTTTCTTTAATACTAATGTTTGTGTGGCCCGTAGTTTATAACGGACTCGTAAGATTCGGAGAAGCTATAATTGGATTAGGACCAATCGGAGCGGGAATATACGGATTCTTTAATCGGCTATTAATTCCAGTCGGTTTGCATCATGCTTTAAATTCGGTTTTCTGGTTTGATGTAGCTGGAATTAACGATATACCGAATTTCTTGGGCGGAGCAAAATCTATAGAAGACGGACTCGCAACAGTTGGAGTGACGGGAATGTATCAGGCGGGATTCTTTCCGATTATGATGTTCGGACTTTTGGGAGCATGCCTTGCCTTCATAAAAAACGCTAAACCCGAAAACAGAGAGAAAATAACTTCGATAATGATGGCGGCGGGATTTGCAAGTTTCTTTACGGGCGTTACCGAACCGATAGAATTCTCTTTTATGTTTGTAGCTCCAGCGTTATATTTGCTTCATGCATTATTAACGGCAATATCTTTAATAATATCCGCTTCTATGCAATGGATTGCTGGTTTTGGATTTTCCGCAGGTTTCATAGATTTGGTTTTATCTTCAAGAAATCCTTTGGCGGTAAAATGGTATATGCTTATTATTCAAGGTTTGGTTTTCTTTGTTTTATATTACTTGATATTTGATTTTGCGATTAAAAAATTCAATTTAAGAACTCCGGGCAGAGAAGACGATGAAAATGAAAATTACGAAAATATTTTCACGAGCAAAAATTCTTCTTATTTAGATAAGGCTAAATTACTGCTTCCTTTACTTGGCGGAGCGGAAAATATAGTCAATGTCGATAATTGCGTGACAAGATTAAGACTTGAAGTGAAAGATAACGGAATTATCAACGAAGCGGAAATTAAAAAACATTTTCCCGGCGTATTGAAACCCGGCAAAAATTCGGTGCAAGTAATAGTCGGAACGGATGTTCAACTATTGGCAGAGGAGTTGACAAAAATATTGAAATAGTGTATAATTAGCATAGATACTAATTAATTTTAGTATTGCTCCTTTTTATTATTTTTATTAAATAAGCGGCGGCAATTTCTTACCTTAAGAGATTGCCGCTGGATTTTTTAATCATATTTAAAATTGAAAGTTAAAAATCATGGCGAAACAAAATAAAAATTTAAAATATAATTCTGATAATAATTTTGAAATTAGTTTTAAAGAAAGTCAAAATAAAATAAAATTTTTTCCCGTTCGTCATCATTCCCCCGCATGCGCTTACCATCTAAAAAAAATAATAGAAGAATATAAACCCGAAACGATTCTTATCGAAGGACCGAGCGACTCAAATTTTTTAATGGAATATATGACTAACGAAGAAACGATTCCGCCTTTTTGTATTTATTCGAGTTATATTGATAAAAGCGGAGAGAAATGCAGAAGCTATTATCCTTTTTTGTATTATTCGCCCGAGTTTGTCGCGATAAAAAAATCTTATGAATTAAAAATAAACTGCGCTTTTATAGACATGCCTTTCGGTTATATTATTGAAAATTCTGAAAATAATATAAATAAAAAACCGATTTCAATTTACGATAAAGACAATAATAAATTTAATGTAAACGATTATACGATTCGACTTACTAAAAAATCTGGGCTTAAAAGTTTTGCGGAATTTTGGGAGAGAGATTTTGAGATAAAAGGAATATTAAAAAATAGCGAAGATTTTATTAAAAGCGTTTTTGCGCTTGGTTATTATATGCGTTTGATAGAAAGCGAAGATATTGAAACGAAAAACCGCGAATATTTCATGGCGAAAAATATTAAAGAATTTATTGATAAAAAAATTGATAAAATTTTAGTCATAACTGGAAGTTTTCATGTAAAAGGAATAATCGACAAATTAAAAGATTTTGAAAATATTGAAAAAGAATTTAGCAAATTAAAAAAATACGAAATTCAAAATTCTTCAAATTATTTAATTCCGTATTCTTTCGAGGAAGCGGACCAAAGAAAAGGATATATTGCTGGAATAGAATATCCCGCGTTCTATAATAATATTTGGAAAAAATTAAACGAAGATTCTACCCACAACGCTTATACAGAAACGGTTAAAAGTTTTATCATAAAAGCTGCGGGAATCAATAGAGATTATTATAATATGAATATTCCCGACTGTATAAACGCTTATTATATGGCGATTAATCTTGCGAAGTTGCGAGGGAAAAATAACGCTGGAGTTTACGAACTTATTGACGCTGTAAAAAGCGCGTTTATCAAAGGCGAAATTAGTTTGGAAAATACTGGAAATATCGAACTTATGATGAAACTACTTTCTGGAATTGCAAATGGTAAAGTATCGTCAAAAAGTATAGTTCCGCCCGTTGTTCTAGATTTTAGAAACCTTTGCAAAACTCATAGAATAAGAATCGATAAAACTGAAACTACAGAATCAATCTTGGATATTATTAAAGATAAAAATCATTTTGAGAAAAGCAAATTCTTTCATAAAATGCGATTTTTGGATATTGGTTTTTGCAAACTTATAAAAGGTCCCGATTATATTAATAAAATTGATAAAAATCTTGCGAGGGAAATTTGGAAATATAAATATAATAGTCAAGTCGAGGCTTTATTAATCGACAAATCGGTTTACGGAACGAGCATAGAAGAGCTTTGTTTTAATTTTATAAAAGACAAATTAAAAAATCGTTTGAACGCGGAAGAAATTTCAAAACTTATTATAGAATCTACAGTTATGGGACTTTATAATTTTTTAATCGACAATTATAGCGAAATTGAAAATATAATTTTAAGCGACAATGATTTTATAAGTTTATGCAAAGCGCTGGATAATTTTTCCTATCTTATAAATATTGAAAAAATTAACGGAAATATAAATAAAGATAGAGAAAATATTTTTAAAGACGCCGACATTATTTCTAAAATAAAATCGCTTTCAAAACATGCATTTATTTTAGCCGTTCAAAATATGGAATCGATAAAAAATTTTGACGAAGAAAACGCTTTAAAATATTCAATTTATATTAAAAATCTTTATATTTATACTTTAGAAAACGAAGATTTTGAAAAAGAATTTTTTAACGAAAAAATAGATTCTATGATTCAAAATACTTTCGGCAGTTCGCATATATACGCCGTTTGTCTTTCTATAAAATATAAATCCGCAAGAATTGACTCAAAAGAATTTGCGACTATAATATCGAATTTTTTAGAAACTGCGGAAACCGAGTCGATAGCTTATTTTTTGAACGGAATATTTTTAATAGCGAGAGATATTATTTTTATAAACGATGATTTGATAAACGAAATAGATAAAGCGATAAAAAATATTGAAGAAAATAAATTTATAGAAATACTTCCAAATTTGAGATTGGCATTTACAAATCTTACTCCAACCGAAACCGAGCGACTATCTTTAATTATAGCGAAAATTTACGAGACTAAAGAATCGAATACGGAAAATATATCCGAAGAAGAAATTCAAGCAGAAATTCAAAAAGCGAAAAATATTGATAAAAAAATAGCAGAAGAAATGGATAAATACGAAATATTTAAGTAAAATCATAATCACTTTTTATTTGAAAAATAAAAAGTGCTTGACGATTTGCAAATAATCCTTATCTTATTGATAGAAAGATTAAAGAACGCCAAACGGCGAAGGAGTAAAACAATGACAAACTTAATTAAAAGAAAAGGTTTATTATCTTTAATGGCGGTAGTAGTTATGATAGCTATGATGTCCGTAGCATGTAAGAACAAAGCGACTCGACCAGCTGATTTTAGCGTTGAGGGAGATATCGAAGTGGCAGACCAAGTAAATACATCGGAAGAATTAGTTCCAGATAGCGCTATCAATATAGACTCAAGATATGGAATGCTTCAATACGGAAGCAAATATTTTGAATCTGCAGAATATCAAAACGCGGACGGAACTAAATTCAGATATGCAATCGAATTTATAGAAGACTATGACCCTCAATTTGGAAAAGGCATTCTTGTAAAATTTACGGGTTATGATAAAAACGGCGCTAAAATCGACAAAACTTATAGTAGCAGCAGCGCAAGAAAGAGCAGCGCAGAAAAACAAGAATACGCTCCATACCAATTTGGTTTAATGGAAAGTTCAGACCTTATAATTTATGCTACAGGTTATTTAGATTTCAAACCGAAAGGATTTGATGCGCATATAAGACTTGCCTTAAAAAATAAATAAAACATTTGTTGTTAGAATAATAAACCACTTTATAAAAGAGGATGTCGAAACGGCATTCTCTTTTTTTGTTTTATGGGATTTGTTTAAAGTTCTTCATAATTACACTCCTTTGAGATGTTCTCTTCACCGCATAAATTAAATTATAAGGTCATTTTTCCCTTACACTAATGATATAACGATTTTTTCAAGATTCAAATAAAAAATTTTATTGTTATCAAAAAAGAAATAAATAAGAAATTTATAAAGTTAATAAAATTTATGAATAATCCAAGTAAATTTGTGAATAAAGTTAACATAATTTAATTATTTTTTATTTTTCTAAATTAAAATTTCTTTTTGATTTTTTCGTAAATTGCAAATACTTTTAATAATCCCATCACTCATAGCGTTTTTAGTCCGAAAAATATATTTG
>NZ_JBNMIZ010000033.1:0-16559 GCF_050873525.1 Brachyspira sp. | reverse complement strand
TCTTTTATTAAATTTGACATATTCTCTCCTTTAAAAAATTTTATCCAAGTATTTAATTTTTCCTTACTAATATTATTTATATTAAACTTCGGTAATTCAATATAATGCAACATGCAATGGTCAGTTAATATTTTATTATGATTAATTTCTTTTAATAGATAACATGAATGAAAATCTTTTATATCGTTAAATATTGTAAAATCTAAAATATTCATTCCAATAACTGGAGCAAGTTTCGTATAATTGTCTGACTTATTTAACAACGAGCTATAACTATTAGCCCAATAATAAAGACTTCTGCCGATAAAATATTGATTACCTTGCAATTGAATTTCAATTATTACGGTATCCTTATCTTCAGTTATACATTTCACATCAACAATCGATTCTTTGCCATCCAAATATTTACTCAAATTGAGGCTAAAGCCCGCCTTCGGCGAAGGATTTAAAATTTCGACATTAGAAAAAGTTTTAAAATTTGAATCAATCATTACTCCGTTAATAAAATCTAAAACTATATTTTCATTTCCTCTATCGGAGAAAAGATAACGAACAAAACAATCATTTTTCTTGTTTAGACTGTCGACTGTAATAATTTCATTTTCGCTATTTTTTAAATATTCCAACTCGTCCATAATTTTATTATAACAAAATAATTTTATTTGTCAAAAAATAATTTTAATTATTGATATAATTTATCTTGTTCAGATTGGATTGCTTGGCTATAGCTAACCTTATCTCAGACTTCGACTTTCCATAACGGTTTAAATTTATTCTGATAGTTTTTTCCCGTCTGGGCGCAAGTTGCGAATTTCTTCAACGCTTAATCCCGTAATTTCGCTTATAAGGTTAATATCCATGTTCTTTAATTTCATATCTTTTGCTATAGCATAATTTCGTTCTTTTATCCCTTCAAGTTTTCCTTCTTTTATACCTTCAAGTTTTCCTTGCAATCGCTCTTCGCTTAATGTTAGCATTCTAAAATAATTTTCTTCCCATTCCGTATAGCCTTCCGTCAAATCGTCATTCTTTACAAACTTGTTGTATTTGTCATAAATTTCTTTCATTATAGGATTTTTCTCAACTAAAACTTTCATTGTATCCTCCAAATCTTTTTTAATATTTAAAAATTTAAACCAATCCGCAAGCGGTTCGTATAGTTTAGATTTTTCATTAAATTTTTTAAGTTCCAAAAAGTGCATTTCAAAGTGATTAGTCAATATTTCGTTAGTATCATATTCTTTAATAAAATAACAACTATGAGGTTTATCTTTATTTTCGGTTAAATTGAAATCCAAAATATTAATACTAATCACAGGATTTAAATCTTCGTATTTATTTTTTGCTTTCAAATTCGCAGTATAGCTTTTCGCCCAATAGTAAAGTCCTCGATAAATAAAAGCCTTATTTCCTACTCTTTGAATTTCAATAATAACTGTTTCTCCGCTCTTCGTTTTTGCTCTGACATCGACAATCGTCTCTTTTCCATTTATTGACTCCTTTAAGTTGAAAGTATTTAAAATAGTTACTTCTTTAAAGCTTTCTTGTCCTGCATCAATTCTAACGGAATTAATCAAATCTTTAAGAATATTTTGACTGTCTTCTTTTGCGAGTAGATAACGCATAAAGTAGTCGTTCAAAACTTTAAAATCTTTTTCAACCATAAGAATATTATAACAAAAAATTACTCATTTGTCAAAATAAAAAATATACCCAAAAAATATTAAAAATATTGCTAATAAATTATTTTTTAAATTCTATATATGCATAAAAATGTAGTAAATGTATTATATTCGACTATTAATTTTTAAATTTTTCGTTAAAAAAGCAAAAAAATTCAAATTTTCACTTGACAATCGCAATTAAATTTACTAAAATACTAGTATATCAATAATTTTTTAAGGAGACAAGCTATGAAATTACAAAAATTAAAAATGGCTTTATTGGTAACGGTTTTTAGTTATGGGTTAGTTTTTGCCCAAGTGCAGAGTTCGGGAAATCCTACCTATGATTTCTTCGGGGTTTATAACGGTTCTATGAAGTTTCTTAACTTCTACGTGGAATACGCAACAGGAGATTTATCAAGTTTAGGAAAGGATTCCAAAGCAAAGAGGTCTGGAGAAAATTTTGACACAAAACTTACTTATTGGCAAACTCTTAAAAAGGCTCCTTGGCTTGGTTTCGGTTTTATACTTCAAACTCAATTTGATCAACCGAGCGCTTATAATCCTATATGGAGAGAAGGAAGTAGAACAGGTAAAAATACAAGTAATCCTTTTTCAATGGTTGAATTAACGGCAAACGCTTATTTCTTAAATACTTTTGGACTTGGATTTAGTTCGAGTGGAGATTTTGTATTCACTATGTATTTAAACAAAAGACTTCCTCAAGTTTCAGTTTTTAGGTCTCATTCTATAACTTTCATGATTCAGCAGAATATATATTTACGAGGAAATCAATATACTAATGGAAGTTTATCTCAAGGTTGGTATGATGGAACAGAATTTAGAGTTGCTTATCAAATGCGTGTAAACGAATGGTTTGCTTTCAGACCTGAATTACAATTTAAAATATTTTCAGGAGCTCAAACTAAATTTAACAATTGGTATTGGATAAGGTTTAATCCTCGTTTCCAATTCTTCTTGGAAGAATGGACATTCTTTATTGAACCAAGATTATTCTATGGTGGAATTTGGAAACAAAATCTTTCTGTATTAGGATTCGGATACTCCGAATTTAATAAAAAAGGTTGGGGTATAGAGCTTAAAGTCGGAATAGATTTGACAAAATTATTTTTTGATTGATTAAGATAATAAAATAATATATAAAATAAATGTAAAAAATTTTGGAGGCATTAATTATATGAATAACTCTATGTTATATCCCGTTGAAAGTAAAACGAGAAGAGTTGTTGACCTCTCTGGAATATGGGAGTTCAAAGTCGATTATAATAACGAGGGAAAAAGTAAAGAATACTTTAATGGATTAAAAGAAAGCACTTTTATTCCTGTCCCTTCAAGTTATAACGACCTTTTTACGGACAAAAAGATTAGAGAGCATGTAGGAGATGTATGGTATGAAAAGGATTTCTATCTACCTTTGGAATGGAAAGATATGGATGTTAATATTCGTTTCGGATGCGCTACTCATAAGGCTACCGTATATATTAACGGAAAGGAAGTTATAACTCATGTAGGCGGTTTTACTCCTTTTAATGTTTCAGTAAATGAAGCGGGGATATTTGGAGAAAAAAATAAGTTAGTTGTTGTTGTAAATAATGAACTTTATCAAACTACTATTCCTTGCGGACATACCGAAACAAAGTCTACGGGAGAAAAATATATTCGTCCTTCTTTCGACTTCTTTAATTATGCTGGCTTGAATAGACCCGTAAAAATGACGGCGACAAATAAAGAATATATAAACGATATAGATATTTTAACCGACATAAAAGATTCTGACGGTATAGTAAACTATGAAGTAAAAGCGTCTTCTAATAAAGGAAAAATATTTATTTCAATATTCGATAAAGAAAATAAAGAGGTTGGAAAATCCGAAGGCAATAGCGGAAGTATAATTATAAAAGACGCTAAATTATGGAATCCTAAAGCTCCTTATTTGTATAAATTTGTAGCTATTATAAAAGACGGAGACAAATTAATAGACGAATATTATTTGGATTTCGGAATAAGAACCGTAAAAGTGGATGGAACAAAACTTTTAATTAACGGTAAACCTTTCTATTTTACTGGATTTGGAAAACATGAAGATAGCGAAATTGCTGGCAGAGGCTATAATCCGCCAATAGTAAAGAGAGACTTTGAGCTTATAAAATGGGTTGGAGCTAATTCTTTTAGAACTTCTCATTATCCTTATAGCGAAGAAATAATGCAAGCTGCCGATAGAGAGGGTATAGTCGTTATAGATGAAGTTGCGGCGGTTGGTATGTTTGATGTGGGTTCGGTTTTAAATCCAGGCTCTTCAAAAGTAGATTATTTCTCGCAAAAAGAAGTGCATACCGAAACTAAAGAAGCTCATAAAAAAGCTATAGAAGAGCTTATACAGAGAGATAAAAATCATCCATGCGTAGTAATGTGGAGTTTATTAAACGAACCCGACACTACTAAAGACGAGGCAGTCCCTTATTTTGAGGATATTTTTAATCATGCCAGAAAATTGGATAAACAAAATTTACCTAAAACTTTTGCAGCTATAATGCAATCTATTCCTGGAAAATGCAAATGCATGCATCTATGCGATGTTATAACTTTAAATAGATATTATGGCTGGTATGTAAACGGAGGCTATGAGATTGATGTTGCCGAAATGAAATTCAGAGAGGAAATGGATTTATACAAAGATATGAATAAGCCCGTAATATTTACGGAATTTGGTGCAGATACTATGTCTGGAATTCATAAACTTCCTTCTGTTATGTGGAGTGAAGAATACCAATGCGAATATTACGATATGAATTTTAGAGTATTTGATGATTATAAATTCATTATAGGCGAGCAGTTATGGAATTTTGCCGATTTCCAAACTACAGAAGGAATTTTCAGAGTAGACGGAAATAAAAAAGGCATATTTACAAGAAATAGACAGCCTAAATCTGCGGCGCATTTTATAAGAAAAAGATGGACAAAACTTCCTATAGATTATAAATCTTAAAAGTTTGAAAGCATATTAAAAAATATATGCGGAGAATATTTGTTTTCCGCATATATTAAAATTAAATAAAAACGGAGGATATTTTTATGTCAAATCAAAATACTTATCATAGAGCTAAAATATGGCAAATAGGTTTTTTTGCTTTTAATAATACGGCTACAAATTTATATATGTTTTTTATGTTTTTTATATCATATTATGCAACGGGAATGTTAGGTTTGGGCGTAGTATTGGTATCTACTTTAATAACGGCAATGCGTATATGGGATGCCTTTACGGACCCTGTAGCGGGTTATATTTTGGATAAAACTGATGGAAAATTGGGAAAGAATAGACCATTTATTATAGTTGGAAATATAACAATGATGATTTCATGCATCATTATGTTTAAATTTGTATATAAAAGCCCGCAAGCCTTTAGACTTTTATTATTTATATTAGTTTATGCAATCTATATTATAGGATATACTTTGCAATGTATAGTTACAAAATCAGCTCAAACATGTTTAACTAACGACCCTAAACAACGCCCTTATTTCACTATATTTGACGGAAGTTATAATGTGGTTTTATTTGCTGGAATGCAGGTAATAGTTTCAAATATATGGGTAAAAAAGTATGGCGGATTTAATGAGCAATTTTTTAATACATTTTTATTTTTTACTATAACGGTATCGGCTTTTTTAAGTATATTAGCTATAATAGGAATATGGACTAAAGACAGAACCGAATACTTTGGATTTGGTAAACCTCAATTAATTACTTTTAAGGATTATTTAACCGTTATAAAAAATAATAGGGCTATACAAATGTTAGTTGTAGCCGCGTCTACATTTAAGTTATTTCAAACCATACGAAGTAATACTATTGTTTTAGTTATGTTATACGGTATAGTGTGCGGTAATTATGCTTTAAGCGGAGAAGTATCGGCTATTTATATAGTGCCAAGTATAATAATTATTACTTTAGGCATGAAATTTATAGCAAGTAGATTGGGACAAAGAAAAGCTCTATTATTTGGCGCTATAGGATGCATAATATTTTCGTCTTGTTTGTTTTGTTTATTTTTATTCGGAAATCCAAAAAGTATGAGTTTTACAAATATTAATTTATTTACAATAGTTTTTATTACTTTATGGATACTTGAACAAGGATTTGCAGGAATTGCTGGAAATATAGTTATTCCTATGACTGCAGATTGCGCAGATTATGAAACATACAGGTCGGGAAAATATGTTCCTGGACTTATGGGAACTTTATTTAGTTGCGTAGATAAAATAATATCTTCATTATCAACTACTATCGTAGGCTTGTTAATTGCAACTATAGGTTTTAGGACTACTCAACCTACGCCAGACACTCCTTATAGTCCACAAATATTTTGGATAACTATGGCTTGCGTATTTTTATTGCCTATTTTTGGTTGGATTGCAAATATAATAGCTATGAGATTTTATCCTCTAACAAAGGAAAAAATGGAAGAAATACAAAATGCAATATCCGAAATAAAAGCTAAAGGTTAATTTTATATTAAAATCTTTCTTAAATTATATAATCATATTTGCTTGACAGCTTATATTATGAATGTAAAATATTGTGAATATTAGTATGCAGGTAAATATGATTCTTAATATGCAGATAAAGGCTATAAAATGAAACTAAATATTAATAATCTCAATAATAAATCATTTTGGGAAAATGCAAATATAGAAATTCCTAAATACGATATAAAAAAAGTTAGAGATAATACAAAAGAAAATCCCGCTTGGATTCATTTCGGAGCGGGAAATATATTCAGAGGTTTTTTAGCAAGAATATCGGACAGCTTATTAAACGATAATATAACCGACAGAGGAATCATAGCGATAGACACTCATTCTACGGGAAAAACTAACGATTACGATATGCTTGAAAAAGTTTATAAACCTTTCGACAATCTTACTCTTTTGGCTTTAATAAAAAATAACGGAGATATAGATAAAAAAATTATAGGAAGCGTAGCGGATATTTTGCATGCCGATTTTATTAATTATCACGAACATTTAAAAAAAATATTTATTTCAAATTCTCTACAAATAGCGAGTTTTACCATAACCGAAAAAGGATATTCTATAAAAGAGTTGTCCGAAAAAGATTTAAATTTTGAAAAAGATATTTCAAATATAATGGCTATGATAACAAAACTGCTTTTTGAAAGATATAAAAACGGCGCTTATCCTATTTCAATGTTAAGTATAGATAACTGCGCAAATAACGGAGATAAACTTAAAGAAGCGATTATAACCATAGCGGGCGAATGGTTAAAAAAGGGTTTTGTGGAAGAAGGCTTTATAAAATATTTGGAAGATAAAAATAAAGTTTCCTTTCCTTTGAGTATGATTGATAAAATAACTCCTCGCCCTTCGGATATTATATCGGCAAAATTAAAAGAATTAGGTTTGGAAGATACCGAGACTTTTAAAGTTGGAAATAATATGTTTGCTTTTTTTGTAAACGCCGAAGTTCCAGAGTATTTGGTTATAGAAGATAATTTTGCAAACGGACGCCCTCCTTTTGAAAAAGCAGGAGTTTTTATGACAGACAGAATAACCGTTCAAAATTCTGAAAGAATGAAAGTGACTGTTTGCTTGAATCCTCTTCATACTTCATTGGCTATATTCGGATGTTTATTTAATTATAATTATATATACGAGGAAATGAAAAATCCTCTCTTAAAAAAATTAATTGAAAAATTAGGATATGACGAAGGCATGAAAGTTGTCGTAAATCCTAAAATTATAAACCCAGAAAATTTTATAAAAGAAGTTATAGAAGAAAGATTTACAAATCCTTTTATCCCCGATTCGCCGCAAAGAATAGCCTGCGACACTTCTCAAAAAATTCCCGTTCGATTTGGAGAGACTTTAAAATCATATATAGAAAAAAATCTGGATACTTCAAATTTAATAGCGATTCCGATTACTATAGCGGCTTGGCTCAGATATTTAATGGGTATAGACGATAACGGAAATAAAATGAATATAAGCCCCGACCCTATGCTAAAAGAATTGCAAGATTCTATATCGAAAATAAAATTTAAAGATATTGAAAGCGTTGAAAATAATTTATATCCTATACTTTCAAATAACAATATTTTTTTAGTCGATTTGTATGAACCGAGAATAAATCTTGGGAAAAGAATAGAAAATTATTTTAAAGAAATGATAAAAGATATTGGCGCGGTTAAGGAATGTTTGAATAAATATATTGGATAAATAATATTGATTTTATTTTTTAAGGAGAAAATTTATTATGATAATGACTTTAAGATGGTTTGGAAAAGAATTCGATTCCGTGACTTTAAAACAAATTAGACAAATTCCGGGAGTTAAAGGAGTTATTACTACTTTATACGACAGCAAAGTTGGAGAAGTTTGGGAAACGGAAAAAGTAAAAAAATTAAAAAAAGAAGTTGAAGATGCTGGGCTTAAAATTTACGGAATAGAAAGCGTTAATGTCCATGACGATATAAAAATAGGACTTTCAAGCAGAGATAAGTATATAGAAAATTATATTGAAACTTTAAAGATTTTAGGAAACGAAGGAATTAACCTCGTATGTTATAATTTTATGCCCGTTTTCGATTGGACGAGAAGCGATTTGGCTAAAGTTCGTCCAGACGGCGCTACGGTTTTATCTTACGACCAGGATATTATAGATAAAATTGAACCCGAGAAAATGTTTGATAAAATAGATTCTAATTCTAACGGTTATGTTTTGCCGGGTTGGGAGCCAGAAAGACTTTCAAAAATAAAAGAACTTTTTGAAATGTATAAAGATGTGGACGATGAAAAACTTTTTGAAAATCTAAAATATTTTTTAAATGCAATTATGCCGACATGCGAAAAGTTTGGAATTAAAATGGCTATTCATCCCGATGACCCCGCTTGGGCAGTTTTTGGGCTTCCAAGAATTATAATCAATAAAGAAAATCTGCTTCGCATGGTTAATAATGTTAATAGCGATTATAACGGAGTGACATTATGCACAGGTTCTTTAGGTTCTAATCCTAAAAACGATATTCCAGATATAGTGAAAAGTTTAAAAGGAAAAATATTTTTTGCTCATGTTAGAAATTTGGAACATACGGCGCCGGGAAAATTTCAAGAGGCGGCTCATCTTTCAAGCGATGGTTCTATGGATATGTTTGAAATAATGAAAGCTTTTTATGATATAGGTTTTGAAGGACCTTTCAGACCAGACCATGGAAGAGCTATTTGGGATGAGGTTTCTATGCCGGGCTACGGATTATACGACAGAGCGCTTGGTGCGGTTTATTTGCAAGGTTTATGGGAAGCTATAGAAAAAATGAATAAGAAAAATTAATTAAAAAAATATAAATAAAATCAGGAGAAATATATTATGAAAAAATTTATGGATAAAGATTTTTTACTTGAAAACGAAATTGCAAAAGAGTTATTCCATAATTATGCAAGCGAATGTCCTCTATTCGATTATCATTGTCATTTACCTCCGAAAGAAATTGCAGAGAATAAACAATTTAAAAATTTAACGGAGATATGGCTTTACGGCGACCATTATAAATGGAGAGGTATGCGAGCAAACGGTATAAACGAAAATTATATTACGGGAAACGCATCCGATTATGATAAATTTTTAGCTTATGTTAAAACCGTTCCAAATTTAATAGGCAATCCTTTATATCATTGGAGTCATTTGGAATTGCAAAGATATTTCGATATTTACGATATTATTAACGAAAAAAACGCGGAAAATATTTGGAATAAAGCGAATGAAAAACTTAAAAATATTTCGGTTAAAGATATATTGGAAAAATTTAAAGTAGATACAATAGGCACTACGGACGACCCTATAGATTCTTTAGAATATCATAAAATGATAAAAGATGGAAACGCTCCAATCGGAAAGATAAATACTAAAGTTATTCCTTCGTTCAGACCAGATAAGGCTGTAAATATAGAGGCTGCAGAATTTGTAGATTATATAAAAAAACTCTCTATAGCGAGCGATATTAATATAAAAGATATAAATAGTTTAATAGAAGCCTTATATAATAGAATAGATTATTTTATAAGTTTAGGTTGTGTTCCAAGCGACCATGCACTCGAATGCTGTCCGTTTGCTTTAGACTCTGAAGAAAATATAGATAAAATTCTAAAAAAATCTTTACTCGGAAATAAATTAACCGTAGAAGAAATAGAAAAATATAAAACATATATACTTATTAAATTAGCTAAAAAATATAAAGAAAAAAATATTTCTATGCAAATACATTTGGCGTCTATGCGAAACAATAATAAAAAAATGTTCGATTTGCTTGGAGCGGATACGGGATTTGATTCTGTTGCCGACAATAATTTTATAAGAAATTTATCATATTTATTAAACGAATGTTCAAAATCTTTCGGACTTCCTAAAATGATATTTTATAGTTTGAATATTAAAGATTATTATCCTTTATCGACTTTAATGGGATGTTTTCAAGGAGACGGAATAAGAGGAAAAATGCAATTAGGTTCGGCTTGGTGGTTTTGCGATAATAGAGACGGTATGGAAGAGCAGATGAAAATTCTTGCAAATACGGGTTCGCTTTCTTTATTTATAGGGATGCTTACAGATTCGAGAAGTTTTTTATCTTATCCGAGACATGAATATTTTAGAAGAATACTTTGCAATATTTTTGGAAATTGGGCTGAAAACGGCGAAGTTCCAAACGATATTGAGTTTTTAGGAAATACGGTAAAAAATATTTGTTTTAATAATGCAAAAGAATATTTTTCATGTTAATATTTATATAAATATATATAATATGGAGATTAAATCATGTTTACAAAATATATATCCACTCCAATAATTCCCGTTGCAGTTGTGGAAACGGAAGAAGAAATAAGAAATATTGCCGATTTGTCGAGCGAATATTTGCCCGCAATCGAACTTACTATGAGAACGGAATATTCTTATAAGGCGCTTGAAATATTGGCTAAAGATTACCCTGATTTACCGAGAGCCGCAGCTACGGTAATATCCACCGAACAAGTCGATAGAATACGCGATTTGGGAACGAATATTATAATAAGTCCGGGATTTCAACCAAATATGCTCGAATATGCAAAAAATAAAAATTACGATTATATACCGGGAGTAGCCACGCCGTCTGAAATCGAACAATGCCTCGCTTACGGACATAAATATTTGAAATTCTTTCATGCGGGAATTTTCGGAGGAATAGAATGGCTTAAAGGAGTCGGAGCGGTTTATTCGCATACGGGAGTTAAATTTATGCCTTTGGGCGGAGTGAGTATAGATAATGTTTTGGATTATCTCAAACAACCGAATGTGTTTGCCTGCGGAGGTTCATGGCTATGTTCGAGAGATATTTTAAAAGCGAAAGATTGGAAAGAAATGAAAAATAGATTCAAAAAAGCGAGCGAATTAATTAAAGAGTTCAAATAATTTTTTTAAGATTTTCGATTAAATTATTTATATTCTCCAAAATATTTTCGTTTAATCCGCAGTTAATTATATTTGTAATATCGTTTTCAAAATTTTCGGGGAGCGACTTGCATAATTTATAAGCGTATTTAATTAATTTCTTTTCGCCGGGATGAAGTTCTTTATTCAATGCAAATAAAACATCGAAATAGGACGACAATATTGCGGAAACTCTATGATTTACGCTCACAATATCTTTTCTTTTAATCGCTTTTTCAATCTGCTCAAAAAAAGACGCGCATTTTTTATATTTCATAACCGCTAAATTTTTCTTCATTATATTTTCTTTAAGTTTATCTGGAAATTCGTTATTTAATTCGTTTTGAAGATTTTGAAATTTTGAATCTCTATCGTAAATTATTTTAGAATTTTTTATATTATACAAAAAAGCTGTCGTATATCCTATTTTTGAATTGCATTCTCGCCAAACATAATTTATTTCGTTTTCTGCAAAAGACAAATCTCTATACATAAAATCAAAACATATATCATCTATAATAAGTTCATCTCCATATTCAAAATAATCTCCTCCAAGTTGATAATATGAAGCATACTTTTCGGCAAATCTTTTTCTCGTTTCAATATTTACTTTTTCTTTGGAATAAATATAAATATCGTAATCGGACATTTCATCGTTTATTAAACTTGTTTGTGAACCCGATAAAACTATGGCGTCAATGTTATCTTTTTTAATCGCTTCTTCTGAAAATTCTTTTAAAAGATTAATCGCTTCCATAAAATGAAATCCAAAAATAAAATTAAAAATAATTATTTGTAAGAACTAAAATAATTTAATATTTTTTTATATTTTGCGCTTTTGTTTCCCGATAGAACGATATATTTATTTAAATATTCGTAAACCATTTTTCCGTATTCCACTTCTTTAACGGCGTCTTTCTTTTTTACCGCGTTATCGTATCTGTTTTTATAAATCAAGGCGAGCGAATAATTTGAATTCGGTTCGGCTCTCAATTCCAAAGCCTTTTTGTATAACTCGATTATTTTATCTTCTTTATATTCTCTTTCCAAATATATCGCGCCATACATATAAATATCGCCGAGCCTCGAATATGAAGGATGACTTTTCAATTTTTTCATTCCTTTTGAATCCAAAAGATTTATATATGCCTTTAATTTTGCGTAGGAAGTCGCGTCTTTCTTAAACGAATTTAATGTCCTTGAAAATCCTACCGCATTATCCAACTGCTGGTCCTTACTTGGCGTAATTGGAATTTCAAAATTGTCCTGCGAAAATAAATTTGAAAATAAAAATATATTTAAAAATAAAACTACTAAAAAATTTTTCATTTTAATTCTGCCTCCAAAAAATTAATTTATTTATTTTGATTATTATATCATAAACCGCATAATTTTATTATCGTAATAAGCCGTAAATATTTAAAAAAGATTTAAAAAATACTCAAAATAAAAGAGTTAAAACTATAAAAAAAATTTAAAAAAATTCGATATTAGTTGTTGACAATAATAATATTTATATTATAATTTCAAGATAAAAATCATACATATGGAGAAGATTTATGTCTACTACTACAAAAAAAACTACAACAGCAAAAAAGACTACGGTAAAAAAACCAGCCGCTAAAAAAGTAGCTGCGAAAAAAACTACGGCTAAAAAAACGACCGCCAAAAAGACGACAGCTAAAAAAACTACGGCTAAAAAGACTGCGGCTAAAAAAACGACCGCATCAAAAACAAAATAAAATAGCGGAAGATTAAGAGTGTAAGAATTAAGTAATGGAGAAGATTTATGTCTACATCGGTAAAAAAAACAACGACTAAAAAATCGGCTGAACCTAAGAAAACGACTGCCGAAAAAAAGACGACTCCCAAAGAGCCTGCGGTAAAAAAGACTGCCGTAAAGAAAGTTGCGGTAGAAAAAGCGCCCGTAAAAAAAGAAACTACTAAAAAAACTGTAGTAAGGAAAGCGGTGGCTAAAAAAACCGCGCCGATTAAAAAAGCGGGAGTAAAAAAATCATCTTCTAAAGAACACGATGAAAAGATTGAACAGCATCCGCAGTATATTCCAGATGAAGTCGATATAGTTAGAGAATTGCCGAATAGATATAATGAAACGAGATTAACTTTGATGATGCGCGACCCAGAATGGTGCTTCTTTTACTGGGATATTTCGGATAGCGATGTATCTTATCATTCTTTAGAAGGTCGAAGAATATCCGTTAGAATATTCCATGTATTTGGATACGATATAACTAACGGAGAAATACATAGAGAATTGGATGTTAATGCCATTTACGGAGACAGGTATATTAACTTGGCTATGCCTCATGCTTATTTTATAGGCGAGTTGGGTTATTATGACGCGAAAGGCAACTTTATAGTTTTAGCCCGAAGCAATATGATATACGCTCCGAGAGATTCTATAAGCAATATTTACGATGAAGAGTGGATGGTTAATGAAGAGATAATCAAATTATTGAAATCTCCGAAAGCTTTAAGAGAAAGTTTGTCATCCGCTACGATATTCGAACTTATTGACTTGAAAAGACATCATTTGGCAGGTTCGTCTTCTTCTTTATTCAGCAGGAAAGGTTAAATTATATTATTTTTACGCGGCGTTAAATTAATTATTTTATTAATGCCGCTAAAAATAATATGTATAACGGCGAATCAATCAAAAAAGAAAATAAATGTCTGCTTATCGTTATAGCGTTTCTTCTCATTGCTATAAACGAAACTATGCTTGAATAAATTATTGGAATAAGATATTTAATATTATTTGAAAGCGAAAATTTATTCATCGATATTCCTATAATCATAAATAAAATCGGAATAATCGGAACTAATCCCGTTATAATCGCCAATTTTTTAGGTTCTATATAAGTCGTCAAAGTTATCGCTCCAGCTATTTTGTCGCTTTGGGAGAATTTTATTTCCATTAAAGCCTGCCTTATAAACATAAAAATAAAAACTATGCTTGCGGAAAATAAATATGCAAAAAATTTTTCTTTAATAATATTTCTATGAAGTATAAATATCGAGCCGTTTAAAAGTATCGTAACCGCTACGGATATTACTATCGCTTTAAATGGAATTAATTTTTTAAAAACATTAAAAAATAAAGAATTATCGAATTTTGACTGTTTTTTGAAACTCATATTATATCCAATTCCAAGCAAACTTGACAATATCGTAAGCATTAATATTCCAACGCTCATTTTATAAGAAAAATAAAACATACTTATGCAGCTTATAAAAATAATCGACATAAAAAATAATTTATATTTATTATAGAAAGCGAACCTTTTTTTATCGCTTATACGAATCGTATAATTGCTGTAGCCGTTGCTTAAACTCGTATATAAATAATAAGAAGCGGTTATGATTCCTATTTGATATTGAAACGATTGAGATAAAATATCATAAATTGCATAAGACATTAAAAACGCACCAATAGAAAAAAATATATATCCGTAATTTAGAAAATCGAATATATTTGAGAAAAATTTTGACAACGGACTCGCGTATTTATCTTTAATAGTTTGAGCCACTTCTTCTATGAGCCAATCTGGAGTCGAAGCGCCCGCCATTATTCCAATATTCTTATAACTCGACAAATCCAAATTATTTAAATCTTCTTTATATTCCACATAAAAAGAAGGTTTTATTTCCGAAGCGATTTTATATAAATTTTTAGTATTGCTGCTTTCCGAACCGCCTATAACCAAAACTATATCGTTTCTTTTCGCAATATCCAATATTTCGTTTTGTCTCTGTTCGGTAGCCTCGCAAATAGTGTCTTTAATTATTATTTCAGAGTTTTTATATTTGTCTTTTATTTTAGAAACGAATTTATAAAAAATATCTTTCTGTAAAGTAGTTTGAGCTACGATTAAAGTTTTTTTTTCATCGTTCGGCAGATTATCCAAATCGGAATCTTTATAAACAACAAAAACATCGTCCGCAAATCCGCATACTCCTATAATTTCGGGATGAGTAGGATTTCCAATAACGATTATTCTATAGCCTAATAAACTATATTTTTTTACCAAGCCTTGAGTTTTCGCCACATATTTGCAAGTAAGATTAACCAGTTTTTTTGCATGTTTTGAAAGAATATTTCTTCTTTCAGGCGACACTCCATGCGCTCTTATTATAACGGTTTTTCCATCCAATACGGATATGTCTTCTTTATCTTCGTAAGTATGGACGCCGCTATTTTTCAGCATATCCAAAGTTTGCGGATTATGTATTAAATGTCCGTCCACATATATTTCGTTTTCGCTTTTAGCCGCTTGAGAGAAAGTATTTTCAACGGCATATTTCACGCCATCGCAAAAACCGGCAAATTTGCCTATATCGATATTCATTATTTGGCTTTTACTACTTTATTGCCTTTTATACATTTTGCGCATACCAAAGCTTTTTTTACCGTTCCGTTAACTTCTATTCGTATATTTTGTAAATTAGCGTTAAAAGAACGTTTGGTTTTTATATTAGAATGGCTTACGCTATGTCCGTTTTGTTTTCCTTTTCCGCATATTTCGCATACTCTTGCCATAATATCCTCCAATTTTTTATAAAATAATTTTAATTAACGTTCGTTAAATATATATTAAAAATTGATTATAGTCAATATATTTTTATTTTATTTAGGGCGTCCAAAACCGAAACCAAGAAAAACCTCAAGAGATAAAGCAGAAAACTTATAACTTTTATAAGAAAATGTGCTTAATATTGAATTATTATTAGCTAATTTATCACTTTCACAAATCATACCAAAATTATAAGTTAATACCCCGCCTGTAATCAAATCTATTTTATCGTATTTAAAATATCTATTTACACGGAATTTTATATATGGCATAATGGGAACTTTATAAAAACTTTTTATATCTTTAAATGATAATTTTTTAGCTCCTTCATAATCTCCCATCATATCCCAATAATCTGTAATATTTGCCGATAACGGAAACATTACGCCTGCTCCTATACCTAATGATAAATCATTGTGAAAATTTAATGTAGGAATTAATCCTAAAACTAAACTGTGAAAATAAACAGTTCCACTTTCTTCACCAAAATTTTTGTCAGTCGGTCTTCCATAACCAGAAAAATTATATCCCGTTTCGGCTAAAACGCTTATACTTGTAAGAATATCATTTTTTATTTTATGATTATAACCAACAGACAATAAAATATTTACTGTATTTTTGAGATTGTCTACTCTAAAACCATTAGCATCTTTCCAAGTGCTATAATCAAGAGAATGTTCTGCGGTGCTAAAAGTCATATTAGCTCCTGTAGATATTCTTAAATAAGTTTGAAAATCTGCAGCAAATATTAGATTTGAAAATAATATAAATATTAACGCTATTTTTTTCATTTTACAATCC
>NZ_JBNMIZ010000032.1:0-16904 GCF_050873525.1 Brachyspira sp. | reverse complement strand
TTGCAGCTAATTGAAAATAATAATATAAATAATGCGATTAAAGATACAATTTTAGCACTTGACTTGACTTGACTTGACTTGACTTGACTTGACTTGACTAACGAATTTACAGTAGTTTTTGTTGTTTTTCATTTTTTTGCCTCCAAAAAATTTAATTAAGGTGTTTATATTATAGTAAATTTTTTGTAGTTTGTCAAGAGTTTAATCAAAAAAAATTTAATCGTCATTGTAAAAAACTATAGTCATTGCGAGCATTTGCAAAAATACGTGGCAATACACTATTGATAGAGTTAAATTTGAAAATTAAATTCTATTATTTTTTGGATTACTTGGCGTCTGCCCGACTTTGTCGCTGGGCGTTGCCCTCGTAATGACGGGACGCAGAGCGAATGACGGTGAAAGAATTTGTCATTGCGAACGAAGTGAAGCAATCCAATCAAAATAGATTACTTCGCTAATGCTCGTAATGACGGTTAAAAAATATTTTTGACTATTCAAAAAAAGACTTGTTTTATAATCGATTATATATTATTATATAGCAATCAATTTTAATTTTTATTATGGAATATATTATGACAAAGAAAAAAGACAGAATCATAACATTTATTTTAGTTTTGATAATTATAATTTTAATCAACGCGATTATCAATCAATTCAATCCTTCTTTTGATTTGACGAGGGATAAAGTTTATTCTTTAAGCAGGGAAAGTAAAACTCTTATAAGAAATATAAAAGAGCCTATGAGCGTGAAATTTTTTGTGACGCCGAATCTTCCTCCGCCTTTTTCCACTTACGAAAAATATGTTAAAGATATATTCGAAGGCTATAAATCTCAAAATATAAGTTTTGAAATTATAGACGCTTCAAAAAATCAAACGAATCAGTCTTTGGCAAATCAATACGGAATAAACTCTCGTCAGATAAGCGTTTTGGAGCGTGACCAGACTCAAACTAAAATTGCGTATATGGGACTTGCGTTTTTATATGGAGATTCTATAGAAACTATTCCGTTTATCGAAGCTACGGAAGGTTTGGAATATAATATTGATACGGCTATAAAAAAATTGCTCGATAAAAACGACAAATTAAGAAGACTCGAAAATAATTTAAATGTTTATTTTATAACTTCGCCAGAAATTTACGGAATTTTGCCTATGGGAGCCGCGACTTCCGTTCCAGAATTTATAATGCAGTCGGTAAACGAAGCGAATCAAAATCTTATGAATAAAGTAGTTTTCCATAATGTCGATATGTCAAATCCATCGGACGAAACAAACGGAACGGAATTATTAGAAAGATTAAATATAAGAAAATTGGAATGGGACGACATTAAAGACGAAAACGGAAATATAATTGCAAAAGCGGGAAGCGGTTATTTTTCTTTAGTTTTGGAAAATGGAGAAACCGTAAAAGAATTATCGACAGCTTCTATTTTATACGGAAATTTTGAAGCGGTTAAAAACGATATATTGAAAAATATTGACGGCATGCTCGGAATCAGCGCCAATATAGGATATATAACGGGACATGGCGAACCGCAATATGTAGACTTTCCTCAAGAACTCGGCGGAAATCCAAACGACAGATACGAAAGTTTTACGGAATATTTGGGCGAAATAGACAGAAATCATAATTTTGAAGTAATAGATACTACAACGGAAAATATTCCTTCGTTTATAGACGCTTTGATAGTGGCGGGAAGCCAAGTTCCTTTTACGGAAAGCGAATTATATAAAATCGACCAGTTTATAATGAGCGGAAAACCCGTTTTATTTATGCTCAACGGTTTTAATATAGAACAAACTACTTATCCAGTTTATGGAGAATCTATATTAGTTCCAGTTACTAACGGATTAAACGATATTCTTCAAAATTACGGTTTATATGTATCCTCGAATATGATATTTGACGAAACTTCTTATAGAACGAGAAATCCGCAAACGGGACTCGAACAAAGATTTTATAATGTTCCTATGATAACTACGGAAAATGTTAATTCCAAAAGCGATATAACGAAGAGCATAAGTTTAATAATCTCTCCAATGTCTTCGGAAGTTTTGATTAATACGAATATTGACGGCGTAAGAATAACTCCTTTGCTTCATACTAGCGATAGAAGTTGGATTGAAACGGAAAATGTGTCTTCCGCTATGGACGGCGCGCCTTCCGATACGAATAGATTTGAAAAAAGACTTCTTGCCGCAATATCCGAAGGAAGAATGGAAAGCGCGTTTTTAAATAAAGAAATTACAAACGAAAATACGAATAATAATCAGGCGAATATAGCGAATATAAATAGAATCAACTCTACAAGCGATGGAAAAATAATAGTAATCGGTTCTTACGACATGGGAAAAAACAGCGCTTATCAGGCAAATAAAATTTTCTTAATGAATATAATCGATTATATGGCAGGAGACGGTGGACTAATGAGCATAAGAAGAAAGGGAGCCGTTTATAATCCTCCTTATCAAATTCCAGAAAATTTTAAATTAATCGTTAGGGTTATAAATATAGTTATAGTTCCTTTAGCCGTTATAGTATTCGGACTCGCATTATGGAATTCGGACAAAAAGCGAAGAAAGAAAATATTTGAGAAATTCAATAATGCCGAAAAAGAATAATATTATTTTTATCTGTGAAAATTGCGGGGAAACAACTATTAATTGGATGGGAAAATGCCCGTCCTGTAATTCATGGAATACCTTAAAACCATTTACGGAACCAGAAGAAAATAAAATTAATATAAAAAATATAAGTAAAAATTCGAGTGGCGATAAAGCTTTACTCACTTCGATAAAAAAAATAAAAACTTTCGATAATGTTAGAATATCGACTGAAATAGAAGAGCTTAACGGAGTTCTTGGCGGCGGAATAGTATCGGGAAGCGTTATTTTAATCGGAGGCGAGCCAGGAATTGGCAAATCTACCCTACTCTTGCAAGTCGCTTCAAATATAGCGAAAAAAGAAAAAGTATTTTATTTTACGGGCGAAGAATCTTTGGAGCAAATAAAATTGAGAGCGGACAGATTAAATATAAGCGACAGCGATTTTTTAATCTCTTCAGAATCGAACGCAGACAATATAGTCAATACTCTTTTGGAAGAAAAACCCAAACTTGCAATAATTGATTCCATTCAAACAATTTATAGTCCGTCCACAAACAGTATCGCTGGCTCTCCCGCTCAAATAAAAAACTGCGCTTGGGTTTTGATGCAGACGGCAAAATTGAAAAACATAACGATTTTTTTGGTAGGACATATAACGAAAGAAGGAACTATAGCGGGACCGAAAATACTCGAGCATATAGTAGACTGCGTTTTATATTTTGAAGGAGACGATAAGGGAATATATAGAATTTTAAGAGCTGTAAAAAACAGATACGGAGCGGTTGACGAGGTTGGAATATTTGAAATGACTGAAAAAGGATTAATGGAAGTGAGAGACGCTTCGAGAGTTTTTACAAAAGGAATCAACGAATCGATATTTGCTGGAAATGTTATAAGTCCCGTGATAGAGGGAAGTAGAGTTTTTTGCGTAGAACAGGAAGCTTTAGTAGGAAGCAGCGCATTCGGTTATCCAAGAAGATTAACTATGGGATACGACCAGTATAGGCTTTTAATAATTATAGCGATACTTGAAAAACGAGCGCATCTTAATTTATCGAATCAGGATGTTTATCTCAATATAGCAAACGGGCTTAATGTAAAAGAAACGGCAAGCGATTTGTCGGTGGCGATGGCTATAGCTTCGAGCATGTCGGGAATTGCAATTCAAAGAACTACCGCTTATATTGGAGAACTTGGACTTTCGGGCGAAGTTCGTCCCGTAAGATTTATAGAAAGAAGAATAAAAGAAATGAAAAAATTTTCTCTTAAAGAAGTTTATATTTCAAAAAGAGCCTTAAAAGAAATTCAATCTTCAAAAACAGCCGAAGGAATAAAAGTCATAGGAATAGAGCATATTTCCGAAGCGGTTAAGAGATTGGGAATAAATTAAATTTTATTTTTTTATTTTTACTTTCAACGGTTTTATATTTGCATAATAATTATCCGATATTCTATATTGACAAATAATATATATATTACTATTATATTTTATATTAAAGAGGATTAAAAAGTGATTGAAGCGAAAGTTCACAGTTTGGCTATTACCGATAAAGGCTTTGTAGTTATGCTTAAACCTATTAACTCCGAAAAGGTTATTCCGATTTTTATAGATTATTTGCAGGCTCAGTCGATGGCAACGGCTTTATTTAATTATAAAATGGGACGCCCTCTAACACATGACCTTATAAACAGCATTTTTAAAAATTGCAATATTCGGCTTGTAAATATAATAATAGATAATGTTCATTTGGATACTTACTATTCAAAACTTGTGATAGACCATAACGGGAAAAATATACTTATTGACGCTCGCCCTTCGGATGCAATCGCGCTCGCTTTGAGATTTCAAGCGTCTATTTTTGTCGAAGAAAATGTTATAGAAAAAGCGGGAATGGTATTGGACGACAGCGGAGAGACGGCTAAAGAATCGGATGTAAAAAGCGGAATTCCTTACAATTATCAAGTGTTCGATAAAGAAAATTCTTCCGACAATACAAAAAAAGATTTAAAATCAAACGGCAACGAAAGCGGAGTTAAAACGAAAGAAGAAATAAAAAAATTATTGGAGCAGGCGGTAAAAGAAGAGAGATACGAAGACGCCGCAAAATACAGAGACGAACTTAATAATTTAGAGAATTTGGAAAATTAAAACAAAATAAATATCGTTAAAAATACTGGAGAATTATGAATAAATATTTTAAAATCGCGCTGTTTTTATTAATCGTTTGCCAGACGATATTCGCCAAACCTTCCGATAAAATAAAATTTAATTCGAGCGAAGTGACAAAATTGGAATACGATTTTTTTACTAAAATTGACAGAGGACAAACAAACGATATTGAACTTCATTATGACGGATTTATAATCGCTTCTGGAATAACGGACGAAGAAGAGTTCAAATTATATAAAGGAAAATTAAACGAAATAAGAAATTTAGCGAAAACCGAACTCTCTCAATACGTAGGAGAAGGCGCTTATGATTTTGGAAAAAGATTATTATCATGGATTTACGAAAAAGGAATATTAAAAAAATATTTTGAAACAGCGACTTTATTTCAAGATATGATATATAAAGGAGAATATAACTGCCTCACTTCGAGCATATTATATTCTTTGCTTTACACGGAATTCGGCTATAAAGTAAAAGGAATTTTAACTTCAAATCATGCGTTTTGTATTGTTTATACCGATAAAGGAAATATAGATGTCGAAACTACGGTTGCAAAAGGATTCGACCCTGGAACTAAAGAAATAAGAAATACTGGCTCGTCCACAATAATAACTTTCGTCCCAAAACAAAATTATAATAGAAGAAACGAAGTTGACATTTTAACTTTAATAGCAACTCTATATCCGAATTCAATTTCGCTTAGAAAAATAGAAAGAGATTTGGACAAACAAATCATAATGGCAAAAAAAGCCTATTATCTATCGCCCGACACAGAAATGTATAACGATAATCTTATAAGAGCTTTCAATAGAGCGGCTTTAGACCATATAAAAAAATCGGAATACGAGGAAGCTTACAGACATTTGGAAGAGGCTTTGGTTTTCGACAACGATAATTCAAGGACAAGAGACACAATCATTCGCTACTATAACGCTATAGGGCTTTCGTATTTGGGAAAGAAAGATTTTCCGAACGCGATACAGATTTATAAACAGGGATTAAAAGATACTGGAAATAACGCTAAAGTTTTGGAAAATAATCTTAAAGTTTCGTATTATAATTATATCGTATCGGAATATAATTCGAGGAGATATAATAACGCTTATACGATTTCCGAAGAGGCTTTGAAACTATTTCCAAACGACAGAGATTTTATGAGATTGCAAACTTCGATTCCAAAATAATAAAAATAATATTAAATAAAAAATTTATTCCATATTAAATTTTTCTTTTATTACATTTACATTATATTTTGCAGTTCCGCCTTTGACTTGAATCATCTCTTCCGAAACCGCAGATGCAAAATCCAATACTTTTTTAATATCCGCTTTTTTCAAAATAGCATAGCTTAAAGCGGCGCAAAAAGAATCTCCCGCTCCAACCGTATCGACAACTTTAATTTTATTTGAAGGTTTAAATATATATTCGCCGTTATAAAAAGAAGCCGCTCCGTCTTTCCCTAAAGTTAAAAATATATAATCTATATTAAAATCTTTATTCAAATTTCTTAATAATATTTCGTTATCTTTTTTCAAGTCGATTTGTAAAGAAGGATAAAATAAATTTTTTATTGCCAAAAGTTCGTCATCGTTGATTTTTAATATATTTATAAAATCCAAAGCCTCTTTCACTTTTTCTTTTGTATAATAATTTTTTCTAAAAGTGACATCGCATACTTTATATTTTGAATCTATATTTTTGAATATATTTTTTAAAGTGTTATATGATTTTTCGCTTCTGCAAGATAGTATATTAAAATAAAATAAATCGTATTTCTCTTTTATGGCGTTTTCAATATCCGAATTAAATTCTATATTATCCCAAGCGACATTTTCATGGATTATATAATCTGGAACTTTATTTTCGTTCATAAATACCGTAGCTTTTCCCGTTTCATAATTATCAAGAAATTGAATTAAAGAAGAATCTATATTTTCATTTTCAATAAATTTAATCGCGTCTTTAGAAAAATCGTCTTTTCCAAGCGCTGTTATAAATTTCAAATTATCGTCTTTTGATATAAGTCTCGATAATTGAACGGAATAATTAAAAGGCGCTCCTCCAATAACCGAAACATCCTCGTAAACATCATATAAAAGCTCACCGAAAACAAGTATTTTATTCATAAAAAATTACTCCTTTTATTCGTTTCTTTTAGGAGGATTAAGTATTAATCTTATAATGGAATCGTTAGTTATAACCGTTCCCGCTTCTGGCGAAAATTCCGAAACATAACCCTCGCCTTGAATAATTATTTTAGCGTTATTATTTGTCGCTATAAAAGATATATCTTTCAAAGCGTCTCTTAAAGATAATTTTGTTAAATCGGGCATAATATTAGTCGCATTTTCGTCTATAATAGGAATTAAAGATAAAAATTCGTTTGTATTTATAGTTTTTATCTCTTCGTCTCCGAGTCCAAGATACGGTATTATTTGATTTGCAACTTGAGCGAAAAGCGGAGTCGCTACCCTGCCCGCCGCTCTCGCTCCGTTTCCCTGCGGGTCCTCGAGTAAAACGAGTATTGAAACTTTAGGATTCTCCAAAGGAAATCCGCCTATAAATATTGACTGGTAATATTTTTCAGGCTTGCCGTCCGCTCCCCCTCTAATTACTTCCGTTATCGCCGTTCCCGTCTTTCCAACAACATCAATATTAAGCAAATTCGCTCTATGCCCAGTAGAACCAGCTTCGACTCCCTTTCTTAAAAGAACTCTTGCAATCTGTGAATACTGAGATTCTATTATTCTTTCTTTTTTTAATCCGTTGGTTAAACTTATTTTTTCTCCTCCGCCGTATATTGAATCGACTACATGCATTGGAACTTTATAACCTCCGTTTAAAAGCGGAAGATAAGAAGAAGCTAATTGCATCGGAGTGACGCTTAAATCGTATCCTATAGCCAAATAGCCTCGTGAAAATCTATGCCATTTATTTAATTCATGATAAATACCGCTCCATTCGTTTTTATATGGTCCCACATGCGTTTTTTCTCCAAATCCAAATTGTTTCAAATATTCGTAAAAAAATTTTCTGTCTATTCTTTCGGCTATCGTAACTATCGCAAAATTGCAGCTGTATTTTAATATGTCATCAAAAATTATATTTCCATGCGGATAGTCGCAGTGAATTCTTGTCTGCGGACTGTAATCGTAATAGCCTCTGCAATAAAATCTTTCGTCTCTATTAACTACTCCTTGCTCCATCGCAGCAAGTTCTGCAAATATTTTCATTGTGGAACCCGGGTAAATTGTGCTCATTATACTTCTGTCGAGTCTCTCGTTATTGACATAATCAAAAGGACTGTTCGGGTCGAAAGAAGGATAAGAATAATTCGCTATTATCGCTCCAGATTCTACATCCGATACAATAATCGTTGCGGACTGCGGAGATTTTTCGGCTACGGTTTTTAAGACTTCGTTTCTGACTATAGTTTGAATATCTCTGTCTAAAGTCAATATCAAATCTTTAGGATTATCGTTTGCCGATGAAAGTATATTTTCGTAGCTTGCCTCGAGTCCAGCATAGCCTTCCGTTTCCGTTTTATTCATATATCCGATTACATGGGCAAAAATATCGTTATAAGGATAAAGTCTTTTATGGCTTTCCGTTCCGTATATGCTTCTTATTCCGTATTCGTTTTTTATCTCGCGTATTTTATTATAAGAATCTAAAGATAAATTTTGAGCGAGCCTTATAGTTCTTCTTTTGGCTTTAAGATAATCGTTAACTCTTTCTTTGGTTATTCCTATAATTCCAAATATTCTGTCGTATCCTTCGTTAATATCTTTTCCGTCTTTTCCATCCGATTTAACCGTTTGAGTGTCTATATATATCGTGTATGCTGGAATATTTATCGTTAGAGGACGCATTTTAGAATCGTATATTATTCCGCGCGGCTTATTTGAAATTTCCAAATCGTCAAAAGATTTTGCATTTACAACCGTTAAATTTATAAGCTGAATTATAATTAAAACAGTAGCGGCAAAAAATCCTACGATAAAAATCTTTATTAATCGAATACCATTCATAATTGAAAAATGAGGCGACGAACGGATTTGAACCGTTGATAAGAGTTTTGCAGACTCCTGCCTTACCACTTGGCTACGTCGCCTTAACTTTTAGAATAACTAATAATATAATAAATTGGTAAAAAAGTCAATACATTATTTCTTTAAAAAACTATTTTTTCACTCTGACAAAAAAGCAAATAAAAAAGGCTAGCCATTTCTGGCAAGCCCAAAGTTTCAAGAGTTATTAATATTTAGTTTAGTTATTTTTTCTACTTGGAGGATTAGGACCGTAATTCCAATTATCCCAAGAAGGTATATTGGTATTATCGTCTTTAGAACTTACTCATGGAGGATTAGGACCATAATTCCAATCATCCCAAGAAGGTATATTAGTATTATCGCCTTTTGGCTCTTCTGGGTCGGTATTAGTGTCATCAGGCGTTACAGGTCCAGTTTCGCCAGGGTTGGTTGTTTCTGTAGATTGCTGATAGTTGTCTGGCTGTGTAATTTTCTTTTTGCAAGCCGTAATTCCTGCAATAACAAATACCGCTATTAATAAAATAATAGCAACTCTTGAAAATTTTGATAAGTTTGTCCTAAACATATTGAACTCCTTTAGTTTGAACTATAGGGTTTATATCTCCCTACATTTACAATATAGCAATATTTTTCAAATCGTCAAGTAAAAAATTTCGCTAAAGCTAGCAGTAGCCTATTGTTGTCAAAAAAATAAAATAAGAAATTTACAAAAAAATAATAAAGTTATGAATAGTCAATATAGATTTATAAATAAAGTTGTCATAATTCAATAGTAATTATTTTATTAAATTTGTCATTGCGAGCGATAGCGTGGCAATCCACATTAAAAAAGCGAAGCAATCCACTTTTAATAAAAATAAATTTTAAAATCAAATTATATTTTAATTGGATTACTTCGGCATTTTCAATGCCTCGTAATGACGAAAAATACAGTCATTGCAAACATTTTTAATAACTCCGTCACTGTGCGATAATACGCTATTAATTAGAATTAAATTTTAAACTATGAAAAATATCTATATATTATTCTCGCTTACAGCCTGTTTTTTCATTTTTCTGTAAATATAAATATACATAGCAGTAGCCAATATAACCGAAATTATATCCGCTATAGGCTGCGCCCAGACGATTCCGTTTATGCCGAATAATTTTGTTCCAATTATTATAGTAGGTATAAAAGCTATTCCCTGTCTGCTCAACGAAAGAAATAAAGATGGAATAGCCTTTCCCAAAGCCTGAAAAGTCGACATAAATATAAATTGAAATCCTATAATCGGAGCTACAGAATAACAGGCGATTAAAAATTTGACTCCATAATCTATTACCTCTTCGTTATTGATAAATACTCCAACCGCTTGATTTGAAAATATGAAAGACAATATAAGTAAAATCGTTCCAGTTATGACGCTTGACAAACATGAAAGTTTAATAGAGCTGTTCATTCTCTTATAATTTTTTGACGCGAAATTATATCCAATGAAAGGCTGAACACCCTGCCCCAAACCTATAAAAACCAAAATAACGAGAGTAAATAATCTTTGAGCGACTCCAAGTCCCGCAAGCACATTATCGCCGAATCCCGCAGCATAATTATTTATAAGAATATTTGAAGCGCTCATTAAAATATTATTTATCGAAACGGGAATTCCTATGGACAATACATTTTTTAATATATCCGACTGCATCGAAAAATCTTTAAACTTTATCGATAGAAAAGTTTTTTTTCCTAAAATATGCCAAGCATAATAAACTGTAGAACATGCATTTCCTATTATCGTGGCAAGCGCGGCGCCAGCGACTCCCATATTCATATAAAGAATCATTATCGGGTCCAAAACTATATTTACCACAGTTCCAATCATCATTCCAATCATAGCCTCTTTTGAAGCTCCTTCAGAACGAACTATTTGCCCCATAGCCATTTGATTGACTACAAAAGGAGCGCCGATTCCTACAATTATTAAATAATCTTTAGCGAATTGATAAGTATTTTCACTCGCCCCCGATATTTTTAATATAAAAGGCATGAAAATCAAAAATACCGCCATACTAATAAATCCGACAATAATACTCGCGTAGAATCCGAAAGATGAAATTTGTTTTACTTTATCGTGTTGTTTAGCTCCCAAATTCCTTGAAATATAGGAAGCTCCTCCAATACCGAAAATATTTCCGAAAGCCATAAGAAGCAAATAAATCGGCATAGTTAGTGAAACTGCCGCCACTTGATTCGGGTCGCCCGTCTGCCCTACAAAAAAAGTGTCAACCATATTATAAAACACATTCACGAGCATTCCTAATATTGTGGGCATTGCCAAATAGAATAAAGATTTATATACGGGATAATTTTCAAAAATATCAATTTTGTTATCAGCCATAATTTTTCCTCCAAAAAAATGAAAAATAATTTTTAGTTTATAATCAGTTTTTTAATGCATATATTATATATTAAAAGATAAAATATAACAAGCGATATAATTATTATATATAACATTATTTAATTTTATAAGTAAAAAATTTTTCGTTAAATTTGTCTAATTATTGAAATTGTTTTTTCCATTATTCCCAAGTTCGCAAATGAATATTGCCGATATTACCAAAATTCCGCCGAATACAAAATTAAAAGTGAGTTTATCGTTCATAAATATTACTCCGCATAAAGCTCCCAAAAAAGCTTCCATATTTAATAAAATGCTCGTTTTATTTACCGAAACATATTTTTGAGAAACAGTTTGAAGCAAATATGCGATTCCCGAACCGCCGATAGCCAAATATAAAAAAGATATTATTATTTCAGTTTCATTTAAAAGAATTTCCACATTTAACGGAGTTTTAGTTATAAAAGCAAAAGATAAAGATATTATTCCCGCAATTATAAGCTGCCAAATTGCCATGAGAATTCCGTTTACATATTCGATTATCGCGTCTATCAATATCAAATGAATTGCAAAAACTACCGCGCATAAAAGTGCAAATAAATCTCCAATTTTTACTTCGTTTAATCCGTTAGCCAAAGTGAGAAAATATAAACCGATTATAGTTATTATTGCCGCAATAAACGAAGAAATATGCGGGCGCTTTTTATAAATAATCCAAACCAAAAATGGAACGAATATAACATTTGAACCAGTGAAGAAAGCGACTTTTGATGCGGTTATGAATTGAGAACCCATAGTTTGAAAGAAAAAACCCAAAAATAAAGCCGTTCCAACGGGAAGCGAAAGCAATATATCTTTTAATTTAGTTCTTTTCGTATATTTGAAAAATACTAAAGCGAGGAATAATCCGCCGATTAAATTTCTGAACCCCACCAAATAAAACGGCGGGACTTTTTCAACGACAACTTTTACGGCGACAAAACTATATCCCCAAATTAAAGCCGTTAAGAAAATTCCTAATGTGCCGAGACGCTCTCTTTTATTTTTATCAATCATTTAATAATTTAATTCGATTTTAATTTGTTTTGAAGCAATTTGATTATCTTTTTATTGCCTTTTTCTTTTGCCGTATTAAATTCTCTTTCAAAACCTTTTTCATCGTAATAGTTTAATAATATATCGCAAACATCTATATGTCCGAATTCGGAAGCCAAAGACAATGCGGTAAATCCTTTTGAAGTTTTTTCTTCTATTTGACTAACCGCTCCGTTTTCAAGTAAATATTTTACTATATTCGCTTTTCCATTATCCGCCGCGATTATTAAAGCAGTTTCGTTGCTATTGCTTTTTTTCTTTATAATATTCGGAGAGAATTTTAATATATATTTAACAACATCCAAATAACCTTTCGCACAGGCAAACATAAACGCGTTCCATCCGTTAACATCTTTTTCTTCCAAAACTTTTACATTATCTTGAATCAAATATCTAACCGATTTCAAATTATCGTATATAATCGCCCACATTAAAGGAGTTATATTATTCGAGCTTTTGCTTTCCAAAGAAACTCCTCTGCTTTTTAGTAATTCTATTATGTCGATATTTCCCTGTATTATCGCATGAATTAACGCGCTCCTTCCTATGCTGTCAACCGCTTTAACATCCGCTTTATTATTCAAAAGTTTTTCCGCTATTTCCACTTTTCCTAAAAAAGCCGCATACATTAAAGGAGTTTTATAATCGTCATCCGCTTTATTTATATCCGCTTTATAATTTAGCAAAATATCTATAAGTTCGTTATTGGAAACTTCGATTGCATAGATTAAAGGAGTCTTTCCTTCGTCCGAAACTCCGTTTGGAGAGACGCCGTTCATTAATAAATATTCAACCACATTTTTATGTCCCGCTGACGCCGCCATTGCCATAGCTTTTGGCGCATCCTTTTTTGAATCCGCAAAGAAATATCTCACAATATCCAAAAATCCGTTATGAGCCGCCGAAATAAACGCGCTTGAAAATACATTCGCTTTTGAATTTCCTAATTTTTGATGAATATAATGAACCAAAGATAAATTTCCGCTAATCGCCGCTATAGTCAAAGAATATCTCGGAATTTTCAAATTTCCTTTATTGATTATATATTCGACTATATCTATATTTCCGCTCGAGATTGCATAAGATAAAACCGTTTCTTCGTATATATCTTCTTCGTCAAGATTCGCTCCGTTGTCGATTAAAAATTTCACCGCTTGAAAATCGGATTTCTGGCAGGCATACATTAAAGGCGTCATGCTTATATCGGTTTTTACATTTACATTCGCTTTATTTTCAACGAGTATTTTTATTATATCGAAATAATCTTCCGAGCAGGCGTAATGCAAAGCCGTTTCGCTGTTTACATTGCTTAAATTGACATCCGCTCCTCGCTCTATCAATAATTTTACTATATCGTAATGTCCGCTCGCAGACGCGTTCATTAAAGGAGTTATAAATAATTTGTCTTCTTTGTTTATATCCGCTCCCGCGTCCAAAAGAATTTTTACTATTTCAGTATGTCCAAGTTTAGCCGCATGAGTAAGAGGAGTAAGCCCCAATACATTCGGCAGATTTATATCTATATTTTTATTGTTTAATAATATTTTGACTACGGACGCTTTATTATTAGCCGCCGCTTCATGAAGTTCAATTTCTATCTCTCTCATATCGTTTCCTTTTTTTAATTATTTTAAGATATAGCAAAATTAAAATCAAATCATATATTTATTATATATTATTTATTATAAAACTTCAATTATTAAATTATAAAAAATTTATCTCAATATAAAATAAATAGAAGCGATGGCGCAATATATCGCAGTTCCCGCAATATCGCAAATCGAAGTTAGAACGGGCGCTCCGCTTATCGCAGGGTCGATTTTAAATTTCGTTAAAATAAAAGGCAAAGTAATTCCGATTATGCTTCCAATAAAAACTATACTAAACATTGACAAGGCGACAATATATGCTATTTCGATTCCTCCTCTTATTATTCCCAAAATATAACCGCCGAAAGCCATGCTCAATCCCAAAATCGAAGCCACAACCGTTTCTTTTGAAAGCATATAAAACCAGTCTTTTAATGTTACATCTCCAACGGCTAAAGAACGAATAACCAAAGTCGCCGATTGACTTCCCGCGTTTCCTCCGCTTCCTATCAATAAAGGCAAAAAAACTACTAATATTATATGTTTTTGTATCGTGCCTTGAAACGCGCTTATTATTCCTCCCGAAAATAAATTTACGAAAACCAAAGCCATAAGCCATAATATTCTTTTTTTATAAATTGTAAATATCGGAGCAATTTTCAAATTATCGTCAAACTGATTTATTCCCGCCATTTTGTGAAAGTCTTCGCTATATTCTTCTTCCGCGACATCGAGTATATCGTCTATCGTCACAATTCCAATCATAGAATGCCTATCGTCTATAACGGCTAAAGAATGCAAATTATATTTTTTTATTATATCAACCGCTTCCTCTCTGTCTTCGTAAACGGAAATATAAGGGCAATTATTTGTGATTTCGGAAATTAAAATATTTTTGTCGGTAAAAAATAATTTTCTGATTGCAATAGAACCGATTAAAGTTCTTTTCGCATCCAAAACATATATAGTCGTATAAGTTTCGGATTCTTCAATATTGCTTCGTATATATTCAAAAGCTTCGCCGACAGTCCAATCGGGTTTTATAGAAATATATTCGGGCGTCATCATTCTTCCAACGCTTCCTTCGGGATACGCCAAAAGCCAAGAAGCCATTTCTCTTTCTTCGCTTCCCAATAATTTTAATATTTTTTGAGACATCTCTTCTGGAATCGATTCTAAAAAATATGTTCTATCATCTGGACTTATATTTTCAAGAAGTTCCGAAATATCGCTATCTTCCATGTTTTCTATAATTTTCTGCTGGTCTATATTCGTTAATTCTGGAAAAACTTTTGTATAATATTCTTTTGGAAGAACGCTAAATATTTTATATTTGTATTCGGATTTTAAAGATGTTATTAAATCGGCGGTTTCGACTTCCTGCCATAAAATCAATATATCGCTTATTTCTTTCCACTGTTCTTCTTCGATTAAGTCCTCGATTTCTGGCTTTAAAAGTTCTTTAAGCATATTTCACCAATTAAACGATTTTTTGAAGTATATATTAAAGTTTTATATAAAGCAATATTTTTTTAATAATTTTTATAAGCATACAATGGGTTCGCTATGCGCCATTTAGGGAAAACCGCCTTATTATAAGAATTAGATTGCTTCGCTTTCTTATGAAAGCTCGCAATGACGATAAATTTATTGCATCGTCATTACGAGGGCTTTAGCCCGAAGTAATCCACTTAAATAAAATTTTATTTTGAAATTTAACTTTATTAATAGTAGATTGCTTCAGCAGAGCTTCGCAATGACAGTTTTTTATTTTTCAATGACGAATTTTTTGACGACTGTATAAATTTGGTATGGAGTTGACGAGTGAAACAATACGCTATTAATAAAATCGAAATTTGAAAATAGAATTATATTATATTGTTTATATCGACTTTTTCCACTATAGGTTTTCCGATATCTTCCAAAAATACGAAATTAATTTTTTCGGCGCTTCGCTTTTTATCCAATTTTATCGCTTCTTTTAGGTTTATATTTTCGGGAACACTAATCGGAAGTCCTATATTCGACAAAATATTTTTAGCTCGCTCCAAAATATTTTTATTTTTAGTTATTCCCAATTTTATTCCGTATTCTATCGCAAAAATCATTCCTATTGCCACCGCCTCGCCATGAAGCAAAACTCCGTAGCCTGCCACGTTTTCTATACTATGTCCAATCGTATGTCCAAAATTAAGAAACATTCTTTCTTTTTTTTCTTTATAATCTATTTGAACGATATGAGATTTTAATTCACAGTTTCTTTGAAGGACAAAATCCATATCAAATTTTTCTTTATTATTATTATAACTATTTTCTATAACTTCGAGTAATTTTTCATCGAATAATAAAGCATGTTTTACAATCTCCGACATTCCCGCTTTGAATTCTCTTTCGGGAAGTGAAATCAATGTTTCGCTGTCGATTATGACGAGTTTAGGACTGTGAAAAGCTCCGACAAGATTTTTTCCTTCTCTTATATTTATTCCCGTTTTCCCTCCAACAGAAGAATCAACGCAAGCCAAAAGAGTAGTAGGAATCTGTATAAAATCTATTCCACGCATCCAAGTCGCAGCCGCATATCCCGACATATCGCCGACAACTCCTCCGCCAAGCGCGATTATCATATCCTTTCGGCTTAATTCGTTTTGAGCCAAATCAAAATATATATTTGAAATTCCTTCTATATTTTTATTTGCCTCTCCGTTTCTCAATATGCATACGGAAACGATTATATTTTCTTTTTCCAAACTTTTTATAATTTTACCTGCGTATAATCTGCCGACAATATCGTCTGTTACTATTAAAACTCTCTCGCCCTTCAATAGTTTTTTTATCAGTTTTCCCGCTTTATTTAATATTCCATGTTTTATTAGAATATTATAATCAATATCGTTTTTATTTTTAATTTTTACTTTTACTTTTTTAATTTGCATTTTTATTTTTATTCCAAATATAAATTAGATTTAAGATTAAATTATATAATTATTGAAAATAAATACAAATTTTATATA
>NZ_JBNMIZ010000031.1:0-16958 GCF_050873525.1 Brachyspira sp. | reverse complement strand
GTATAATTATTAGTTTATAATAATTATATATGCCCAATTATAGGCAGTCCTATCATATAAAAGAAAATAATATTTGTCAATATCCCTACAACGCTTCCAAATATTATTCCGCAAACCACATCCAAAGGATAATGAAGCCCCACATAAACTCTGCTAAAAGCTATTAAAGAAGCGATAGTATAAAATAAAACCGCCGAACCTAAACCGTAACTTCCGATAGAAAACGAAAGCGCAAAACCGACCATCGTATGTCCCGAAGGAAAAGAATGTTTATCGGGAGGATACATTATGGGAATTTTATCATGTTTTTTATAAGGACGCGCTCTGCTGAAAAAATTTTTTATATACAAAAAAACAAATATGCAAATTAAAACCGCCGTAATCGCTCTTGCAAAATAAAGAATCGCATATTTTATTCTAAACATATAAAGCGAGAAATACAAAAAAGCCCAAACATAACCGTCACCGAGTCGGCTCATAATTTTCATAAAACTTTTGAAATAACCTTTTCTGTTGTCTTTGAAAATTTTTAAAAATAATTTATCGTCTATCTGACTCATTATTTTAACGACTTTCAAATTATTGATATAATTCATTCTTTTATCTCTTCTTTTTCTTTTAAGAAGTTTTTTTAATTTTTTCTTTCTTCGCTTTTTATTTTCAATATTATATTCGTTATATTCCATAATAATATAATCGCATTAAATTTTAATTAGATTTTAAAAGGTTAACATTAAAAAAAAATAAATCAACCGTTATTTTAGAAAACGAAAATTAATTTATATTTCTTTTATTTATGATTAATCCGTATCCGCTTATTTCAATTTCCGTCTGATTGTTTAAGATTATCAAAAAATTTTTATCTCTTCTTTCGATATAATTTATTTTTGAATTCGGATATTCTTTGTCTATCGCATTAACCATGTTTTTATGAATGCAGCTTCTTGGAATAGTGGAATTCGTATCGTTTGCCCTGACGCTTTTCCATAATCCCGTTTCGTAAAAGATAAAATTAAATCCTGACTTTATTTTTACTTCATAACCTTCGCCGTTTTTGTATAAGCTCACGGTTTCTATGGAATCTCCGGGAAAATTAATATTTATAAAATTTTTCGCTCTCAATGGCAGAGAATTTTTGGTTATATTTTGCGGATAAAGAATTTGAAAATTTTGCAAACAAATTAAAAAATTGGCTAAAATAAAAATCAATATTTTCTTCATTGAAATAAATCCTATTAAAAAATAAATTCTATTATATTAAATATTCGTATTTTATACGCGTTATTTTATTATTTTTTATATGTATTGTCATTGCAGAACTTTGCCGAATTAATAATTTTTAGAATTTTTTTATTTAAAGTATTGACAATTTTTTTTAATATGTTATGATTTGTTTATAATAAAAAAATAACCGAAAGGAAAAAATTTCGGGTTTTAGGTAATTAACAAGGAGATAAATTCTCATGAAGAACAGAACAGAACAGAACAGAACAGAACAGAACAGAACCATTATTGTATTCTAACCAATAATTTAAATTTTTATATATTACAGTTTTTTAAGACGCTTAAATTTTTAGGCGTTCGTTTTTTATTGCAAAAATTCAATATCAATTTAGTTAAATCTTTTATAAAAGAAAACAAAATTATCCGTTCTTTTTTTGTAGAAAAAAAGAACCAAAAAACTACCACTTTTTTTGTAAAAAAAGTGGACAAAAAAACAACTCCGTTTAGAATTCGTAATTCGTTAGTAAAAACATTTTTGCAGTATTCGGAAAGTCCGTCATTGCGAGGCTTTGCCGAAGCAATCTATATAAATTGGATTGCTTCACTCATTTCATTCGTTCGCAATGACAATCTTAAAATATGCAATGACGATAAAAATAATTTTGCAAATCTAAATTTAGTTAAACATTTTTCAGCTTCAATAACTTTCGATAGCTTATCAAGGAAAATAAAAATTCCTTGTTTAGTTATAAATAAAATTTCATTTTTTAAGGAGGATATTCATATGTCGAATATCAAAAAAATTTTTACCTACATGGTTGTAGGAGCTTTAGTTATGGCTTTGTCTATAAGCTGTAAATCGAATGAAGACCCAGGAAGTGGCGGAGGGGTAGATTTAGGTTCTATACCTACCGCATCGGGAACGGCGGCAACCGCAAGCGAGTTATCGACTTATAACGGCAAAACCTATACGGGAACAATCGGAAGCGGCGTTACAAGAAAATCTTATAATTCAAATCCGCAAGAATTTGGAGATAATTTTTCATTAGAAGAGACGGGAAATACGGATGTTCAAGTAGTTATAACCGATAACAAAATTTATTACACTGGGATGGGTAGCACAGAAAGTAAAGTTCAAATATATAAATCCGCAGACGGTAACAGTTACATAGCGAGTGAAGAAACTTCTATAGAAGGAACTGAAGTTACTTATAAATCGTATATTCAAATAACCTTCAATTCGGCAACCGAAATATCCATTTATTTACATATGGGAGCGGGTGGAAATGGCGGCTATTATACGGTGGAATATGAAGGAACTTTAACCGAACAAACAAAATAATTAAATAATTTTTAAGGAGAATTAGAATGAATAAATTAATAAAAATATTTTTAATAACATTATTTGCTTTGGCGATAAGCTGCAGTAATGAAGGAACAACAGGAGGAGATACGGGAGGAGACGGAGGCGTTTACGATAATCCAGATTTAGAATATGGACAATTCTTACCGCCCAAAACTTCTTATACGGGTTATAATTTTGCGAAGAAAGAACAAACTACCACAATACAAGTAGTCAAAAATTCGGATGGCACTTGCAATCTCAAAGGAAAAATAGTGTTAGTAACTCCTGAAAACTTTGATGCTTCTACTGGAAAATATAAAGAAATAGATGTTGATATCAAAGTTAATGACTGGTCTCGAACTAAAGGCTCAACCGATAGTGGCTCTGCTCGTATTGACAAAACTACTTTGCCAGCAGGTATAACTTATTTTGGAGCAAGCTATTATTTTAAAGCGGCTCATAAAGATATATCTGGAAACCAACAACCCGACACATATCATTTAGATTTTGCGGTAAACGGCGACTCGTATGCATTTCAAGGTAAAGCATACTAATATTTGTTGGTAAAAATTTAAACCGAGTTCTTTTTAATTAAAGGCTCGGTTTTTTATTTTGTCATTCCATAAAATTTAATATTCAAAACGACTTATATTTTAATTTGGAAAAACATTATTTTATGATATAATAAAACCACTAAATTATAAAGAGAAAATATGCATAATAAAGATAAAGAAATTAATCAAAAGCCTTTAACCGAAGAACTTTATAAAGAAGAACTCGAGGCTTTGAAAAAAAATGACAATAATAATAAGCCGAAAAATTGGGTTTTATCTCCTCAAGCCGTTAGAGATTTTATACTTGGAAAAGAACTTGAAAATATAACGATAAAAAGAAAATTCTACGGAGACGACGCGTTGGTAGAAAGGGCTATAATAACTCTTTCGAGCAATAGAGGATTAATGCTTGTCGGCGAACCAGGAACGGCAAAAACAATGTTAAGCGAACTTTTATCGGCGGCAATAAGCGGAACGAGTATTATAACTATTCAAGGAACGGCGGGAACTAACGAAGACAATATAAAATATTCATGGAATTACGCTACGCTTTTCGCAAAAGGTCCCGTTAAAGAGGCTTTGATTCCTTCGCCCGTTTATATAGGAATGGAAAAAGGATTAATAACGAGATTCGAGGAAATTACGAGATGCCCTTTGGAAATTCAAGATTCTTTGATAAGTATATTAAGCGATAAAATTTTGAATATTCCCGAACAGAATTCTATACTTTTTGCAAAAGCGGGATTCAATATAATAGCAACGGCAAATACGAGAGATAAAGGAATAAACGAAATGAGCAGCGCCTTAAAAAGAAGATTCAATTTTGAAACAGTCGAACCCGTAAAAAATCCTCAAATCGAAGCGGAAATTATAAAAAATCAATGCGAAAGTTTATTTGAACTTGCAGATATTGATATAACCGTAGAAAACGATGTCGTGGAAGTTTTGGCTACGACTTTCAACGAATTAAGAAGCGGAAAAAGTTTTGAAAATGCAAAAATACAGGAATTAAATTCTGTCGTTAGCACGGCGGAAGCGGTTTCGGTTTATTATCAATCGGCTCTTCATTCCTATTATTACGGAAATAAAAAAATAGAAATGTCGACTTTGGTATCGAATTTAATCGGAAGCGTGGCAAAAGAAAATAAAGAAGATTTGCCAAAATTAAAAAATTATTTCAATAATTCTATTAAATTGAAAGCGGAAAAATTCGGCAAACGATGGAAAGAATATTACGAAAGCAGAAATTTGATTAAATAATTTATTTTTCTTTTGTCATTGGGGCTTTAATGAAATTTTCAATCGTCATTGCAATGCTTTAATGAATTTTTAACCGTCATTGCGAGCTTTCGTGAGAAAGCGAAGCAATCCAAATGAAATAAAAGCAAAATCTATTATGTGTGGATTACTTCGGGCTAAAGCCCTCGTAATGACGAACTTTTACTGTCATTGCAGGCTTTAATGAATTTTAATGTCATTCGAGCTTTTTTACTGTCATTCGCTCTGCGTCCCTACGGGAACGAGGCTACTGCCGAGACTAAAGTCCGCCTTCGCCCTGCGTCCCTTTGGGATTGGCGAGCAATCTAAAATAATAAAATTTCTTTTCTGTAGATTACTTCGCTTCCTTTCAGTCGCTCGTAATGACGATGCATTATTTATCATTGCAGAGTTCGTAATAAGGTGTGGTAATTAAAAGAATTACTATTTATTTAAATCTTCCAAAATTTTATTATAATTAGAAAAACTCTCATAATCGCCTATTCGTTCGTATAATTTCAAAATATCCGTCAAAGCCTCTCTATCGTTTTTATCTATTTCAATAATTTTTTTCAAATAATAAATTACTTCGTTTCCGTTTTTATCAATATCTCTTTTCAGCAAAGATAATAATTCTTTCATTATATCAATATTCGATTCGTCAAGTTTAATCGCTTCTTCAAAATATTTTCTTGCGTTATCGTAATCGTTTTTTAACATATAAGCGTTTGCAAGTCGGTAATAATATTTATAATGATTATTTAATTTCAAAGCGTTATTATAATTTTCAATCGAAGATTCAATATCGCTTGAAATCGCCTCCACTTTATATTTTCCGTAATGCATGCATCCCAAAGAATATAAATAATAATGATTTTTATTTTTATTATGATTAAAATAATTCGGCATATTTTCTACCAATTCGTTTATTATATCGCTATTCGTTTTATCAATTTTATTCATCAAAAATTCCAAATAATCAATATTGAAATAAATATTTTCTTTATAAAAATCGTAGAATAATTTATAAATATCATTATTGTTTTGATTAAATTTTTGGGAATAATATCCTAAAAGCGAATTATAATTTTCTTCCGTTATATAAATCGCTCGATTATTTGACTTGCCATAAATATCTTTCAAAAGTTTATTTATCGAAAGAAATAAATTTTCTTCTTTTGAATAAACGCTTTTTTCAATCCATTCGTTCGGTTTTTCGTTATCAAAAATAATATAATTAAGCAGAATTCCATTTTTAAAATTTTGAATTCTATAAGCGACAGAAATATTTGATTTGTTTTCAGTCGTTAGTTTTTTTATTTGAGATTTTATTTTTTCGTAATTAAAATTATTTTCGTTATTTATTATTTTCAAATTGGAATAAAGAAATATATTTTTAATAAGCAAATCGTAAACGGCATAATTCATATAATTATTTGTATAATCGGTTTTAAATATTATGATACTTTTTTGCGAGAACGCTTTTGAAGTAAAACAAATCAACAAAAGAAATATTATAAAATTATTTTTAAAATTGTTTTTAAAAAAATTAATCATATTCAATTTTTTATTTTAACCGAATTAATAAAACTTTCAATTATTAAAATCATTAAAACTATTTTCTAATTTAAAATTTATACTCGAAAATTCCGAAATTATTTAAAGTAATATTTTAAACTTTAAACAAGGAAAAATTATGCGTCTTATTGCTTTTATTTTAATATTTTTTTCTATAAATTCAAATCCGTTTAGTTTCGCTCAAATTTTAAATAATAATGAAAATACAAATATGGGCAAACTAGAACAATTATTGGAATATGCAAATACGGGCAACGCGGACGGGTTAAGACAATTAATTTCGGAAGGTTCGATTTCCAATTATATAGATTTTGGCGATAGTCAGGGACATAACGCTTTAATAACAGCGGTTTCAAAAGGATATAAAAATTTTGCGATTATTCTTTTATCTCAGCAAATCGATGTTAATATTACTTGCGCTCATGGAAAAACTGCATTAATTTACGCGGCGGATTCTGGATATATTAATATGGTTTCTTATTTGCTCGCTAAAAATGCCAATCCAAATATAAAGATAAACGGAGGAACTACGGCGCTTTTGCAGGCGGCGGGAAAAGGTTATTATTCTATTGTGGAAACTCTTATTAAAGCGAAAGCGGATTTAAGATTATCGGGAATTTATAGAAGCGGAAATAATGACGGAATAGATTATAATATGACTCCTTTAATGATAGCGGCATTTAATAATCATGATTTAATTGTTAAATTACTTCTCGATAACGGAAGCGAAATCAATCGAATAAACGAATACGGAGCGAACGCTTTATTTTACGCGATAGCCAATGGAAATACAGAAACGGCTAAAATGCTTTTGGAAAACGGAGGCGATGCGAATATCTCGGCGACTTACGGAACTTACGGAAATATAACACCGCTCGCTTTGGCTTCTTCTTTAGGAGATACGGATTTAATATCTTCTCTTTTGATAGGGCGCGCGAATATTAATTATATAATGAATAACAGAAGAACTGCCTTAATTTGGGCGGCAATATCTTCAAAAAGCGAAGCGGTTGCGACTCTTATAAACGCAAGAGCCGATTTAAATATAGCGGATAACGATGGAAAAACGGCTTTAATGTTTGCGGCTGAAAACGGAGATTATAATTCAGTCGAATATTTGATAAACGCGGGAGCAAATATAAACGCTGTCGATAACTCTTCAAAAAACGCTTTAATGTTCGCTATGGAAAACGGCAATTTGGATATAGTCGATTTGATTACAAGAGTAAGTTTGACAAGTTCGAATAGATAATTTTTTTAAATTAATCTTTGCATAATTTAAATTTTATCACTTTAAAATTTATTAGATTACGGATTTAAAAAATCATATTAACTTCTTTCATAAATTCATTACTTTTTTGTAAATTTCTTATTTTTTTTGATAACAATAAAAAATTTTACTTGACTATTTAAAAATATTTGTTATCTTATGTATAGGTAGAATAAATTTTTTCAATTAAAAAACCAAAATAAAAATTAAAGGAGGATAAAATGAGAAAGTTTATTTATTTACTTTTTATTATTACCGTAATAGCGGTTGCGATGGTTTCTTGCGCGGATAATATGGACAACAATTTATCTCGAACGGGATTGATAGACCAAAACGGAAATATCCTAACAAATACATTGGTTTATACTAACATAATTCAAACTACAAACACGATTGAAGTTTGGATGACGAACGGCGGAATTCATATGATAACGACTAACGCCGATGGTTCGATTAAAATCGAATATGTGACGAATGTTTTAGCGCCAAATATTCCTGATAAAGCGACAGATTATTATAAGATTCGCGTTCCTTTTGCCGTGAGCGGAGACGGTTATACTACGGTTAGCTATAAGGATACTAACAAATTAAAACAATTATGGTTTGACCAAATTAATCGAAAAGCCAAGAATGATGGAAAAGTTTTTGCTATTAGAAACAAAGCCAATAATAGAGACTTTAATAATTTTCAAAACAAACATACTCATGATAAATATAGCGCCGAAGATTATTATTACTTTAACAATAATGGCGATATAGTTTGGAAAGAAGACAATACTATTATCAAAAAATTTGTCGGAGCTATTATAACTGGATATAGAGATATTGCCGAAAGAAGATTCGGACATTGGGAAGGAAGGCACAGAGCCCATGCCATAATTGAATATAAATGGAAACAAAAAGGCATCTATACGGTTGGAGCAATTTATGCTAATACTTTGACAACCGATGAAGCAAGAGAGCTATATTTTGGAAGACAAAAAACTGGCGGAATCAGAGATTTTGAAATCGGAGAGACACCATTTGGAGACGGAGTTTACGATTTCGTAGCTTATCGATATAGAAACGAAACTTTCAATAACGGGGTCGTTTATGCCGCTAACTTGTTTGAAAGACAATATATAGAGCCAGGCTTTATAGAAGTTTTCGTTATGTATGACTATGATAATATGGGATATTCTGAAGCCGCTGGACTTCATTCATATTACGCTTATTACGGAATATACGATTATTATACAGAATATAAAAATCATCCTGGTATTTACTTCACTCCTCAAAATATGCCTTATATGACTAATCAAAATATATATTTGGCAGAAAGACCAGAATATACAATCCCGTTGTTGACTCATTCCGCAGCATTTACGGATAATCCTCGCGGTTGGTGTTATTTGTTTATGCCTGGACATAAGAATTAAAAAATTAAATTTTGTTATTGCTGTGGCTAAAAGTCCATCGTAATGACGAATATTAAAACCATCGCATAGTTATTAAATGACGCTTTCATTGATTTGGAAGCGTCTTTTTTATTTGACAAATATCAATAGCTTTATATACTTTACAAATGAAAAATTCTAATAATTCCAATAATGAAAAACCTTATTATTCTTTTTCCGATTATGTGAAAAATAAATTCAAAATCAAAGTCGGCAAAATTTCAATAAATACCGATTTTGGCTGCGCTCATAAATTAAACGATGGAGGATGCCGATTTTGTAATTTGGAAAGTTATAAACCGCCATACATTAAAGAAGACGACATAAAAAATCAATGGTTAAACGGAGTCAAAAATTATAAAGAAAGATATAAAAAATATTACGGTTATTTTCAACTCGGAACTCCGCTCTCAAAATTTGCCTCAAAAGAATCTTTATTTTATGCGAACGAATTGATAAAATTTGACGATTGCGTTGGGCTTATGTTTGGGGCGAGAAGCGATATGCTCGAAAAAGAAACTTTAAAAACCTTAAATGATTTAGCGAGTGTAAACGATAAAGAAATTTGGCTTGAAATCGGACTTCAATCTTCCAACGATGAAACTTTGGATTTTATAAATAGAGGGCATAATTATTTTTCTTTTGTTTCTTCTATTAATAATATAAAAGAAAATTACAAAAATCTTATAATCTGCGTTCATATAATTTTTGGGCTTCCGAAGAGAATCGAAAACAATAAAATAATTCTCGAAGATAAAAACGATATGCTTAAAACGATTAAAGATATTTCAAAATTAAAAATTGACGCCGTGAAATTTCATCAGCTCGATATAGTTAGCGGAAGTTATTTTGAAAATATTTATAATCGATATGATTTTCCTACATTGGACGAAGATTTTTATATAGAATTAATTTCGGAGGCTTTAGGTTTTACAAATGAAAATATAATAATAGCGAGATTAACTGGGGACAGTTTGGGCGACACTTTGATAGCGCCGAAGTGGAAAAAATCAAAAGGCGAAATTATAAATTCTATAATTAAAAAAATGAATGACATGAATATTAAGCAGGGCGATTTATTAAAAAATAACGGATAAAGTTTTTAGTCACAATTTTTTACAAAACCTTGTAAATGAAGATGCATTATTTTTGTTATCGCAAATATTTTTAATAATTCCGTCATTGCGAATGGAATGAAGCAATCCAAAATAATAAAATTTATTTTTCTGTGGATTACTTCGCTCACTCTATGTGCCTACGGCAACTCTCGTAATAATAATCTTATAATCGTCATTGCGAGCAATCCAAAAAATTTTGAATTAAATTTAATAAAATTTCATGAGATTTGGCTTTATCTATTTTTGATAAAAACTAAAGAGGAACTTATAAAAAATAAATTCCTCTTTTTTTATTTATAGAATTTTATTCTAATAATTTTTATTCGTTTTCAGCTATCTTTTCAACCGTTTTTGCAAGCAAATAAACTCCTACTCCAGTGCCGCCTTTTGAAGTATATTTTTCGGTAACATTAGAGTAAGAAGTGCAGGCTATATCCAAATGCGCCCATTTGCTTCCTTCCGTAAAATACGATAAGAATTGAGCCGCTTGAATAGTTCCCGCTTCTCTTCCGCCGGTATTTTTTATATCGGCAACATCCGATTTTATCGCTTCTTTATATTCTTCAAATAAAGGCAATTCCCAAACTCTTTCGTAGGTGTCGTTTCCAGCGTCTTTAATAATATTTGCCAATTTTTCGTCAGTTGATAATAAACCTGTGGCATGTTTTCCCAAAGCAATCGAACAAGCGCCTGTCAAAGTGGCTATATCTATAATATAATCGGGTTTATATTTTTTTATTCCGTAAGATAAAGCGTCCGCAAGTATTAATCTTCCTTCAGCGTCCGTATTTACAACTTCGACTGTAACTCCGTTATGCATTTTCAATATATCGCCCGGATTAATCGCACCGCTTCCCGTTTTATTGTCGGTTAAAGGACATATTGCCGTAACATTCGCATTTAATCCTCTATCGGCTATTAAAAATAAAGCTCCGCATACGGCAGCCGCTCCAGCCATATCGTCTTTCATTCCAAGCATAGAATCCGAAGGTTTCAAAGACATTCCGCCCGTATCGAAAGTTATTCCCTTTCCTACCAAAACTATATTTTTTTTAGCTTTACTGTTTTTATATTGAGCGACAAATAATCTCGGAGGATTTTTACTTCCAGCGTTTACTCCCAAAATTCCGTTCATATTTTGAGTTTTTAATTGTTTTTCGTCCAAAACGGAAACTATGATTTTTTTCTTTTCGGCGACTTTTTTAGCTCTTTCGATAAAAGTTAAAGAATTGATTACATTGCTCGGCTCATTAACCATATCTCTTGTCCAGAAAATATTTTCCGCTATTTGAGACGCTCTCGCTATCGCATTTTCCGTATCTTTTTTATGTTCCGAAACCAAAAGTATATTTTTTATTTCAGTTTTATCTTTTAATCTTTTTTCTCCAAAATAATTATTGAAACTATAAGAAGCCAAAAGTATTCCCAAACAAAACTGTTCGTATGATTCCATCGAACCGATTTCCGCAAATAATTCCGCCATATCGACTTCAATATCGCTTATATGCAAATCTTTCATTATTTTTATTAAAGAGGCTCCCGCGCATTTCCATGTTTCATACATATAATTTTTTACTTCTTTATAAGTTATATAAATTACTCTCGTATTTTTTGAAAAAGCGAAAGCGAAAGGAGTGGATATTGTATAATATTTGTCTTTAACCATGCTATTAAACAAATCTATATATTCCTTATCGAAAGTGCAAACTTTAGGCTGTTCCTTTTCTACCTTAACAAAAATCGCAACCGTATCTTTTTTTATAAAGTTTATATTATGTTTTAATTTCATTTTTCGTCCTTTATTAAAATATTTTAATATAAATTATTTTAATTATATACAATCTTTTTTTTATGTCAATTAATAAATTTTGACAGTAGTTTATTATCGGATAAAATAAAGAATTATGGATGTTTTATTTATTGTCGTTTATTCTGCAGATTTTTCAATAATTTTAATATTATATCTTTCAAAGTTTCTTTTTCTTCTTCCGACATATCGGCAAACATTTTATTATCGCAGTTTCTTATATATTCAAAAATTATTTCTTTCAATTCTCGGCTTTTATCGGTTAAATAAATTTCTTTGCATCTTTTGTCTTCCGTTCCTCTCTTTCTTGTTATAAAACCTTTCTTTTCAAGCCTGAATAAAGTTCCCGCTATAGTCGGATTTGTCAAACTTAAATAATTTTCAATATCTCTTTGATTAATAGTTTTTTCTTCGTTTTGAAATAAAAAAATCAATATATCCATTTGCGAAGAAGTCAATTTATATTTTTTAGAAAATTTATTAAAATTATTTTCCAGAGCTATATGGAGTTCTTTAATCAATTTTCCTATAATAAAATTTTCCATAGATTATATTCATTCACTTAAAAATTTGTTAACGGCATTTGCACATTTTTTTCGTCTTCAATAGTCCAAACGACTAAACTCTTTATAATTTTTTTATTCTTTCTTCAGGTTCGAGTTTTATTAATTCCACTCTTTTAAAATCTAAAAAACCGCGCGGATTACCCATTTTTTACTCCTTGATTAATTTTTAACTATCTTTTTATCTTCAATATATTTTTCAAGTTCATCGTTGTCAAATACTTTATCAAAATTATCAGTTATATTTCCTAATTTTCCAGCTTTAGCTTTTATATGACGATTTATATCTTCAATAAATTTGCTAAAATCGGGACTTTCTTTAACAAGCATATTAAGAGTTTCAATGTCTAATTCTCTTTGGCTTGACGGCAAAATAACTTTAGGTTTTAACTCTTCAATATCAAGTTGAATAACTCCTATTCCAAAACTTGCATTAAGTCTTTTAAGTTCGTCAATTATTTCTTCGTCTATATCAAAAACCACAAGATAACCTTCGTTAGCCCAACTCGAATTTGAAACCGCTTGAAAATAACATTCTTTAAGATTAGAAAAATTAATAATGATTTTCAATTCAAACGAATAGAGTTTATATTGAATTTGATTAATATTTTGTAATAAATTTAAAGTTTCTTCTTTCATTTCTTCATTATCAAACGGAAAACTTACGCCTACAATATCGGGGTAATTCCATATACCTTTGCCTTTTTTATTTTTTATACATTTTTCATGGTAAATAGTTTTAGCTCGAATATTAAAATTATCATCATTATTTAAAAAACTTACAAGTATAGGATGTAATTCTCTTTCTTTAAATTTATATTTTTCTTCTACTTCTTTTTCTTGAGATTCTTGCATTTTTTGTTGTAATTGTTCTGACGGTGGAAGTTTGTTCTCTCTTTTTTTTAGCCAAAAAGTCGTTGGTTTTCTACTAGCAGTCATGAATATAGGATTTTTACTATTTCTTATATTTGAATACATTATGGCTTTAAACTCGCCTATCTTTATATCGGCAGATTTTCCTTCTTTATCAAGTTCTAAACCCTTCTTTTTACCTTCGTCATAAATTCCTTTTCCTGTAAGGGGTTTGGTAGCTTCACTCAAGACATTTTCTATAAATTCTCTAGCCGTTAATTTACTCATTTTTACTCCTTAAAAAATTTTATTTTTTCTATATAATATTATATATAAAATTATTTGCAAAATTTTTAATTTTTTGTGTTTTTTATGCAAAATATTTTTTATTAGTCAAAAAATAAATTATAACAAAACCATTTTATTTGTCAAAATTATTTAATAATTTGTTTTAATTTTTGATATGTTTCAAATTAGAATTTTTTTTAATCAATAAGATTCTTCACTTCGTCCCAACTTAATTTATTTATATCGTTCATAGAATCGCCGACAACATTATCAATAAGTTTTTTCTTTTTATTTTGAAGTTCCAATATTTTCTCTTCAATAGTTCCTCTTGTGATTAATTTATAATTCGTAACCACGCGCTTTTGTCCGATTCTGTAAGCTCTATCCGTTGCTTGATTTTCTACCGCTGGATTCCACCATAAATCGTAATGAATAACCGTGTCCGCTTGAGTCAAAGTTAAACCCGTTCCCGCCGCTTTTAAACTCAATAAAAATATCGGCGCTTCTCCGTTATTGAATTTATGAATCAAAGGCATTCTATCTTTAGTTTTTCCGTCCAGATATAAATAATCTATATTCAATTTTTTCAAAGCCTCTCTCATTATATTAAGCATTTTTGTAAAAGAACTGAAAACTAAAATACTATGTCCGCCAGAAATTGCCTCTCTTATAGTTTCGATAAATAAATTAAATTTTCCGCTCGTGTGAGTATCTTTTCTCAAATCCGAATGCAATAATCTCGGATGACAGCAAACCTGCCTCAATCTAGTTAATGCCGAAAATATTTCTATATGCGATTGAGCGAATCCTTTTCTTTTAACAGTTTCAAATATTTCAATTCTCGCCGCTTCGAGTATCGACATATAAAGTTCTTTTTGTTCTTTAGTCAAATCGCAGTAAGTTATAACCGTATGTTTCGGAGGCAAATCTTTCAATACATCCGTTTTTAATCTTCTCAATATAAAAGGCGCTATTCTAATTTTCAATCTTTCCAAAGCGTCCGCAGATTCTTCGTTTCCAGAAATTATCGGCGCTTCGTAATCTTCCAAAAAATCTTTATGTTTTCCCAAAAATCCCGGCATCAAAAAATCGAACATCGACCACATTTCGCTAATTCCATTTTCTATCGGAGTTCCGCTTAAAGCGAGTCGTTTTTGAGATTTCAAACTTTTTACGGTTTTCGCGTTTTGAGTATTCGCGTTTTTTATATGCTGCGCTTCGTCAAGCACGACATAATTAAATTCTTTTTCGCTTACAAATTTTATATCTCTTCTTAAAGTCGAATAAGAAACGATGGCTATATCGTAATTATTCACCGCTTTTATTCTTTTCATTCTCGATTTTATATTTCCCGTCAAAGTTATAACATCGAGCGAAGGAGCGAATTTTTTTATTTCATAATACCAGTTTGCAACGCAGGATGTGGGAGCGACTATTAAAGAAGTTAATTTTGAACCGTTTTCTTTTTCTTTCAATATTGACGCTATCGTTTGAAAACTTTTCCCGAGTCCCATATCGTCAGCGAGAATTCCGTTTAAAGACATATCTGCAAGTTTTCTAAGCCATTTATAACCGATTAATTGATAATTTCTAAATTCTCCGCTTATATTTTTAGGCGGATTTTCGTCATAATCAATTTTTTTTATATCGGCGATAGTTTTTGCGGCGTTATCGTCCAAGTTTAATTCTATTCCGCTATGTTTTTCGAGCATATCGGCAAAATAAGGAGCGCTGAACATTGGAATCAAATAGCCGTTATTTTCTTTTTGTTTTATCTCTTCAATCGGATTATCCTTAAACATTTTCGCCAAATAATCAATAATTTCCAAATCAATCGGAACAAAAGAACCGTTTTGAAGTCTTATATATTCTTTATTTTCCGTTTTAACCGCTCTTATTATATCCGACAAATCGTAAATTTCTTTGACGCCCTCGAAAGAAAAATTGATTTCAAAAAAATTTATATCTCTCGTGAGTGAAGCCCGCATTTTAAGAGGTTTAACATTTAATTTCAAAGATTTAAAAGATTCGCTGTAAAAAAATGTCCATCCTTTATCTTGCAGCATCGGAAGAACTTTATAGCATAAATAAAATATTTTTTCATCGTCCGCTGTAGAAAAAGTATAATCTCCCGCTCTATCCAAATATTTTGAAAGCGTTTCGCAAAAATAATTTTCTTTTTCAATATCTCTGTAAATTTCTTCGTTGTCGAAAATATAACCGCTTGTAAATTTATTCGTATAAGGGTCGAGAGTAAAAGAACCGTATTTAAATTTAATCGTAGAAAAAACATTCGCTCCGTCATAATCCAAATAAACGAGCGCCTGAACTGGAAAAGCCATAATTTCGTTTTCGGATATATCTTCTGGAAGTTCGACTGAAAAATCTTTTTTTAGATTCGGCAAAACTCTCGAGCAGAAATCTTTTATATAATATTTATTTACCATAACGGAATTTTTGAATATATTTTTTTTTATTTTCGCATAAGACGGTTTCGTTTCGTAAAAAATATCTTTATAAAGTATATAATCGCAGTTTTCTCCGAAAGTATATACTTTATTCAAATCAAAATCTTTTATTCCAATATTCAAAATCAAATCTTTTTCTTCGTTGTAATAAGTCGTTAGAGAGAGATTCAAAATTTCGTCCGCAAATATAATCACTTTGCTTTCGAGTCTTATATTTGAAATATCTTTTAATAAACTCAAACATTGATAAGCGCCGTAATCTTTGAACCATAATTTTCCATTTTCTTCAATTTGCAAACCTTCGCCGTAAATATTATTCAAAAATCTTATCAGCTTTGCTTCGCCTCTGCCGAAATCTTCCAATTCTATTTTATATTCTTTTTCTTCTATAATTTGTTTTTCCCCGACAATGCATGAAAATAAAAAATTCTCAAGTTCATTTATTCTAAATTCCTTCTTGCATTCATTGTCGATTAATTTTAAAGAAAGCCCAATAATTTTTTCATTGTCTTCGCCTCTAACCGAAAGTAAAACGGAAAGCCCAAAATATTCTCTATAAAGATTATCTCGGTAATTTTCCATCAAAGGCGCTCTCGTATAATAAAGCCAATTTTGACGCTCGTTTATATTTTTGTTTTTATTAAATTTATCGTTCAAATTTTCTTTCTCAAAATTTATTGAATCACTATTCGACTCTTTCAACATTTCTTATCCGCTATGTAATACGATTATTTTAAAAATTATTTTTATAAATTATTAAGGTGTTATGTTAATTTAATTATAAAAAAAGTCAATATAAAATAAATTAGTGAGCAGTTTTAACATGTTGACAAATTTTTAATTATAAATTTGTATCATTGCGAGCGTGAGCGTGGCAATCTATATATCTGGATTGCTTCGGCAGTAGCCTCGCAATGACATGCGTATTTTGTCATTACGAGCGATAGCGAAGTAATCTATTTTATTTGGATTGCTTCGCTTTCTTACGAAAGCTCGCAATGACGATTAAAAAGTAAAGTTGCAATGATAGTTTTTATTTTGTAATAATAATAAAATTTTTTAGAATTTTTTTGGCTACTGCCCGCTTTTAGCTAATTAAACTGTTGACAATTTTTTAAAATGTTGTATAATCTTTCCTATGATTAAGTCAAATAAAAATATTATAAAACAAATTCGCGCGAGCCGAGCCGAGCCGAGC
>NZ_JBNMIZ010000030.1:0-17307 GCF_050873525.1 Brachyspira sp. | reverse complement strand
TTTTTTCATAATTTATTTATAATATATTATTTCATAAAATAATCAATAAAAAACGGAGATATAATTGAATATTAAATTAATCGCAATATTATTTCCAGCGCTTTTAATTTCTTTTTTTATTTATTCATGCAAAAAAGAAGAAGATAATTTACTTGAAGATATGGTTTATTTGGATAAATCTTATATTGAAACTCTGCTCGACATTAGAAATAATCAAAATATAAAACAGAGTATTGAAAGATTTATGATTGATTGGAATAGTTTTAAGAAAAAATATTATAATATAAACGAAGAAGACCCGCAATGGAAAACCGATTTCGACACTTTGCGCGACATATTAATAAGCTCTCATTATTATATAGTCAGAGGCGAGGACGAAGGCGCGGGCTATTTGATATTTCATGATATTAAATATGTTTTGTCCGATTTGAGAAAGCGAAATAATGTAAATTGGTTTTTCGATAATTTGAACGCGATTTATAAATTGAGTTTTAGACTCGGAGAATTGTCGAAAGTTTATTCGGTTGGAAATGTTTTTATAACTCCCGAAGAAAAAGAAAAACTTATTACTGTTTATAATTTGCTTAATTTGGCAATAGAAAATACTACTAACGAATTCGATAAAAGCAATATTTATTTACTTAAATTGAATCAAGCTAGATTTGAAGCGATAAGACATAATATTAATGTTATAAATAATTTGGGACAGTCTATAGAAAGAGAAATTGCAGCAGATAATTTTAAGAATATTACAGATATATGCAATAATATTTTGAATATTTATTTTAATACTCTTCAAATAATGAAATAATTAATTAATGAAATAATAAAAGGCAAATTATATGAAAGGATTTTTAATCGTAAATAAACCAGCGGGCATAACTTCTTTTGACGCCGTAAAAAAAGTAAAAACGATTTTAAGAGAAAAGAAAATTGGACATGTCGGAACTCTGGACCCTTTTGCCGAAGGAGTTTTAATACTTGCTTTGGGAAGATATACGAAATTATTTTTTTTATTTGACGATATGCCGAAAGAATATATAGCCGTTGGAGTTTTCGGGGAAAGCAGAGATACGGATGATATTAACGGAAATATTTTAAAAGTTTCTGATAAAAAAAATATTTTGAGTTTTAGCGAACTTGAAAATATTATTAAGAAAAATTTTTACGGAAATATAATTCAAAAACCGCCTATTTACAGCGCAAAAAGAATCAACGGACAGCGAGCTTATAATATGGCGAGAGAAAATATTGATTTTGAAATTAAAAGCGTCAATGTTTGCGTGAACGAGATAGAATTATTGGAATATGATTATCCTTTTTTTAAAATCAAAACTTCCGTTAGCAAGGGAACTTATATAAGAGCGATTATAAGAGATATTGGCGAGATAACGGGAAATTTTGCCTATACTAAAGAATTGCATCGAACGGCTATTGGAAATTTTACGATAGATAAAGCGCTCGATTTAAATGATATTTCAAATAAAAATATATTGTCTTTTTTTGATATGTTTGAAAATATCGATAAAAAAATTATAGAAAATGAAAATTATATAAAACAAATTTTTTGCGGTAATACAAAAATGATTGAAAATATTAATTTTAAAAATAAATATTTGGCTTTGACTGATAAAGAAAATAATTTAATCGCGTTAATAGAAAAAGAAAATATAAACAAAAAAAATAAAAATATATTCGCGTTTATTAATTCGTGAAATTATTTTAAGGATTTTAAAATGAAAAAAATTATTATTATTCTCGCTTCAAGAATCGGTTCTACAAGGCTTCCTCAAAAGGCTTTGAAACCTATGGCAAATTGCAATTCTATGCTCGAGCTTATTATAAAAAGATTAAGAAGTTCCAAAAAAGCTAACGATATTATTGTGGCGACTGAAGAAAAATCATTTAATTCGTTTAAAAATATTTTTGAAAAACTTAAATGCGATTATTTTATCGGAAGCGAAAACGATGTTTTGGACAGATATACAAAAGCCTCCGAAAAATTTAACGGAGATATTATAGTGAGAGCTACGGGAGATAATCCGCTTGTAAGTATAAAAGCTCTGGATATGATAGTCGATTATCATATAAAAAATAACGCCGATTTGAGTCATTATGATTTACTTCCCTACGGCAGCGGAGTTGAAGTTATAAATTACGAAGCTTTGAAATATGCAAACGATAATTCAAATGATTCTTTCGAGCATGAACATATTACTCAATTTCATTATAGAAACGCGGATAAATTTAAAATTGAAAATCCGAAAGTAAGCGAAGAATTTGCCATGCCAGAATTAAGAACCACAGTCGATACGATGGAAGATTATAAAAATATTTGCGCTTTATTTGAAAAATATAATAACGATATTTATATTGATATTGACAAAATTATTAAAGATTTAAAAAATATTTAGAAAATAAAAAATGAATAATTATTATATTTATATAATTCTATGCGAAAACGATTCTTTTTATACGGGAATCACAAACGATTTGATAAAAAGATTTAGCAAACATAAAAATGGAAAAGGAGCGCATTATACTAAAATCAATAAACCTTTAAAATATTTGTCGGTTTGGGAAGCGGAAAATGTAAAATCGGCTTTAAGAATAGAATATTATATAAAAACGCAATCTAAAAAAATAAAAACTTTATTTGTAGAAAATAATAAATTACTAACGATATATTTTAATAAAGATAAAAACGAAGATATTAAAATTAAAAGTATGAATAAAAATAAACTTAATAAAATAAATAAAATCTTAAACGAAGAAAGCAAAAAATAAACCGCTTTTTGGGATGAACAAAGCGGCTTATTACAAATATAGTTATTGGGGGGTAGTCCAATCAACTATATATATTATCGTATTGGATTTTATTAAACTTTAATAATTTTATAATAAATTTACGGCGAAATATTTTTTATATTAATCTACTTGATTATAAACAAAAAATATTGTATAATTTATTTTAAAAATTAAGTTAAACAGGAGTATATTTTATGAATAACGATATATTGGCAGCCGTTCAAATAATGTTTATAGGTATAGGCGTTGTCGCGTTGTTTCTGATTATATTGGTTTATGTAATGAAATTTGTAAGCGTAATCGTGGCGCAAGTAAACAAAATAATGCCGCCTCCAGAAGAAGCGATTTCGTCCGTTCCCGTTCAATCGGCAAGCGCGGATAAAACGAAGGCTATAGCGATAGCTTTGGCTCATATACATAGCAATAAAAAGTAATAAAATATAATTTCAATTAAATTTTCAAGGAGAAATTAAATAATGTCAAAAAAAGAAATTAAATTTATGATAACGGCGTTTAGAGACGGCTTTCAATCCGTTTACGGTGCGAGAGTTTTATCTAAAGATTTTATGCCCGCCGTTGAGGCTTTCGTAAATGCGGGAGTTAAATATTTTGAATCGGGCGGAGGAGCAACATTTCAAAGCGCTTTTTTCTATAATAATGAAAACGCTTTCGATGTTATGGATTCTTTCAGAAAAACCGTAGGTCCCGATGTAGATTTACAGACTTTGGCGAGAGGCGTTAATGTTGTCGGACTCGAATCTCAGCCGAGAGAGATGATTAAATTGCATGCCGATTTATTCAAAAAACATGGAGTAACGACAATTAGAAATTTTGACGCTTTAAATGATGTAAACAATTTGATTTATAGCGGAAAATGTATAAAAGAAGCGGGACTCAAACATCAAGTATGCGTTACTATGATGGCTCTTCCTCCGGGATGTAAAGGCGCTCATGATTCTGAATTCTATGCGAAAGTATTGAAACAGATTATGGATAATGTGGAATACGATTCAGTATGTTTTAAGGACGCTTCTGGAACTACGACTCCTCAAGTGGTTTACGATACGGTTAAAGAAGCAAGAAAATTACTCGGAAGCGATGTTCGTATTCAAGTTCATAGCCATGAAACAGCGGGAATAGGAGCTTTGCAATATAAAGCGGCTATAGAAGCTGGAGCGGATTATATCGATTTATCTTTAGCTCCAGTATCGGGCGGAACATGTCAAACTGATTTGATAGTTATGTGGCATGCTTTAAGAGGAACGGATTATTATTTCGATATAGATATTGATAAAATAAGAGACGCTGAAGAAGTATTTAAAGACTGCATGAAAGATTATTTCTTGCCTCCTGAAAGCAGAACTGTAGAGCCAATGATTCCTTTTGCACCAATGCCCGGCGGAGCTTTGACAGCTAATACTCAAATGATGCGCGATATTAATGTTATGAACAGATTCCCTGAAGTTATTAAAGCTATGACGGAAGTGGTTGAAAAAGGCGGATTTGGAACTTCAGTAACTCCAGTGTCTCAATTCTATTTTCAACAGGCTTTCAATAATGTAATGCAAGGAGCTTGGAAAAAAATTGCGGACGGATACGGTAAAATGGTTTTGGGTTATTTCGGTAAAACTCCAACGACTCCAGACGCGGAAATAGTTAAAATTGCAAGCGAGCAGTTAGGATTAGAACCTACAACGGAACTTGCGATGGATATTGACGATAAAAACCCTAAAAAAGGCAGAAAAGCGGCGGAACAAGCTCTTAAAGACGCGGGAATTAACGATTTATCCGATGAAAATGTATTTATAGCGGCGGCTTGTAAAGAAAAAGGAATTCAATTCTTAAAAGGCGAAGCTAAACTCGGAATAAGAAAGAATGCTGGAGGAGACGGCGTTAAAGCTACAAGCAACGAAGTAACGGTAACGGTTGGCGGTTCAAGTTATGGAATAAAAATTGAAAACGGAAAAGCGATAGTTGACGGCGTAAGCTACGATTATACTATCAAAGACGGCATCTCTCAAACGGCATCCGCGCCAAGTCAAGCCTCTTCAGGCGGAGCTGCTACTCCAATAACTGCGGGACTTCCTGGAACAGTAGTAAAAATAGTATCTCCAGTAGGAACTCAAGTGTCGGACGGAACTACGATATTGATTGTAGAAGCCATGAAAATGGAAGTAGAAATAAAATCTTCAGTTTCTGGTTCGGTTAAAGAGATTAAAGTTAAACCCGGCGATTCGATTGTTGCGGGACAAGAATTGGCTATTGTCGGTTAATTTGGCGTGAATGAAGATATTTGATTTAGAAAGGAGAAAAGACAAATGATAAAGAAAATATTTTTTGTATTTACGCTTATATTTATAACGACTTCGATTTTATTGCCTCAAGAAAATCCCGTATTTATTTCGGATGAAAATAATTTGGAAAATACGAATATTATAGAAAATACCGAAGAAACTACGGAAAAACTCGATATTAAAGAATCGATTATTTCGCTTTTGAGAAATACTGCTTTCGGCGGATTTTTTCCTAAAAGCGAAGAGGATATAGAAAAAGATAGAATCAAAGAAGAAAAAAGCATTCAGGAAAAATACGAAATCAAACTGCATGATATTCAAATAAAAAAAGTTCCTCTATGGCAAAATCTTATAATGATTTTTGTAGGATTGGTTTTGATATACTTGGCTATCGCAAAAGGTTTCGAGCCTCTGCTTTTGATTCCAATCGGTATGGGCGGAATTTTGGCTAATATACCAGTCGCTAATATTGCGGCTATTCCAGTGGTTCAGGTTATAAATAATATTCCCGTTACTTTAAGTGCGGGAGGATTTTTAGGGCAGGTTTACACTTTCGGTATAGAAGCGGGTTTATTTCCGTTGTTTATATTTATGGGAGTCGGAGCTATGACGGATTTCGGTCCTCTTATTGCAAATCCTAAAACGGCATTACTTGGAGCTGCCGCTCAAATAGGAATATTCGGAACATTGCTTGGAGCTATGCTTTTGTCGGCTTATGTTCCCGTTATAACATTTACTTTAAGAGACGCCGCTTCAATCGGAATAATCGGAGGAGCGGACGGTCCGACAGCCATATTTACGGCTTCAAAATTGAGTCCGAGTTTACTTGGAGCGATTGCCGTTGCCGCTTATTCTTATATGGCTTTAGTTCCTATAATTCAGCCTCCTATAATGAAACTTTTGACAACGGAAGAAGAACGAAAAATAGTAATGAAACAGCTTCGTCCCGTAAGTAAGAGAGAAAAAATTATTTTCCCGCTTACCGTTATTATATTAATCGCTTTGCTTTTGCCCGATGCCGCTCCTCTTATCGGCGCTTTGATGTTTGGAAATTTGATAAGAGAATCTGGCGTTACGGAAAGACTTTCAAAAACCGCTCAAAACGAATTTATAAATATAGTTACGATTCTTTTGGGATTGTCGGTTGGAAGTAAATTAGCCGCCGAAAAATTCTTAAGATTTGAAACTATAGGAATATTGGTTTTGGGACTTGTCGCTTTTTCTATGGGAACTGCGGGAGGAGTTTTGCTCGCTAAATTAATGAATCTTTTTAGCAAAGAAAAAATTAATCCTCTTATAGGAGCCGCGGGAGTTTCTGCCGTTCCAATGGCTGCAAGAGTTGCAAATAAAGTTGGACAGGAATCTAACCCTCAAAATTTCCTTTTGATGCATGCAATGGGTCCGAATGTATCGGGAGTTATCGGTTCTGCCGTTGCCGCTGGAGTTTTGCTTGCAATATTAGGATAATTTAAATTTATAATTAGGATAAGAAAAAAATATAAAATAAAATTAAAAAATAAATAAAAAATTTTTAAGGAGAAAAAAATGACTACATTAATTAAAAAATACAACGATGCGAGAGTTTATTTGATTAACGATGCAAGTATGGTTCAAAAAATGGCGCTTTCAATACTTTTTGCCGTTATTTTAGCCGTTGCATCTCAAATAAAAATATTTCTCTCTTTCACGCCCGTGCCAATCAATCTCGGAACATTTGCCGTATGTATGGCGGGAATGACTTTAGGCGGTTTCTGGGGATTTATTTCGGTTGCAATATATATTTTAGCAGCAGCCGTTGGACTTCCCGTTATTGCTGGCTCTAACTTTTTGGGAGCGACTACAGGATATATAATAGGTTATTCGATTTGCGCTTTCGCTTTGGGAAAATATACGGAAAAAGGCGATATAAAAAAATATAGTTTTATAAAGACTTCAGCCGTTTTATTCATATTCCAAATAGCAATTATTCATATATGCGGTATGATAGGCTTATATATATGGTCCGCTTCAACGGGTTCGCCTTACACTCTTACGGAAGTTATAATGAAAGGAACTGTTCCGTTTTTACTTACCGACAGTATAAAAGCTATGGTTCTTTCGTTATCAATGGGCTTTATTCTTAAGAAATAAGAAATTCATGAAACTTTAATTTTAGGGGAGGTTAAAAGCCTCCTCTTTTTTATTTTAAACTGTTGACAAAAAATTCAAATTATTTTTTATTCGTCATTCGCTCTGCGTCCCTGCGGGAACGAGGTGTTAGCCGAAGTAATCTAATTAGAATTCATTAACATTTCTAATAACAAGTGGCTTCAGCACCTTGCATGCTTTTCTCACCAACGGCGGGCTTTAGCCCGAAGTAATCCAGAGAAAAGAAATTGTTATTATGTATAGATTGCTTCACTCCGTTCGCAATGACAGATTAATTAAAAATTGCAATGACGATATATTTAAAAAAAATTTATTTAAACCGTTGACATAAATTTAAAAAGATTGTATAAATTAAAAATAATTTATTAAATATTTAAATTAATTGTTGACATTATTTTTAAAATATTGTATAATAATTTTTAATTAAATTAGTTGACAAATTTTTAAAAATATTATATAATTTGAAAATATTTAATTAGAATTATTTAGAATTAGAAATTAATTAAAGAGAGGCTTAAATGAGTATCAATGCACTTGCAACGTTACGTTACGTTACGTTACGTTACGTTACGTTACGTTACGTTAACCTATTCATTTAAACTTTCTCGGCTTTTCTATTGCAAAAATCTTTCCACTAAATCATTTTATATTTTATCTGCGCTTTGCGGATATTTTGGTTTCGATAACTTATTGGGAAAAAAGAAGAAACCCGATTTTGTTATAAATAAAAAATTTTTTCATCAAGGAGTAAGAAAATGAAAAACATCAAAAAAATTCTTCTAATTATGGCAATGACGATGGCGCTCGGAACATCGGCATTTGCGGCAAGCGGTTTCGAGTTTATTTTGAATGTGCCTTTTGGAATTAACTATAGTATTCCTACCAAAGATTTAGGATTGAAAGGTTCTATAGGCTATGATATTGGAGTTGATGCTCAATTAGGCTATATGATTCAAGTGTCAAGCGGATTTGGAATAAGCGTATTGGCTGATTTGGGTTATAGCGCCGATTGGTATAATTATTCCGCTGGCACAAGTGTAACGGCAGATAGCAGTAATCCTGACGAACTTGGAGTGCAAGCAACGGAGAGTTTTATTGTATTCAATTTCCATAGTTTCAAATTAGGATTATTGCCTAAATTCAATATCGGCGTTGGCAGTAGAGGAGCATTATCCGTTGGAATAGGCGGAGGAGTTAAAATTCCTATAGCTGGTAAAATAGCGCTTCCTAATAATGCAGGAGGAGATATGAAGAGACAAGACATAGTAGATTTTTTCTCTCCTTCCGTTATTGGATATGTAAAAGCAACTTTAGATTATTCGCTTTTCTTTACAGATAATATAGCAATGAATTTTGGCTTATATTTGGGCGGAGATATTGGACCTAAAATTAAAGAAGTAAAAATTGGCGGAAACGCTTTTGATTTCGGGCTTCAGTTAGGATTTAGATTTGGACCGAAAGCGTAAAAAATCTTTTTCAATTAAAATATAATTCTAATTCACACATTCAAGCACGGGCGAGGTTAAGACTTCGTCCGTTGTTTTTTTAAATTCGTCATTGCGAGATTTATTTATAAATCGAAGCAATCCAAATAAAATAGATTACTTCGGCTAACGCCTCGTAATGACAAAATTGCACCGTCATTTCAATATTATTTATCCCGTCATTGCGAGGGCTTTAGCCCGAAGCAATCCAAATATAATTAAATTTCTTTTTTGTGGATTACTTAGCTCACCTCTGTGTGCCGTTGGCAATCGCTCGTAATGACGACTAAAAGATTATCATTACAAGCCGAACTAACTGAATGCGTGGCAATATATTTTTTGAATTGCGCTTTTTATTTCAAGCAAAAGCCAGTATATTTTTCTATATACCCAATCGGATTATAAGATAATTTTGCTTTTCTAAGTCCCAAATCGCCGACATCCTGCTCTCTGTTTACGAATTTAAATCTTTCGTCTTTATTGTTTTCTAAAAAAAGTTTATTTATTGCCTGATAGCTCCCTTTGTAATCTCTGTCGCCGCGCTCCGAATGAACAACCATAGTGTCTCTTAAACTCAAATCGCCAATACTGTAGGCTCTCACTTTTCCGTCTATATAAATAACTCCGCCGACTATAAAGTTAATATTATCCCAGTAATCGAGCAAAGTTTTTATCATGAGAATATCCGCTTCCGCCCTTATTTCATGCATGAGCAATTTATAGCCGTCAAAAGTTTCGCAGTCTTCCGTTGCCATAGCGTTTGCGAAATTATTTTGCATCTCGTCCATTTCCCATTTATTTTCAAATTCAAATATTTCTTTAACCATGCTTCTGTCAATCGGTTTGTATTCAAAATTATTTTTAATAAACTGATTATAAAGATTTTTTTTGTTATGGAATTTTCTTCCGCTCAAATTCATTAATTCGTTATAATCGTATAAATATTCCCATTCGTCTCTGCTTTCTTTTATCTTTATATTTACTTTTTCTTCCCAGTGTTTCGCAAGCTCTTTCGGAACTCTTATTATACTTTCGTTTTCTCCAATCATATCGCATAAACAGTTTTCTTTACAAAAATTATGTTTAAACCAATCTCCCACAGGCGCCCAGTAAATAGTGTAGGGCGAGCGCTGTCTTATCCAAACCAAATCTTCCGTAAAAGCCCATTCGAGCATATATATATCTTTAAGCCCGAATAAATTTATAAATGTATAATCCGCCGACTGAACGGGAGTTATCGAAAAATATTTATGATATAATTCTTGTTTTTCTAATGTTATAGGTTCAAAATTAAGCATAGATTATCCTTTTGTTTTTATTTTTTTATTTTTTCTAATAAATCTTTTTATTCTCTTTAAAAAATCGCCTTTGCCGTTTTCGTCTTTAAGTATATATTTTAACATAAATCTTAAATACGGATGATAAATATACATGGTTTCTTTTATAGTCATTTTAGTTTTGGCGTTTTCGTAATTTTCAAGAATATAAGTCCATAAAGTAACGCCTTCGTCTTCCGATTTAAATATTGATATTTCCGAAATTTCTTCTTTTTCAATTCTGCGAACTTCCGTTAATTCCTGATAGACTTTTCTTTTTTTATAAGTTTGCATTATTTTTATTTTTCCGTTTCCAATTCTTTCCGTTTGAACTTGAAATAAATATTTTACCCAAAGCGGATAATTTTTATAATCCGTCAAAAGTTCGAATAATTCATTTTTTGCGATATTTAGAATTTGTTTTTTTTCTTTTGTGAATGACGGAGGAATTCTTTTTCCCAAAATTGACGGAGCGATTAGCATTATTCCCATCAATATTAATGGCATTATTATGAATATTGGAACTATATAAAGCATTATTTTCCTTATTTTTGCCTTTATTTAGCCGTTTTAAGACTTTTTTCTTAAAATTTTGCTTGTAAAAAATTTGCTATTTTTTTTAATATATGTTAATATTATACCATATTAAAAATTAAATAAAAGGGTCTGTAGCTCAGATGGTTTAGAGCGTTCGACTGATAATCGAAAGGTCGGTGGTTCAATTCCTCCCAGACCCAAACGGATTCTTTTAATAGATTTTTAAGAATTTGAATTCGGGGGTTTAGCTCAGTTTGGGAGAGCGGCTGTTTTGCAAGCAGTAGGTCGTGGGTTCGATCCCCATAACCTCCACATTGAAAACGATTTTTAAGATATTGAAAAATATTTTAAAAGTCGTTTTATTTTTTTCGATATTATTATAAACATTAAAAATATTTTTTAAGGAGAAAAATTATTATGAATAGAAAATTTTTATTATATGTTTTTATTATTCTTTCTTTATTCGTTTTTCAAAATGTTTCGGTTTATCCTTTGAACCAGGATGAAGAAACTCTTTTGGACGCTTCGATTTTCGGAGACGATGATATTGTGGAAAAAATATTGGAGAAAAATATTGATATTAATATTCAAGACGATGTGGGAAATACCGCTTTAATTTTAGCCGCTATGGAAGGACATACAAAAGTAGTCGCTTTACTGCTTCAATCGGACGCGGACAAATCAATCGTAAATAAGCATGGAAAAAACGCTTTATTTTACGCGAGACAAAAAAATCATAGAAATATTATTAGATTATTGGAATAGTTTTTATTTTTATAAAGAATAAAAAGGCATCGTGATTAAACGCGATGCCTTAAAAAATTATTCTAACAATTTTATTTCTATAAATTATTGTTTTGTCAAATTACAATTCATAGTTGTCCACTTGCCAGAATTACCCCAAAATGCATAATAATCAACAGAGCAACTTGAAGCGTTATCAAATTTAATTGTTCCAGTATATCCATTCACATAACTATCAGTCAAGAGTTCCCCATCTCTGTAAAATGATGTTTGAGTAATTTTAACGGTATAAGGATATTCAAAATTGTTCTCAATTTTTCCAGTATAAGTATAAGTGTATTTACTCCTTGTATAATATTCGCTGCAAAATAAAGTTATATTGCCGTTATTATCAATAGATAAATCACAATATGCATACCAATAGACTTGTCTGCCCCAATTTCCTTCAAGTTCATGTTTTTCAGTTGGTGGTTCATCTGGATTGTGTTTTGATTTGCAGCTAATTGAAAATAATAATATAAATAACGCTATTAAAGATACAATTTTAGCACTTGACTTGACTTGACTTGACTTGACTTGACTAACGAATTTACAGTAAATTTTGTTATTTTTCATTTTTTGCCTCCAATAAATTTATTTAAGGTATTTATATTATAATAAATTTTTTATTATTTGTCAAGCGTTTAATCAAAAAAAAATTTAATCGTCATTGTAAAAAGCTATAGTCATTGCGAGCGATAGCGTAGCAATCCACTATTAATAAAGTTAAATTTCAAAGTCAAATTTTATTTAAGTGGATTACTTCGGACTTTGTCCTCATTCCCTGCGGGACGCCTTCGGCGAATGACAGCGTAAAAAATCGTCATTGCAAGTTGTTAAAAAAATTATAAAAAATTTATATAAGTTCGTTCTTTATAAGAAATTCCCTAACGACATCTTTAGGGTCTCTCTGCAATTCGTCCACTTGATAATTCAATTCTATCATAGTTTCTTCGTCAAGCAAATTGCCAAGTCTTTCTAAAATCTCCGCAATTTTAGGATATTTATTTAAAGTTTCCGCTCGGATAAATGGAACGGCATAATACGGAGGAAAGAATTTTTTATCGTCTTCCAAAGTTATAAGAGAGAATTTTTTTAAAAGTCCGTCCGTAGAAAAAGCCGTTATAACATCGACTTCTTTTGAATCCAAAGCTATATATCTCGGAGCATCGTCTATCGCGACATAATCGTTAAACGACAGAGAATAAATATTCGTAAGTCCGATTATTCCGTCCGCTCTGTTCATAAATTCCAAAGTTCCGCAAAATCTTAAATCTCTCGAAGCCGTTCGCATATCGCTAATATTTTTAATATTATATCTTTTTTGAGTGTCTTCTCTTATGGCGATAACATAAGTATTATTGAAATTAAAAGGCGCTAATGTTTCGATATTATATTTGCTCTTCATATCTTTTTTTACTTGTCTATATACAAAATCGGCATCGTTTGTCGGAGTATAATTAAGAAGACTTGCAAACATTGTTCCCGTATAATCGACATATAAATCGACATCTCCTCTATCCAAAGCCTGAAAAACTATTTGAGTTCCGCCCAAAGCGAGTTTTCTTTCGACTATTAAATCGGTATTCGCTTCTATCAAATCGGAAACCATATTTCCTAATATAACCTGTTCGGTAAACATTAAAGATGATACCGTTATACTTTCTTTTTTATTTCTAGTTAATTTTATTATTTGAGTTCCTATTATAATTAAAGTAATAGCGGCGACAACATATATAATAATTTTTTCTCTCTTTCTTTTTTCTTCAAGTTCTTTTCTTTTTATTATTTCCGTTGCCTGCAAACTAATCGGAGTAACAAGTCTTTCTATTATTGAAAATATATAATCTACAAATAACGCTAGCAGACATGCGGGAATTGCCCCAGCAAGTATTTGATAATTATTAATCGTTCTTATACCAGCAAATACGAGATAGCCCAATCCTCCAGCGCCGACATAAGCCGCTATAGTCATTAAACCGACAGAAGTAACCGCCGAAACTCTTATTCCCGCCATTATAACGGGCAGAGACAAAGGAACTTGTATTTTAAATAATACTTGAGTTTTTGTTAATCCTATTCCTTTTGCCGCTTCTATTATTTGAGGACTTATATTTGAAAGTCCCGTATATGTGTTTTTTATTATTGGAAGCAAAGAATATAAGATAACCATGAATATCGCGGGAGCCGAACCTATTCCAAGTATGGGAATCGAAATTCCCAAAAGCGCCATACTCGGGATAGCCTGTATTATATTTGCAAATCCTAAAATCGGTTTATTTAATTTTTGAACATATTTTATTAATATTCCGAGAGGAACGCCGAGCATTATTGAAAATATTACCGCAAATGCAGTTAATCTAATATGCTGAAATAAAAGATTTAATATTTCCGCTCTCTGTTCTATTATATAGATTAAGAATTCCGAAATTATATTCAAAAGTTAATCTCCTTAATCTCTTCTTTAATAAATTTCTGATTTAATATTGCGACAAGTTCGTTTTGAGTTATTATTCCTATTATTTTATTTTTTTCGTTTACCACATATAAACTTCCCGCTTTATTTTCTTCCAATACTTTCAAGACGGATGTTATATTTTCGTCATATTTAATTTTAGGTATTTTTCTATATTTTCCTCTATTCGCTATCAAAGTAAAAAATCCCGTTATTCCGTTATTTTCGTTTATATTTGCCATTATATCTTCCGCTCTTATATATTCTGGATTATCCCAAATTCTATTTTTGCCAACAAAAGATTCCACATATTCGTTTTCTGGTTCTTTTAAAATTTTTTCGGGTTCGTCAAATTGAATTATCTCTCCGTCTTTCATTAAACATATTTTATTTGAAAGTTTCAAAGCTTCGTCCATATCATGCGTGACAAATACTATGGTTTTATTTAATTTCGACTGCAATGTTAAAAGTTCGTTTTGCAAATCCGTTCTCGTTATCGGGTCGAGCGCGCTAAAAGGTTCGTCCATCAAAACTATATCCGTATCGTTTGCGAAAGCTCTTGCCACTCCGATTCTCTGCTGCTGTCCTCCGCTCAATTCGGAAGGGTATCTATTCAAATATTCTTCTGGATTCAAATCTACCATATTCATAAGTTCGATTGTTCTTTTATATATATCATCCGAATTCTTTTTTTCAAGTTTCGGTATAATTTCAATATTGTCTTTGATTGTCATGTGAGGAAATAAGCCGTTTTGCTGTATAACATATCCCATGTTTCTTCTTAAAGTTATAGGGTCCTTATCGTATATATTTTCGCCGTTTATATAAATTGCCCCCGAAGTCGGTTTTATAAGCCTGTTAATCATTTTTAATAGAGTAGTTTTCCCGCAGCCGCTCGGTCCGATTATCGATACAAATTCGCCTTTTTCTACTTTGAATGAAATTGATTTTAAAACGGTATGATTTTTATATCTTTTAGTGATATTTTCTACTTTTATCATAGTTTACCCCTAAAAAGAACTTTATTATTATATTATACTATTTTCAAATAATTTCAAGCCTAAAATACGATTTATATTATAAAAATATTTTTAAAGAATAAAAAAGACACTGCAATTAAGCAATGTCTTTTGTAATTTATTTTTCAATTTTAATATATTACCACCATGGCAATGTCTTCCATATTTCTTCTTTTGTTTGACTAACTATATCCGATATTTTTTGTATATTAGCGCTAGTTGTTGTTTGTTTGTGCAGATTTCCATCATTTCTAATAGCGTTAGTAATATTAAACTCACAATTTGTAGCGTTATTAAATGTAATTGTTCCAGCATCCCAAAAGCTATAATGAGTTACATTTGTTACGATTAATTTTATAGTATAAGGATAGCTATCGAAAGTCTCGGCAACTTTTCCACTATAAGCGCTTCCATTATAAAAAGTCGTTCCCGCATAATATTTAAATATTATATCGCCATCATCAAAAACATAAATATATTTACCATTATAATTAGCATTAGAATTAGAATAAGTTCCCACAAGTTCGGCTCTTGAATGTTTTTCAGGTTCTTGTTTTGGTTTGCAGCTAATTGAAAATAATAATATAAATAATGCGATTAAATATACAATTTTAGCACTTGACTTGACTTGACTTGACTTGACTTGACTTGACTTGACTTGACTTGACTAATGAATTTACAGTAGTTTTTGTTATTTTTCATTTTTTGCCTCCAAAAATTTATTTAAGGTATTTATATTATAATAAATTTTTTATTCTTTGTCAAGCGTTTAAGCGAAAAAATTTAATCGTCATTGTAAAAAGCTATAGTCATTGCGAACGAAGTGAAGCAATCCACTATTAATAAAGTTAAATTTCAAAATCAAATTTTATTTAAGTGGATTACTTCGCTACCGCTCGTTCCATAGGCTAAAGCCCACAGAGTGCAGGACGCCTTCGGCGAATGACAATAAAAAGCATAGCATTTTAAAATAAAATACTATGCCTTTTTATTATAAATTTTCAACTTTAATTTTTTAAAGTAGATTTTCTTCCGTTTCTTTATCGAATATATGCATTTTGTCCATATCGAATTCCATATACGCTTTTTCGTCTCTTTTGAAATCGTCATTCGAGTTTATTCTTATCGTAATTTGAACTTCGCCTATATTCGAATATAAATAACTTTCTGAACCGACCATTTCTATTACATCGATTATCGCTTCTATATCGTTTTCGTTATTTTTTTCTTTATGCAATATTATATTTTCGGGTCTTATTCCTATAATAATTTCTTTTCCATTGTAAGAATCGTTTATTTTTCCCGCTCTGTTATTTGGAAGTTCCAATTTATATTTTCCGAATTCCGCTATCCATTTTTCGCCCGATTTTTCCAATTTAGCGTTTATAAAATTCATTTGCGGAGCGCCTATAAATCCCGCCACGAATAGATTATTTGGATGATTATATAAAGTTTTTGCGTCATCGACTTGCATTATATTTCCGTCTTTCATAACCACGATTCTCGTTCCCATAGTCATAGCTTCCACTTGGTCATGAGTAACATATACGAAAGTGGTTTGCAATTGTTTGTGAAGTTTAATAAGTTCCGTTCTCATTTGTATTCTTAATTTTGCATCAAGATTTGAAAGAGGTTCGTCAAGCAAAAATACGGAAGGATTTCTTACCATAGCTCTTCCAAGCGCGACTCTCTGCCTCTGTCCGCCCGATAAGGCTTTTGGTTTTCTGTCAAGAAGATGGGCTATATCCAAAACTTTAGCCGCCCATTCGACTCTTTTTTTAATTTCGTCTTTTGGAGTTTTTCTAAGTTCGAGTCCGAAAGCCATATTTTTATAAACGGACATATGCGGATATAAAGCGTAATTTTGAAAAACCATAGCTATATCTCTGTCTTTTGGCGCTACATCGTTAACGACTTTATCGCCAATGGAAAGTTTGCCGTCCGTTATCTCTTCGAGTCCCGCAATCATTCTTAAAGTGGTAGATTTACCGCAGCCCGAAGGTCCCACTAAAATAACAAATTCTTTATCTTCAATTTTTAAATTGAAATCTTTTACGACTTCCACATTGTTGTCGTAAACTTTTTTAATATGTTCAAAAGTTATACTTGACATTTATTAATCCTTTTTTATTTTATATGCTATATAGTATATAAATAATTATGTGTTTGTCAATATTATTATAATTTATCTTTTTACCATTCTAAAATCTAAATTTTTTGGCGCTTTTTCTTCGATTCTAACTTTCTTTACCAATTCGCTGCTAAATTCAATATTTTCTTTTTCAGATTTTAATTTTGCAATATATTCAAAATAAATATCAAGCAAATAATTTTCGCCTTCTCTAATGGTTATTTGTTCGATATTAAATATATTTTCAAGTTTTTTATATTCTTTTTTCTCTAAATAAGCTCTTGCCGCAAATACTGAAGTTTTTTCATTTTTATTATATTTTTCATATATAG
>NZ_JBNMIZ010000029.1:0-18076 GCF_050873525.1 Brachyspira sp. | reverse complement strand
TAAATTAACGCGTATCTAATTTTTTTTGACAAAAATACAAAATTTATTTGACTTTATAATTTTTTTATATTACACTATAAGCATAGGGAGTTAAGCGATTAAGTCTCTAAATCTATTTTTATGGGGGGAGCTACAATGAAAAAGCTCACAATTTTATTAGCGGCTTTATGCGTTATAGTTTCGGTAGGTTGTCAAAACAAAGTAACTGCAAATGCAACCACGGAACAGTTGTATGCAATGAAGTCAATCAAGGAAGCGGGCGGAACGCCTGACAGCGCGTCACAATCGGTAAGCGATTTCTTGTCGCAATCCGAGTATCTTGGAGCATATTATACGGCTCATGGAAACGCGGGATACAAAGTAAAGAACGGCAAACTTTACATTGTGGGAGCGGTAAACAGCGATAGGCAGGACTGGGAAGAAATTGCCAATAACATATCGGTTGACGCAAGCGTAAAAAAGCTGGAATTAACGACCGATGAAGGAACCGTAAAAATTCTTACTTTTGACGGATACGGATACTATTCTTACGAAGCGGGCGAAGAAGAAATTCCTACTTATTACAGCAAATACGATTATGCGGAAAACTATGCGGGTTACTGGCTTATAGGTAAAAAAAACGGAGTGGATGAAGAATATGTTGAGATATTTGAAAACGGCGCTATAAACGGAAGATACAATTATAAAAACGGCTGGAGCTATGGATACATAACTATAGAATCGCAGCTTAAAGGCAATACCCTAACATTTAAAGGCGCTGATGCTGGAAGCGAAGCGCATAGTTTTAAAGGATGCAAAATAGTATTTGCCGACAAAAATAACGCTACTTTCTATAAAGCCGATGGAACTTCCGTTAGCATTAATAAAAAACAATAATCAAGGAGGCAAAATATGACTATTAAAAAATTATTAATAATGTTTTTAAGTTTAACGCTTATTTTTGCTATAAGTTGTTCGAATAATCTTGGACCTGAAGCAAGTCAAAGCGGTAATAATGCCGATTTGATTCCTGACGGAGGAGACGGTTCGATAGCGGCTTTTATAAATAAGTATGCGGGAGTATATTACAGAGGAGAAGAAGGAAGAGTAAGATATAAACTTAAAGATGGAAAAGTTTATACAATTAACGGATTGAACGAAGTGGCAGAAATTCCAGTTGAGAAAGTTTCTGAAAGCGAAAAGAAATTACAAATAAGATATGCTGACGAAGGAAAAGTTGAAGTTTTGAAATTTATAGACAAAGGATATACGGCATATACTTCTTATATACTTGAAAAAGTAAGCGATGAAGTTGCTGATGGTATGTATGGCGTGGGCGGATATGTTAAAGAATTTGCTAAATATAAGGGAACTTATAAATCCATAGAGCAGAATATAGAAAATTATTTTGCAATAGACGGAGACGGATATATATATTTCCATGACAGCAAAGTAACTCTAGAAGATGAAAAAGTAGGCATAACCGAAAACGAATTGACTATAATCGAAACAGTAAACGGAACTTTAAGAAAAATTATATTCAAATTCGACCAAGGCGTTTACAGAGAATATAATGTGGACGGCAACCATATAGACAGAACGGGCGTTTTCTATAGCGTAACAAAAGACTTCATAGAAACTTTAGGCGACACTATCTATACGACTGCAGACGGCAACAATTCAATAGTATTCAACGGAGCTAAAGATAAAGCTCAAGGAAGCGTTTGGGCTACAGGAAGCTATTTCACAATGAGCGGAGGTTCGGTAGCGGACAACGATAATATAGGTAATGTTACCGTATTGAAAGGAAATACGCTCAATATAATGAAATATAGAGCTAATTTGACTTTTAATAACGACTATAGCATTCTTACCTATGTTAAAAATGGACAGACAATAGAGTTTAAGAAGCAATAAGCTAAATTCATCTTTATCAATAAAGGGGGAGGTTAAAAGCCTCCTCTTTTTTATTATATAAATACTAAACACTAATATTATTTTTCAGCGTCAATTAGCAAATCATTTGTATCAGCCGATTTATTTGAAACCGCTTTTTTACCAGAATCTTCTTTTTTATTTTCCGTTTCCGTTTTATCCGATTTTTCTACTCCGTTTTTTTGACTTTCCAAATATTCGGCGAGTTCTTCTTTTACTTTATCTACTCCGCCCATATTCAAATTTTCTCTTATTTGTATTTCAAGTTCCAATCTCATTTTAGGGTCCGAAGAAAGCAATTCTCTAACTTTTTCTTTTCCTTGCGCGATTTGTTCTCCGTTATAATAAAACCAAGCGCCGCTTCTCGTTATAATTTTCGCTTCCATCGCCAAATCGATTAATAAACCTTCGGTGGAAATTCCATGTCCGAATATAATTTCCAAATTAACCACTTTAAAAGGAGCGGACAATTTATTTTTTACAACTTTAATTTTTACTTTATGCCCAATCGTTTCGTCTCCTTTCTTTATCCATTCCGTTCTTCTAATATCGAGTCTAACGGAAGAATAAAATTTCAAAGCCTTTCCTCCCGTAGTCGTTTCCGTTGGTCCCGCGCCGTAGCCTGTAGTCGCTATATTTTGTCTAAGCTGATTGATAAATACGACAGCGGTATTCGTATTGCTTATTATTGCCGTTAATTTTCTTAAAGCATGACTCATTAAACGAGCCTGCAAAGCTATATGAGCGTCTCCAATATCTCCCGCAAGTTCCGCTCTCGAAACCAAAGCGGCAACCGAATCAACAACGACTATATCGAAAGCTGTTGAAGAAACTACTTTTTCTAATATTTCCAAAGCTTCTTCTCCAGAGTTTGGCTGCGAAATATATAAATTATCAATATCGACTCCTAAAGCGCTTGCGTAAGTAGGGTCTAATGCATGTTCGGCGTCAATAAATGCGGCGTATCCTCCCGCCTTTTGAGCTTCCGCAATTACATGAAGAGTAAGCGTAGTTTTTCCCGATGCTTCATGTCCGTATATTTCCGTTATTCTTCCTCTCGGTATTCCGCCGACTCCCAAAGCATGGTCTAAAGTCAAAGCTCCAGTGGATATTACATCGACATTAACGGTTTTATTGCTTCCGAGTCGCATGAAAGAACCCGCTCCGTATTTTTTATTTATTTGGTCGGTAATCGCCTCTATAGCTTCGTTTTTTCCGTCTTTTTTTATTTCAGAATTATCTTTCTTTTTAGCAGTTGCCATTTTAAATCACTCCATAAAATTAATATTAATCATTGTATAAAGATACATTAATTTTGTCAATATTAAAATTTGTATTTGAAAGTTATTTTATTTATAATTTATAATAATAGCCGTCTAATTTAAGACGACTATTATATTTTATATCCCAAAGAGAAAAAAATTATTTTCAGAAATACCAAGCTACGCCACAGGAAGAATTTAAAACCATACTAGTGGAAGATGCTCCGTATAAATTGCCTCCCAGTCTCGTAGCTCCCCCAGTCTGTAACTCTAAATATAGTTCCAAATCTTTAATCGGCGTTACGACTAATTCTGCATAAATAACATAACCGAATGTATAGAAAAATCCTTTTCTCTCAGAACCCATTAAAGTAATCTTACCTCCAAAAATAGTGGCGGATAATGAAGGCTCTACATATAAACTTACAAAATCGTTTGAAGCCCTTAATCCCAAAGGCAGCGCTATTCCAATTCTATATATGCCTTCTGCTATTACTAGTCCTTGCGCATTTGGAATGGCAGGCAAGCTTGCAATATAACCGCCCAGTAGTTTTTCAGTTCCGCTATCGTCAAAATCCATTCCCGTATAATCGAAACCGTAAGCCGTAATATTAAAATTTTTACCCTTATATCTATTTAGAGTTCCGTTTAAGTTTTCTACCGTATCCAGAGCCGCTCCATATAAAACTCTTAAATAAGGTTCTATAGAAAGTCCTCTTTGAGTTTTATAATTGAAATATGCTCTAAAATCAACATTTATTGAAGATACATCTTTATAAGTAGCCTTATTATTTTCGTCAAGTTGCGTATATCCTCTGTCGATTAAATTCCTCGCATAGCTTATACGAGCATAACCGTAATAGAAGTATAGCCTTAATTGGCTCAAATAATCTATAAACTTATGCAAATAATATCTTGCCTCTATGGCGGTCGATACAACTAAAGTATTTTTTATCAAATGGTTTCCAACGCCTATAGCTACGGGAACATTGAATCTCAAAGTATTATCCATAGCGGTAAGCATAATGGCAGGAGTATGAATCATATAATTAGAATCAATATATTTAAATTGATACGCTCCGCCAACGCTTATTAAATCTGATTTATAACCTACGGCTACCGAAATAGACGGACGAAAATAATTGCCCAGCTTGTTATTTGTAGAAGAATCGTTAGTCCAGCTATCCAATATTACGCCTGAAGTATTTCCAGTTATTCCGAAAGCAAATCTTACCTGCTCCGTTCCATATAGAAAACCTATCTGGTCGGTTCTCGCTCTAAACGAATATCTATCCATTAAGAAGTCTATAAAACTTCTACCGCTGCCGTCTCCATAGAAACCGAATAGAGTTATAGGGACTGAAATAAAAAACAACATTATGAGTAATCTTTTCATAGAACCTCCTTTAATTGTTATTTATGTTGTTTTTATTTAGTTTTTGTAGCCGTATCATTAAAAGCCCATTCCAAACTCGTTCTCATAAACGCTATAGGTCCCGCATAAGGTCCGCCAGATTCATATAACATTCCAATACTTCCATCGGGCAGTATGGCTATAGAGCAATATCCAGATGCTTGCCCTGCAAGTTTTTGTTTCCAAGTATTGCCATCATCATAACTTATGGATAATGTAGGCTCTCCAGGCGAACCTGATTTAGCGCCCGCTAGACTTATTATTCTGTTTTTATCCCAGCCGTTAGCGGTAGAAGTATAATATATTATATCCCCGTTTGAAGGCGAAGAATTAAAATCATTTTGTGGATACGCAGCCTCCCAGTTTTCGCCTCTATCTTTTGACTTTGCCAAATATCTTTTACCGCCAGAATTGGGGCGAGTAGACATTAATAAATCTCCGTTTGAAAGTTCGACTATATGAGATTCACTACCTCCTACGCTCGTTTGAGGAGCTGTTTTTGAGACTTTCCAAGAATTGCCTCCGTCATCCGAATATAAAGCATAGTTTCTTATAGATTGTAAAGATGTAGCAGAACTCGGTCTAACATTCAAGACGAACAACATTCTGCCGTCTTTAAGTTGCACTCCGTTTCCAGCGGTTACAAATGCAGCATACCATTGTTGTCTTTCGGGATTCTTACAATTTGGTCCATAAATTTCATCGGTTATATCTATAGGCTCGCTCCAGTTATGCCCGTTATTTTTACCGATTATTAATCTAATTTTTGGATATTTATTCCTATCGGTAGTTAAAAATCCAGCGTCCCCAACCACCATACAAATTATATTCCCAGTTTCTCTATCTAAAATATATGCTCCGTCTCCATAACTTAAATCCTTTGACGGACTTGTAGGACTAACTAGAGTTTCTGGTCCCCAATTCGTTCCGTTATCAGTGCTTCTTCTCATAACCGTTTCTATTGGATGATTTGGAACATCTCCAGCTCCTCCTTTTCTTTTGTCGGAGAATGCAAGTATATCTCCGTTTTTAGCCACTACTAAAGTCGGTATTCTATAATAATTATTTCCATTATTTCTTGGGAATACATTTGAGCCTCCGTATCCCGCTGCTCTGCTACTTGGAATCATGCCTTGACCTGCGGGTCCTTTGGGGTTATAAGTCATTTCACCTGTAAATCCCAAACCTTTTTCATTTTGAGTCCAAGTCCATCCTCCAACGGCTCCGCCTTCGTTTTTTACATCTCCGATTCCAGTTCCCCAAGGATGTTTACAAGCCCAAATATAAATTCCCGTGATAATAATAATCACAGCCAAAGGAATAAAAAAGTATCTTTTTCGCATAATTATGCCTCCAAAAAATTAAAATTAAATTTTTTATAAAAAGCGTTTAATTTAATATTTAGTTTAATATTAAGGCAAACGCTAATTACCGAATTAAAAAATTTATAAATTGAAATTATAAAAGTATAAAATCTATTTGATAAAAGAATGCTTAAAAGATAAACATAGTATATATTTAAAAATAAAGAATTAAGGAGAAACTTTAAAATGCGGGAGTCTCGCGTCTCGCGTCTCGCGTCTCGCGTTAACTAAATTTAAATCTAATAACATACATAACCGCCTTATTTACCTTACGCTTATAGTATAGTAAATAAAACAGTCTTTGTCAAGTCTTTAACAAATTTTTTTTTAAAAAATTCCAAAAAAATTGTATTTTTTTTGATGATTTTATAATCTTTTAAAATAAAAGCCCCTTATAACGAGCAAACTGGCGCCCAATTCGATTGACTTACCGTTGCTTCCTTCCGAACCTGGCGGATTCATCAGGAATTGCCGCAGTCGCCCGCTATAAGAGATGTAAAACGATATTAATCGTTCGGAGAGAGTGGGATTCGAACCCACGATACTGTTACATATACGCGACTTCCAATCGCGCTCCTTCAACCGCTCGGACATCTCTCCAAATGTCCAAAACGTGCCTAAGAAGATTTGAACTTCCAACCTCCAGAACCGCAATCTGACGCTCTATCCAATTGAGCTATAGGCACATAATTTGATTAGTATAACATAAATTTTCTTTTTTTGCAAATTTAATGAATGTTTAATTGACATTTATTATTTATAGATTATTATATATAATAATTTTAATCAAAAAATTCCAAAATTAAAGAGGATAAATTATGAAACTTATATTTTCAAAAATTCAAAAATTACTTTTCTTAATTACGATTTTTATATTCGTTTCAACCTGCTCGAATAATAAAAGCGATATTAATATAGAAGACAGAGGCGGAGCTTTGATAGATAAAATAATTTTCGATGTCCGAACCGACATGACTATCGCAATTAAAGATGTCGCCGAAGGAAAAGCGGATTTGATGGCAAGCGGAATAGACGGAAGCGTTTATTTATCGCTTGAAAGAAAAGATTTGGAAAGATTGGATACTTATGCAGTTCCTTCAGGCACTTGGTCACTACTTTTTAATCCCGTTCCAAATAGAGCGCCTTATACGATAACGACAAAAGACGGAAAAACTTATTTTAATCCTTTGGCTATAAGAGAGATAAGATACGCGATGAATTTTTTAATAAATCGAAAAAAACTAATTGACGAAATTTTGAAAGGAGCGGGAGAACCTTCATTTACTCAAGCTACCCCGGGACAACCAGGAACTTACAGATATAATTTGATTCCTTTAAGAATGGGAATGACGGAAAACGGAAACGAAGAAAAAGCGATTAACGATATTGAAAAAGCTATGGAAACGGCGGCTAATTTGCCAGAAAACAGAGGAAAATTAATCAAAGAAAACGGATGGTGGAAATATAATAACGAAATAGTGAGTATAAAATTCGTTATAAGAGTGGACGACCCGAGCGGAAGACTGCCCGCTGGAAACGCGATTTCGGATTTGATAGAAAAGACGGGAATTAAAGTGGAAAAACTTTTATACGATAGAAATAAATCTACTCAAGTAGTTTATTTAACGGACCCAAAAGATTATGAATGGAATATATTAACCGAAGCTTGGGGCGCGGGAGCTACTCGCGCTTGGTGGGATGTGACTTTAAGGCAAATGTATGTGCGGGAAGGAAATTATACTCCTGGCTGGAATAATTCTGAATTTTGGAATTACGATAACCGAGAAGCCTCAAGAATAAGCGATAAAAATTATAACGGCTGGTTTTTGACTTCGGAAGAATATTGGAACGGAAATATTCGCTTGCAAGAAATCGGTTTGCAGGATGCCGTGAGAATATATTTAAACTCTCAAACTCAATATTTCGTGGCAAATAAAGACAGATTCAATAGAAGAATGCTTTATGGAGTTGGAGACGGAATAAACGACTGGTCGATAAGAAGCGCAGATATAAAACCGAATAGAAGAGGAGAGAAAATTTTAAGAGTGGTTCAGCATTCGGCACAAGGCTCTTTATTTATGAGTCCATGGGACCCAGTGGGCGTAAACGGATTTTCGGACGCGTATTCGGGAATAATAATCGGTCCTTGCAGCGATTCGGGAGCGACATTTGAATCTCCTTCAACGGCTAAAGATATATTTAGACTCGGAGAAGCGGATACAAACACTTTGGAGATAGGAGTCGTTGCGGGAAATAACGGAATTCCAGCGGGGACTATCGATGTTCCTAAAAACGCTATGATGTTTAATCCTTATACTCAAAAATGGGAAGAAGGTTTAACGATTGTAAGTAAAGACGGAAATATAGAATATAAAAAGTCCGATAATTTGAAGGCTTATATAAAATGCAATTTCAAACCAAAATATTTCAAATGGCATCATGGAATAGAATCTTCTTTGGTAGATTTGATGTATGGAAGCGTATTTATAGCAAATGTTGTGACAAAAACGAATGATAATGATAAATATTACGATTCGGCTTTGGCGGGAAGATACGCGCCAGCGATGGACGGAGCGGTTGGAAGCGTTCTAAACGAAGACGGAAGTTTTACTCTTTACGGAAATTATTATTTTCCTATGGATATGGAAAGACAATTAGCGTCTGTGGTTGTTAGTCCGAAAATAGGAAATCCAAATAGAAATACTGTAGTTCCTTTTGAAATAAACGAAGCGATAATGAAACTGGTTTTGGAAGGCTCAAAATCTGGAAATGTTTATACAATCTCTCAAGACCAGTCTCTTACGGCGATTGATGTAAAAAATCCCACTTGCGTTGCGGATATAAAAGAAAAATTAATTGAAATGAGAGATTCAAAATATATCCCAGTAGGAATAGAACGATGGATAAACGAAGAGGAAGCGGTTCAAAGATATCAAGCGGCGATTGATTTTATCGACAATTACGGACATGCTTATATATCAAACGGTCCTTTCTTTATATCAAAAATAGATACGAGAGCGAATTATATAGAACTTTCGGCATTCAAAGATTATGCGGAAACTGCGGAATACTGGATAGAAAAACTTTCTACAAAAATGAGCAGAATAGAAGATATAGAAATGCCTTCGATAGCGAATAAAAACGAAGATTTAAATATTGATATATATGTTTCTTCTTACGATTATCCTAATAACGATTTGGAGCGCCCAGATGCGAATACTAAAGTTAAAGTTTTGCTTCAATTACAAAGAGGCGGAGAAATTGAATATAACGCGATTTTGGAAGACGAAATATTTAAAATCGTTATTCCAAAAAATGATTTAATCAATTTGCCAGCGGGAGAATATATTATAGTATTTGAATCTTTTATAGCGGACGAAACTCCTTATATTGAAACGAGAAGTTTTGTATTGAGGTAGAATTTTTTGAAGTTTGGATTGCCACGCATCTATTGAGGCTCGTAATGACAGTGTAAAAATAATTGTCATTGCGAGCGATAGCGAAGTAATCCAAAATTAATTAAATTTTATTTTAAAATTTAGTTTTATTAATAGTAGATTGCCACGCCTTCACTCGCTAAAAGCGGGCAGTCGCCCCGTTCGGCTCACAATGACAAGTTTATAAAAAGATGCTTGCAATTACGACTTTAAAAAACAACGGACGAAGTCTTAACCTCATCCGTTGTTATTTTTTTAATAGAAAGATATTTTTTAAACTCTAGGTCCAAATCTCAATCCTAATTGAACTCCGAAATTAAAAGTTCCGTAATTTTTTGGTTTTTCCGTATCTTTATGTTCATAATAAAAATAGTTAATATCACGAAGGCTTGGAGTTCTAATATTATCATCAGGGAAAAAATCGTATCCAAAGTATAAACCGATATTCATAGCAACTCTATCGGTAAAAAATACATAATAATCGAAAGTTAATTTTATATAAGCATAACTTATAATTCGCAGCGGAGTTTGTTCAACTTTTCCTTCTCCATACATATACACATAATCAATCCAGTTATCTTCTTCTGGCGTTCCGCAAATCATACCGCCAGATGATTCTCCTCCTCCCGTTTCGGTAGAATATAAAGAATAATTTGGTATAGTTTTGGCATTTGCATTAACCGTATAATCCCATCCTAAAAATATAGGAATTTTTATTCCTCCTCCAATTCCTATTGAAAATTTGCCTATATTGAATTTTGGAAATAAACCTATTTGAAGACTATTATAAGTAATGGTATAATCTTTTAAATAATAATCGTTTTTAAATTTAACGATATAATTATCATGGGCAAATCCGATTTCTCCCAAAACGCTTATGCCAAAACCTTCTTTAATTTGAAACATATAGCCTAATTGAGCTTCAACTCCAGCATCAAGCCCAAAGGAATTTTTCATTTCATAATCTTTCATGTTTTGCGAAATAATAGAATAACTCGCTCCGATTGGAACATTTAATATAAATTCAAAACCGCTTCTTGCAAACGCGGGAATATTGAAAATTACAAAAATTGAAACGATAAAAAATAATTTCTTTAAATCTTTCATAATAAAACCTCTTTTAATTAAACTTATTAAATTTTACGCTCTCGGTCCAAATCTCAATCCTAATTGCAATCCGAAATCAAAAGTTCCGTAATTCTTTAGTTTTTCCACATAATAATCTTTTTCGCTTATATTATAATATTCGTTTAACTCGTCTAAAAAATACTGAAAAGCTAATATTTGATATTTAGGAAAAAAATCGTATCCGAAATACGCGCCTATATTAAAAGCAAAATTCTCGGTAAAAAATATCGAATAATCGAAAGTAATTTTTGTATAATATATGATTTTGTAATCTCTATTCACTTTTGGCTTATATTTGCTATAAAATCCTTGAGACGCGTTTCCTCCGCTCCCGCCAGAAATCATACTTATATCGGGATAACTTGAAGAAGTTTCATATTCATATAATACGAAAGACATTGGAATTTTTATTCCTCCTCCAATTCCTATTGAAAATCCTTTCATGTTAAATTTTGGCAATAATCCTATTTGAAGGCTATCATGATTAATAATAAAATTTCCAATACTATTGCCCATAGCCCGACCATTATATGAATTATATTGTAATTCATAATTATCCCGAGCGTAGCCAATTTCTCCTAAAACGCTTATGCCAAAACCGTCTTTAACTTGAAACATATAGCCTAATTGAGAAACTACTCCGATATCAAATCCAAAAGACCCGCTCATTTCATATTCCATATAGTCTGCAGCGACTTTCATGTTTTTTGAAGGATAAGCATAGTTTCCGCCTATTGAAATATTTAATGCAAATTCAAAACCGCTTCTTGCAAACACTGGAATATTAAAAATTATAAAAATTAAAAGTATAAAGGATAATCTTTTAAGATTTAGATTTAAGTTTTTCATAATAAATTCCTTTTATTTATCTACATTTTAAATATACGAAAATATTTATAAAAGTCAAACATTTTTTATATCGGTTAAATAAAAGTATAAAAAAAGAGGAGTTATAAAACCCCTCTTTTTGCTCGCTTAATTATTTTCAATAATTATTTATCGCTATTACTTTCTGGAAGCTTGAATATATGAATTGCGTTCATTAATTCTTTCGATTGAGAGAATAATACATCCGCAGACGCCGTTGCCTCTTCAACCAAAGCGGCGTTTCTTTGAGTGGTAGTATCCATTTCTTCAATGGCAATCTTTATTTGGTCTATACCGCTCTGTTGTTCTACCGCGCTATGGCTTATGTTTTGCATCATAGTTGAAGCTTCGTCAATTTTATTTTGAATTTCAACGAATATAGTTTGAGATTCTCTTGCCGTTTCAGTCGCTTTGTCTATTTTATTATAAACATTTTCAATCAAATCGGTTATGCTTTTTACGGAAGTTTGAGTGGTTTGAGCCAAATTTCTAACTTCGGATGCGACAACCGCAAAACCTTTTCCCTGTTCTCCCGCTCTCGCAGCCTCTACAGAAGCGTTAAGTGCGAGTATGTTGGTTTGAAAGGCTATGTCTTCGATTATTTTCGTTATATCTTTAATTTTTGTGCTTGCTTCATGAACTTCTTCTATATTTTTCGTAGTATCGGATATTATATTTCCAGCGTTTTCTATAGCCTCTTTTGAATCTAATATCATTTTATTACCGTTTATAGAATCGTTAGAAGACTGTCTTATATTATTTGAAATCTCGTTCATAGACGCTGAAGTTTCTTCAATACTTGCCGCCTGACTTTCCGTTCTGCGAGACAAATCGGTATTTTGTTCGGCTAATTCTTTTGCCGCGGAACTAATATGATTTGCCGATTCTTCAACTTTATAAATCGTATCGACAACTTTTTTTCTCATCGCTACGAAAGCGTTTGAAAGTTCGCCAAGTTCGTCTTTACGATGTATTTTTTGTTTAGTCGTTCTCAAATCTCCGTCCGCTATCTCTTTTGAAAGTCCAGTTAATAATCCCAAAGGAGTCGTAATAGATTTTATGAATAAAGAAACTATTATTGATATTACTATTATAGAAACTATCGCTATGATTATTATCGCTCTTATAACTCTTTTATTATCTCTTCCTATTTCTTCGTTTGTCATAGATATTCCCAAAACCCAAGGCATAGATTTCAAAGTCGTATATGCGGCTATTCTGTCTTCTCCGTTAAATACATAATCTATTATTCCCGTTTCTTTTCCGTTTTCAAAGGCTCTTGAAAAATCTGGCGGAAGAGAAGAGTTTATATTTTCTATTTTGCTGTGAATCTTTACCGTAAGAGTATTATCTATACAGAATAAAGCTCCAGTTTCGCCTATAACGAGCTGTTCGATTCGGTCTTTAATTAAATTAGTCCAGTCGAGCATATAATATAAATAGCCTATGACTCTATTGCCCGCCATAACCTTCGATACCAAAACCAAAGACCAGCCTCCAGTCGTTAAAGAACGCGTTATATTTCCTCCGAAAGACGCTTCTCTAGTTCCTTGAATTTTTTCTCTCAAATCGGTATGAATGGAAAACATATTTTGTCCAATTAAAGCATCGTTGCTCGAATCGATTAAAACATTTCCGTTAATATCCGTTATACCCATATTGATTGAATATTGATTATCCGCGTTAAAAATTCTCAATCTCGCTAAAGCGGCGTCTCTCGTTTCTTCCGTTCTCATAGCCAAATAATTTCTAACAGGGTCGGATTTAACATATACTTGCGAAATATCTAGCTGGTCTTCGAACCAAGTGTCCATTAAAGAAGCATATCCCATTACCGTATTGTCAAATCCCGTATAAGTCGTTTTGGTAATAGCGTTCGATACCATTACTTCGCTTACGACTACCAAGATAATGATTGATACCGCAAATAAAGCTATTATTATAAGCGGCATTCTTACTTTTAAGCTTTGAAGTTGATGTAACATCTAAAAATCTCCATAAAATTAATATTGTGCATTTTATCGTTTATTATTTTCGGAAAAATAAATATAATTTTTACATTCAATGAGAATAATAAATTAATAAAATCTGTTTTAAATTACAAACATTATAATATTTTTAATATAAAAAATCAAATTCTTTTATATTAAAAATCTACATGTTCTTATAAAAATCTATATGATTTGCAAGTTCTTCAGGCAGAGGATTTCCCGATTTTGTAAATTTGAAATATCTATTTTCAATTTCGGTCGCTTTTTTATGTCTAATATTTTTAAATCTATTTGCAATATCGGCGAACATAGGCTGCTTTGCAACTTCTTCTCTTATATCTTTTGCGAAAGGAACTTGTCTATATAAAATATTTCTAACCACTCTGTTTAATCTCATTATGCCTTTGCTTTCGTATTTTATCCAAATAAAATAATCGGATACAAAAACTTCTCTCAAATTATTTCTGCATTTTTTAATTTGAATTTTTAATTTTTCTTTCGAGTCGTCCGATAAATTTCTGTTCTTTTTATAGAATTGAACATAATCGCTATATTCGGAAGTTAAAGACATTTGAGTAATGTCGTTCCAAGCGGGACCAAGCATAGTTTTGCATAATTCCCATCGGAAAGCCCCTATAGTAGGAATTGCCAAAGATTCCAAATCTTCCGAAGTGAATATTGGAAATAAAAATCTTCCCGTGCTGTTTTTCTGCCTGCTTGAAAGTTCTTCCCACATTATCGCTCTTGAACCGTAAGTCGGCATTAATATTATATTTGGCAAAACTTCCTGCATAACAAGTTCTTTAGTTATATTTAATTCTTCGTTTTTGTATAAAACTTCTCTATAGAACGCGGAAAAATCCACTTCCATTATGGAATTAAAAGTTTTTTCAATAAAATCTCTTTTCAATAAAGACGCGTCAAAATCTTTTATTATCATATCGCTATGAAGTATTGGAAAATATACGCTTACCTGTCCGTAGCATAATCTTTGAGTCGTTTGAATCATATTGTCAATTTCGTATTCTAATCTTTTAGACTGACTTTCAAAATGTTCTTCCGCTTCTTTATCGCTTATCATTCCGCGTTTTTTCATCTCTCTTAAAGCTTCTTTATAATCCTGCCCGAATCCGTTAACCGAAGGCAGTTCTTCTTTCTCGTATATTTTTTTTAGCCATTCGTCTATATAGAAAACATTGAATCTTTTAGATTTCGTTTTATCTTCCACTTCGTATAAATCTATTATTTGATTCGGAGTTAATAATTCGTCGTCCATATAGCCGTAATTCAAAAACATTTTTACAAGTTTTGATTTATCGCCGTTTATAATCGCCCTTCTTGCGACTTCTCTATATATTTCAAAGAATACATTTGTAACCGACCTTCTTATTTTTCTCGCGTCGTCTTCCGTATCGAATTTATCTTTAAGTTTTTTGAATTCGTCCAAACCTTTTAATAATACTTTAGCTCTCTCTTCGTCTATGCTCGACATTTCGATTAGTTTTTTAGCGGGATTTTTAATTTCTTCGGGAATTTGTTCCGCGCCCATAATAGCTTTTACTTTTTGATTTTCCGCTTCCGCTCTTTCGGAAGTTTTTTCCAGTTCTTCTATCATGGAATCAATTTCTTCTTCATCTATATTCAAATCGAAATCGTATTCTTCTTTTATAAGTTTGCGGAAATTTTTAATCTCGCTTCCTATATATTTTGTATATTTTGCCCATACTTCGTTATCTTTTCCTTCTTTTTCGAGTTCGAGCGCCTTTTTTGAATATTCGTTAAATAGAGATTCTTTATCATGCGAATATAGAAAAAGCATATTTCCCATAGTTTCCACAAATTCTTTTTTAAGCAAATCGATTATATAGCTTAAATTATCATACATCATATTTGCCGCGGATAAACTCATATTCGTGTCGTAAGTAAAAAATCCGTCTTTAATATTTTTTGGCATAGTTAAAAATCTTCTTATAAAATCCATTTCCACATTAAGTTTTTTTTCGCTGTCCTCTTCCGATAAATTTTTATTATGCATATAAGTTTCGTTATGATTCGCCTTCACAAAATCGGCGTCAAAAGAATGCGGGATATAAACTCCAGAATTTGTCGCATCGTCATATATTTCTTTTGCCTTTAAAAACGATTCGGACTGAATATTTTTATTTTTATCGTTGAGATTAAAAAATAAAACTCCTAAATTTGTAGATATTATTTTTAATTCGTTATTTATATTTCTTATTTTTATATATTCTTCATAAAATTTCAAAACCAGATACGAAATTGAATGATACATATTAGTTAAATACGATTTATTTTTATTAAAGAAGTTTTTAATTTCGTCTTTATTCGAAGTCTTTACTATATACACTTCGTTTTCAATGTTCGATTTTAAAGAAAACATATAATTGGAATTGTCTCTATATCCGCCGATTCCTATTATAATATTTTTAGGAACTTTAAATAATTTGCAGCTATGTTTAATTATCTCTTCTTGGTCTTCCATTCCAAATAAATCTCTCGAAGATATATAAACATCCACATCGCCTTTGGTAATAACTAATAAATTTCCTATTTTTTCTCCCTCGCTAAAAAGCACGGTATCGGAGGCTATTTTTAAAAATCCCGTTTCGTCAATTTTTATACTCATAATGCATATTCCCACATTTTATTTTTATTATATTTTATATTTTGTTTATATATTATTGAATTATATATTTATTTAATAAAAATATCTATATATACAAATAAGCCTAAAAATTAAAAATAATTAAAAAAATTTGTAATTTATAAAAGTATAGGTTAAAATGAATATTTATTAAATCGTTAAAAATTAGGAAAAGTTATGCTCTCTTTCAGAAAAGATTTAGAAAAAAAAGATTTGGATATTTTGGATTTATTTACAATATCTTTTTATATTTTTAGGCAGAATTTTTTTAATTTTTTTTTGATTGGTATGATATGCGGACTTCCGATTATGCTTGCCACAGTTTATTTTCCGCCCTCTATTTTTGACCCGCTTAAAGTTCAAACTACCGAAGATTTTATAAACTGGTTTAAAGACGAAGTCAATTTTGGATTCTATTTAAACGCTTTTTTATCTTGGTTTTTGGATATAATTTCTCTTTCTTCTATTTCTTTTATTGTAGAGGCGATGATTTATAAAAAAATAAGAACAGCTTTCTGGGCGATAAAAAAAAGTTTTACGGTTATTTTTCCGCTTCTTATAACATCGATTTTTTATATGATAATAATTTTTTTCGGACTCGCTTTCTTTATAGTTCCAGGAATTATTTTTGTAGTTTTATTTATGTTTACGAATAATATTTGCGCTTTAAGGCATACTTGGGGAATTGACGCCATAAAATATTCTTCGGGTTTGGTTAAATCGAAATTTTTTAGGGCTTTATTTATTCTTTTATTTATAGTATTTTATAAAAATGTATTTTTGCAGTCTTTTCCTTCCGCTCCGAAAGAAACGAGAGAAGGATTATTATACTATTTTTTATCAATGGGATTATTATATTTATTTGACGCGTATTTTAAGACTATCATAACATTATTTTTCTTAAATAGAGATTATGTGGAAAATTCGCGAAAAATAGATTTCGATTAATAATTTAACAAAATAATTTAATAAAAATAAAAGCCTTTAGAAATATTTAAATTTCTAAAAGGCTTTTTATATAGCTTTTATAATATTTGTAATAAGTCGTTTATTTAATTATTAACCTATTATTCTCATTATAGATTGAGTTCTCATGTTGGCGTTTGCGAGCATAGCGGCTCCAGTTTGTTGAAGAATTTGTTCGCGAGTATAAGCTACCATTTCTTGCGCCATATCCGCGTCTCTTATAACGCTTTCGCTTGCTATTGTGTTTTCAGTGGCAATCATTAAACTTTTTACCATCGATTCCATTCTGTTTTGAACCGCGCCTAATTCCGCTCTTTGCGCAACTACCATTTGAATTCCTTCGTCTATTCTTCCAAGAGATTGGTTTGCAGTTTCAACTGAAGAAATAGAAATAGGAGTTTCGCCTCCAACTTGAAGATTAGCTGCAGTCATAGCGCCTATATTTACGGCAACTCTTTGGTCCATATTAGCGCCGATGTGAAAAGTGATAGGAGTTTGTCCGTCTGAAGCAAATCTTCCAGTCAACATATTCATTTTGTTGAATTCGGCTTGAGAAGCGATTCTGTCAACTTCTTCTACTAATTGATTTACTTCCACTTGAATCAAAGCTCTGTCGCTGTCAGAGTAGATTCCGTTAGCAGCTTGAATTGCCAATTCTCTCATTCTTTGCATGATATTAGTCGTTTCATTTAAATAACCTTCCGTAGTTTGAATGAAAGAAATACCGCTTTGAGCGTTTCTCGTGGCTTGTTGAAGTCCGCGATATTGAGAGCGCATTTTTTCGGATACTGCTAATCCAGAAGCATCGTCTCCCGCTCTGTTGATTCTTTGTCCGCTTGAAAGAGACTCAATTGTTTTTGTCATTGAACTTCCAGTTAAGTTCAATTGCCTGTTCGCATTTAATGCTGAAACATTGTTGTTGATAATCATAGTTACTACCCTCCATGAATAGTGTTTAAAAAATTTAAATTTTTCAAAGCTTTTTTTATTATATCTTTAATTCGCTTATCATCCCAATAAAACGAAGACATAATAATAACTTTTTTTATTTTATAGACAATATATTAT
>NZ_JBNMIZ010000028.1:0-18331 GCF_050873525.1 Brachyspira sp. | reverse complement strand
TAATTGGTTTAATAAAATTTTGATATAAATATTAATTCAAAATAAATTTAATATATATAATTACAAAAAGAATTTATTATTGATTTTTTTTATATATGTTTTATAATGTTAAATGTTAAAAGTTTATACGATTATTAAAGGAAACAAAGTGAAAATAAGAGAAATTTCTGAAATGAGCGGAATATCCATTGCTACAATATCTCGTATGCTAAAAAATCCAAATTCCGTAAAAGAATCGACAAGGTTAAAATTGGCAAACGCTTTGGAATCTAACGGAATAGAACAATTCATAAATCTTAATTATATAAAAAAAATAATGCTAATAATACCAAATTTAAATAATAGTTTTTATTTGGATTTGTTTAACGGCGTAGTTTATACGGTTCAAAATAAAAATATTCCTTTTGAAATATATTTAAGCAACGAATCGATGGAAGAAGAAATAAAAATTTTTTCAAGGATAAAAGACGATAACGGAATAGGCGTAATATGGATTCCAGCATCGGGCAAAAGAGATAATTTGCCTTATGAAAGCGATAATTCTAATATTATAGCTCTTGTCGATAGAGATTTAAATTTTGATTCTATATATATAAAAGGTTTGTCCGATAATTTTAGCGCCGCCAAGCAAGCCGCCGATTTATTGATAGAAGGCGGAAGTAAAAACCCGATTATAATAACGGGAAGTCCCGATTTAAGCAACGCTCGAGAGAGAAGAGACGGTTTTCTTGAGAGTATAAAGAATCATTTTTTAGACGATAGCGTCAATAGAGTTTACTATGGAAATTTTAGCGATATTCAAAGCGGATATAATATAGTTAAAAAACTTTTGAACGATAAAGTAGTTTTTGATTCTATACTTGCCGCAAATCAAATTTTGGCTATAGGAATATTAAAGGCGATAAACGAATCCAATTTATCAATACCAAAAGATATATCCATAATAGTTTTTGATAAACTGACAAAAATGGAAGTGGAAGGAATACAAATATCCGAAGTTGTGTTTCCCGCTTTCGATATAGGAGCAAATACGGCTAAAGTTTTATTGGAACAAAAATCCTCAAATTCTCTTAAACAAATTTATAATTATTCGGCGAGATTTTATTTAAGAGGAAGCGAAAATAAATAAAGTAAACAACGATAAATATAATTGGAGATTTAATTATGAAATATGTTATAGGCATAGATGTCGGTTCGGGAAGCGCAAGAGCGGGCATTTTTTCTTTAAACGGCGATGAAAAAGGTTTTGCCACAACAAATATAAAAATAAAAAATACGGAAGGAAATTTTGTAGAACAATCTTCTAAAGATATATGGAATAGCGTTTGCAAATCCGTTAAGAAAGTTTTAAAAATAGCAAATGTAAATAAAAACGATATTATAGCCATAGGTTTTGACGCCACTTGCTCGCTTGTAGCCATAGATAAAAATGATAATCCCGTAAGCGTTAATAGGGAAGGCGATGATTATTGGAATATAATAATGTGGATGGACCATAGGGCAAAAAAAGAAGCCGATGAAATTAATTCAAAAAAATATGATGTCCTAAAATATGTCGGAGGAAAAATAAGTCTCGAGATGGAAATTCCAAAAATATTATGGTTAAAAAGAAATCTTCCAAAAAGTTATAATAGAGTTAGTCAATTCTTCGATTTGGCTGACTTTTTGCAATATAAAGCATGCGGAAGCGATATAAGAAGTTCCTGCACTTTGGCATGCAAATGGACATATTTGGCGCATAAAAATAAATGGGATAGAAATTTTTTTAAAAGTTTAGGTTTGGAAGATTTAATAGATAAAAATAAAATAGGAAATACTGTAAAAGAACCCGGAGCTTTTGCAGGATATTTAACTAAAAATAGCAGTAAAGAAATGGGACTTTCAATAAATACTAAAGTTGCCGTTGGTATGATAGACGCTCATTCTGGAGGACTCGGTTCTTTAATAGATAAAGTTAATAATTCTATAGTAATAGTCGCGGGGACTTCGGCATGCCATATGATGAATAGCAAAAAACCAATATTTGTTCAAGGAGTATGGGGACCTTATTATAATGCAATGATTCCAAATATGTGGCTAAACGAAGGAGGACAAAGCGCTTTCGGAAGTTTAATAGATTTTAATATAAAAAAACATCCTTATTATAATAAATTGATAAAAAGCCTAAAAAATAATCAAAATATATATCAAATATTAAATGTTGAAGTTAATAAATTAAAGAAAAAAAATCCATATTCTATAAAAGATATTCATATTTTAGATTATCATTACGGCAATAGGTCGCCAATAGCAAGTTCAAAAGAAAGAGGCATGGAAATCGGACTTAATATGTCGGATGATATAGTTTCTATGGCAAAAATATATTGGGCTACAATAGACAGCGTATGTTTCGGAACAAAAAATATTATAGATACGGCGATAAATAACGGATATAAAATAAATTCTATAATAGTTTGCGGGGGAGCTGTAAAAAACGAGCTATTTATGAAAGAACTTGCAGATATATGCCAATATAATATTTACATACCGGGACATGAAGAAGCGGTAGTATTTGGAAGCGCAATATTGTCTTCGATTGCTTCTGGAGAATATAAAAACTATAAAGAAGCGTTGTCTAAAATGAGTAAAAAAGCAAAGTTAATAAAACCCGATAAAACTAATAAAAAATATTACGAAGCGAAATATAAAATATATTTAGAAATGTATAAAGATAAATTAAAATACGAAAAAATAATGTCTAATTTTTAATTTATATTTAATTATATATTAATCAAAAAAATAGCCATACATGAAAATGCATGACTATTTTCTAATATCTATAAAAATAAATATTAATAAGCCTTTTTGTATAAAGCCAAAATATCTTCCAAAGTCACATCTCTTGGATTACCTCCAGTGCATACATCGGATAAAGCGTCTTTAGCCAATCTTGGCAAATCTTCTTCTTTTATTTTTAATTCTCTTAAATTAGCGGGAATATTAACATCTTTAGAAAGTTTTTTAACCGCTTCAACCGCAAGTTTAGCCGCGTCTTCTTTATTAAGTCCGTCAACTTTTTCCCCCATTGCAACGGCTATATCAACATATTTATCAATACAAACGGGCATATTAAATTCCATAACTATAGGCAAGAGAACGGCATTTGCTACTCCATGTGGAATATCGAATATCGCTCCGAGCGGATGCGCCATAGAATGAACTATTCCGAGTCCGACATTGCTAAATCCCATTCCAGCGACATATTGAGCTATACTCATTCCATCCATATCTGTCATATTTTTATCTTTTACAGCGCCTCTTAAATGTTTTGAAATAAGCTGCATTGCTTTATATTCGAACATATCGGAAATAGTATGCGCTCCTTTTGTAATATATCCTTCTATGGCATGAGTAAGAGCGTCCATTCCAGTCGCCGCAACGAGACTATTTGGCATAGAAGCCATGAGTTCGGCGTCCACTAAAGCTATTATAGGAATATCTTTAGGGTCAACGCAAACCATTTTTCTATTTTCTTCTTCGTCTATTATAACATAATTAATAGTAACTTCCGCCGCCGTTCCGCAAGTAGTCGGTAATGCCATTATAGGAACGCTTTTATTTTTAGTATTCGCAACGCCTTCGAGAGATTTAACATCTTCAAACTCGGGATTATTTTTGGTTATTCCTATAGCCTTTGCGACATCCATTACAGAACCGCCGCCTACCGCAATCAAAAAATCTGCACCAGCTTTATTAAAAGCTGCAAGTCCTTCCTTACAGTTTTTTATTGTAGGATTTTGTTTAATATCCAAAAATGTTTCGTAAGATATATTGCCTTTATCCAATACATCTTTCACTTTTTTTAATACTCCGCAAGAATCCAAAACCTTATCGCTAACCAAAAGCGCCTTTTTAAAACCTCTCGCTTTAACTTCGTTAGCAAGCTCGTTTCTTATTCCCGCTCCAAAATAACTCGTTTCATTTAAAATAAATCTAGCCATTTTAATTCTCCTTTTAATTTAATTATTTGATTTATTATATTTTTAGGATTTACTTTTATGTTTTACATTCAAGCCGTAATTTTTAAATTTTTCCAAAACTATTTCCATTTCGCTGTCAGGCAAAATTGAAAAATTCCCTATGGTTTTCACGCCAATATATAATCTCGCCAAATTTTCTACTTCCATCATTACATGATAAGCTTTTTGAAGATTCTCATCCGCCGCAACCAAACCATGATTATTCAATATGCAGGCTTTATAACCTTTCATCGCAACAGAAATATTATCGCATAATTCCTGCGTTCCGTAAGTTGCATATTTAGCGCAAGGAATTTTATTTCCGCCCGCGACTCCAACCATATAATGTATCGCTGGTATATAATCAATATTTAGTATCGAAACCATTGAAGAATAAACGGCATGATTATGTATTACCGCGTTGAAATTAGGATTATCTTTAAGAATCGATAAATGAAATCTCCATTCGCTTGAAGGAATTTTATCTTTTTCCGCTTCTCCGTTTGAATCCACAAAAACTATATCGTCTGGTTTCATAATCTCGTAAGGCATTCCCGAAGGAGTTATGAGCATTCCGTCTTTATATCGAACGCTTATATTTCCCGCAGTTCCTTGATTAACTCCGTCCGCTCTCATTTTTAAGCAGGATTCTATTATCTGTTTAGCCAAATCTTTTCTGTTATTAGAATTGTTTTTATTTATTGTTTTTTTGATTATTTTTTTTACCGTTTTTTTAGCCATTTATTTTATCCTTTTTTTATTTATATTTTATATTTCTTTTATATCGAAACTTTTTATTACTAATTCTCTCATTTCATTAATATCTTTCAATAAACCTAAAGATTTAAATTGAGCCAATATATTTCCAACCGCCGTGCATTCTACTGGTCCAACGATAACTTTTATATTGGTTTTTTCTTTGGTTAGTTTGCATATTAGTTTATCTCTGCTTCCTCCTCCGACAATATGCAAAGTGTCTATATTTTTACCCAGAATATTTTTAAGACTTTCTATATATTTTGCATAACTGTCGGATAAAGAATTATAAACCGAAGATATTATAATGCCTCTGTATTCTTTTTCAATAAATTTTTGATTTGTTTCTTTATAATAATTTATTATCTCGTCTTCTATATCTGTAGGATTATAAAATCTGTTATCGTTAATATCTATTCTATATTTCGTATCTATATTATTTTCAGCCAATTTTTCCATTTCGTTAAAAGAGATATTATATTTTTTTTGAAGAAGTTGAATAATCCAAAGTCCGTTTATATTTTCTAAAAATCTTATTGTATTATTATAGCCCGTTTCATTTGTAAAACCGTTATTAAAAGCTTCGTCCGTTAATATAGGTTTTTTCAATTCAACTCCAAGCAATGACCATGAACCGCAGGATAAATATGCGGAATTTTCATTTTTAATAGGAGCGGATAAAACAGCCGAAGCCGTATCATGCGAGGCTACCGCTATTATATCGAAAGGTTTGCAGCCTAAATAATCGGATATTTCTTTTTTTAGAATTCCTTTTTTGTCTCCCGTATTAATAAAATTCGGCATTTTTTTAATATCAAAATTTATCTTTTCAAAAATTTCTTCAGACCATTCTCTTTTATTTATATCCATAAGTTGAGAAGTCGAAGCTATAGTATATTCGGCGGATATGTTTCCCGTTAAAAAATATGCAAACAAATCGGGCGTAAATAGCAGCGTTTTGGCATTTTTTATTATATCATGTCTTTCTTCTAAATCTTGATATATTTGCATTATCGTATTAAAAGGCATGCATGATATTCCCGTTATTTTATAAAGTTCTTTCGCTCCTAAACCTATTTTTTCAAGTTTTTTAATTGTGTCTATGGTTCTTGTATCTCTATAATTTATAGGATTTGCTATCAACTCTCCGTTTTTATCTATATATCCGTAATCGACTCCCCAAGAATTTATACCCAACGAATTAGGCTGTATCCCCATTTCAATTACTTTTTTAACTCCTTTAAGTAATTCTGAATACATGAATATAGTGTCGGTGTAGTAATAATTATTAATTTTTATAGGATTCAATGAAAATCTATGTATTTCTTCTAATGTCATTTTATTATTTTGAAATTTTGATAAAAATATCTTTCCGCCAGAAGAACCAAAATCGCATGCGATAGAATAAAATTGTTCGGACATAAAATTTCCTCAAAAAATTAATTTTATTAATATGCATTATAGTATAATACATTATTTATTAAAAATCAAGAAAATTATAAAATTTTTTTATTATTTATACAAAAAATTAAATATATAACTACATATTGATAAAACAATAATTTTTTTTAGAAAAAAAATCAAAAGCTCTTGACAAATAAAATTTTTTGACTATACTATTATAATATAAAAATAAAAAATATAGGCAAATTATTCTATGGATGATAAAATAATTCTAAAAATGACGGGCATAGAGAAAAGATTTAAGGGAGTTTATGCCCTAAAAAACTTTAATTTTTCTCTAAAAGAAGGCGAAATACTGGCTTTAATCGGTGAAAACGGCGCTGGCAAATCTACTCTTATGAAAATTTTATCGGGAATATATAAAAAAGACGCTGGAACTATAGAATATTTTGGAAAACATCTCGAAATAAATAGTCCAAAGGAAGCGGAAGAACAGGGAATATCGATAGTTCATCAAGAATTAAATTTAATGAATCATTTAACGGTAGCTCAAAATATTTTTATAGGACATGAACCTTTAAATTCCATTGGTTTAATAGATGATAATTTAATGATTAAAAGGGCAAAATCCATATTTAAAGGCATGAATGTGGATATAAATCCTACAGATAAAATAGGCTCTTTAACCGTTGGAAAGCAACAGCTTGTGGAAATAGCAAAATCTTTGATTCATAATTCTAAAATTTTAATATTGGATGAACCTACCGCCGCTTTAACGGATGCGGAAACGAAAGAATTATTTAGAATTATTAAAGATTTGCAATTAACTGGAGTTTCGATAGTTTATATATCTCATCGTTTGGAAGAATTATTTATTATATCCGACAGAATTACGGTTATCAGAGACGGAGAATATATAGACACTAAAATAACTAAAGAAACAAATAAAGACGAAATCGTTAATTTAATGGTTGGACGAGTTATATATGAAACGCCTAAAACCGAAAGTAAAGTTCCAAAAGACGCTAAAGAAGTTTTAAGAGTTGAAAATTTGACGGTTTCTGGAATAGTTCAAAATATTAGTTTTTCGTTAAAAGAGGGGGAAATATTAGGATTTGCGGGACTTATGGGAGCGGGCAGAACCGAAACGGCGAGAGCGATTTTTGGAGCAGATAAATTTGAAGACGGAAAAATATATGTTAACGGAAAACGAGTTTATATAAAATCTCCCGTAGAAGCTATAAAAAACGGAATTGGATATTTATCCGAAGACAGAAAGAGATACGGTTTGGCTTTAGGGCTTTCCGTTTCTGATAATATAATGATGGGAAATTATAATAAATTTTCGCATCTTATGATGGTGCAGGATAAAAATATTAATAAAGCAGCGGAAGAAGAAGTTAAATCTTTGAATATAAGAACTCCATCTATAAATCAGCTTGTAAAAAATCTTTCGGGCGGAAATCAGCAGAAAGTCGTTGTGGCTAATTGGCTAATTAAAGAATGCAAAATATTGATATTTGACGAACCTACAAGAGGAATAGATGTCGGAGCGAGAAGCGAAATATATAGTCTTATGGAAAGGCTGGTTTCTATGGGAAAATCTATAATAATGATTTCTTCAGATTTAGTGGAAATTTTGAGAATGAGCGATAGAATTTTAATTATGTCCGAAGGAAAAAAGACGGGAGAATTAGATATAAAAGGCGCTACGCAAGACGATATAATGAAATATGCGACTATGCGCTAAAATAAAAATATAAAATATATAAAATATTGAAATAAAAATAATCGGAGAATTATATGTATAATAAAGAAACGAATACTTTTGAAGGAAATCTTTGCTTAAAGGCTAAAGTTAGAAGAAGAATAAGAAGTTCTTTAATATATTTAAGAAATAACGGCTTGCAAAAATTCTTGACTATAGTCGCTCTTCTTATTTTGTATATATTTTTTGTAATTGCGGGAAGAAATTTCTTTACTTTTGACACTTTTTCTTTAATATTAAGAAATTCTTATTTTATAGGATTTTTAGCGATAGGAGTAACTTTTGTAATAATAACTGGAGGAATAGATTTGTCAATCGGCTCTCTTTCTCTATTTTCGGCGATGGTTGGCGGAGTTATGATAAATAATTTTCAAACTCCTATGTGGCTTGTTATTTTAATAGTAATATTGGTTGCGACTTTGGGCGGAATAATCAACGGAGTTTTAATAGCCTACTTTCATCTTCCTCCGTTTATAGCCACATTAGGTATGCTAATGGTTACAAAAGGGCTTTCTGGAATAGTTTCAAAATCTCAAACAATTTATTATCCGACTATAACCGACCCAGAATACGGATGGTTTAGAGTTTTATTTAACGCCACTCAATCGAATTTTCCGTCTGGTTTTATAATTCTTTTAATATTTGCAATAATATCAATTATCGTTTTAAGAAAAACTATCATTGGACGCTATGTATTCGCTTTAGGAAGCAACGAAGAAGCTGCAAGACTTTCGGGCATAAAAACTAAAAAATGGAAAATCATAGCTTATACTATCACGGGATTTTTCTGTGGATTGGGAGGTTTGGCTTTTGCGGCAAGTTATTCTAGCATATCTCCTGGAGCGGGACAAGGTTATGAATTTGACGCTATAGCAGCAGTAGTAATCGGAGGAACTTCTCTTTCTGGAGGCGTAGGTTCGATAGTAGGAACGATAATAGGCGTTTATATAATGTCCGTTCTAAAAGTTGGGCTTCCTTCTGTAGGAGTCGAACAATTTTTCCAATACTTTACAATAGGAATAGTCGTTATAATAGCGGTTCTTATAGATGTTTATAGAATAAAAATGTCGGATATAGTGAAAAAACTTGACCCTAAAAAAGAGAAATTAGAAATATTGGAAAATAACATAGAAGATTTAAGAATAAAAATAGATTATATGATGTCCGATAAAACTAAAGATTATTCGGAAGATATAAAAAATATTAAATCGGAAATCGGCAAATTAATAGAAGAGAAAAAAAGTATAAAGTAAGCGGTTATTTTATATTTTTTATAAAAAAATTTAAACAAGGAGTAAAGAAATGAAAAAGATTTTCTTACTAACAACAACATTAATAGCCTCCGCTCTTATTTTTACAAGCTGCGGAAACAAAGAACCTTATATAGCCGTTATATCTAAAGGTTTTCAGCACAAGTTTTGGGTAACGGTTAGAAAAGGAGCGGAAGATGCCGCTAAAGAAAACGGCGTAAAAATCAGTTTTGTCGGACCTGAAACGGAATCGGATTCAAAAGTGCAGCAGGATTTGCTTGATAGCGAGATAAATAAAAATCCCGATGCCATAGCTTTTGCGGCTGTAACTGGAGATTTTTCCGAACAAGTTAGAAGAATTAAAGAAAAGAATATTCCTCTAATAGGTTTTGACAGCGGAATACTTCCCGACCAAGCTCAAGGAGTCGTATTGGCTACGGCTTCAACCGATAATAGAGCCGCAGCGGCGGTAGTAGCGGAAAGAATGTTTGAAGAAATAAAAGGCAGAATCGCTAATTTTACTACGGGAAATAAAGCTAAAATTGCCGTTCTTCAATTGGATAACTCCGACACGGGAATAGGAAGAGCCGAAGGATTTGTAAACAGATTTAAACAGTTGGCGGATTCCGACCAAACGACCGCAAATAAATATGTTTTGCAAGTTATAGTTCCAACCACTCAAAATGAAGCCGATATAGCAAATGAAGTTAATGCATTAAGAGGCAAAAGCGTTTTAGGAATATATCTTTCAAACGAAGCTATGGCGAGAGGCTTTTTAGTAGTTTATAAAAGCGCGGAAGCTGGAGCAGCCAATACTATAGTTGGAGACGCTCAAGACGGAGGCAATCTGGTAGTTATGGGATTTGATTCTGGCAAACCTCAATTAGACGCTATAAGAAGCGGTATAATATTGGGTTCTGTTACTCAAAACCCTTATCAAATAGGATATCAGGCGGTTAGTTTAGCGGTTAAAGCTTCAAAAGGCGAATCCGTTAATAATGTCGATACAGGCGCCGAATGGTATGATAAAACCAATATTGACGACCCCGATATAGCGCAGTTATTGTATGAATAATGCTATACGATTTTAAGGAGATAAAAATAAATGTTTAGAATGCAAAATAATTTACCTAAAGTTGGAATAAGACCCGTTATAGACGGAAGAAGAAACGGAGTCAGAGAATCGCTAGAAGATACCACTATGAATATGGCTAAAATAGCGGCAAAATTGATTGAAGATAATTTAAGGCATCCAAGCGGAGAAAAAGTAGAGTGCGTTATATCCGATACCACAATCGGAGGAGTCGCCGAAGCAGCGAGATGTCAGAAAAAATTTGAAGAAAACGGCGTGGCGCTAACGTTAACGGTTACTCCATGCTGGTGTTACGGTTCGGAAACTATAGATGTTACTCCGAGTATTCCAAAAGCTATATGGGGATTCAACGGAACGGAAAGACCTGGGGCGGTATATTTGGCGGCTGCGGACGCTGGACATACTCAATTAGGCTTGCCAGTATTCTCAATATACGGAAAGGATGTTCAAGACGCGGGAGACACAAAAGTTCCAGCGGATGTTAAAGAGAAAATACTTCGTTTTGTCAAAGCGGGACTTGCCGTAGCTACGATGAAAAATCAATCCTATTTAAGTATGGGATATGTGGCTATGGGAATTATGGGTTCTATGGTTGATGCCGAATTCTTACTCGACTATTTGGGAATGAGAACGGAATTCGTTGATATGAGCGAAATAAAGAGAAGACTAGAATTAAATATATACGATAAAGAAGAGTTTGAAAAAGCTTTGGATTGGGCTAAACAATGCAAAATTGGAAAAGACAATAATAAAGTAAAAGCTACCGATAAACAAAAAGAGGAAGAATGGGCTGTTTCGATAAAAATGGCTATGATAATGCGCGACTTAATGGTTGGAAATAAAAAATTAGCCGAAATGGGATATATAGAAGAAGCGCAAGGACATAACGCCATAGTCGGAGGTTTTCAGGGACAGAGACATTGGACAGATTACATGCCTAACGGCGACTTTGCGGAAGCCATATTGAATTCTTCTTTCGATTGGAACGGAATAAGAGAACCTTATGTATTGGCTACAGAAAACGATTCTTTAAACGGGCTCTCTATGCTTTTTGCTCATTTGCTTACTAATAAATCTCAATTATTTGCGGATGTTAGAACCTATTGGAGTCCAGAAGCGGTTAAAAGAGTTACTGGAAAGGAACTTACTGGAAAAGCTAAAAACGGCATAATACATTTAATCAATTCTGGCGCGGCGTCTTTGGATTGGACGGGAGAGCAAAAAACAAACGGTAAACCTTCTTTAAAAGAATATTGGAATATTAGCAAGGAAGAAGCTAAAAACTGCGTTAAGGCTACGGAGTTTTCTCCAGCTAATAGAGAATATTTTAGAGGAGGCGGATTTTCTTCCACTTTCCTAACGAAAGGCGAGATGCCAATGACGGCTATAAGACTTAATTTGGTTAAAGGTTATGGACCAGTTTTACAAATAGCGGAAGGTTATGCGGTTAATATAGACGGCAAAATATTCGATATAATTAATAAAAGAACCGACTCTACATGGCCAACAACATGGTTTGCGCCTATATTAACGGGTAAAGATTCTTTTAAAGATGTTTATTCCGTTATGAACGATTGGGGAGCTAATCATTGCGCCGCTGCTTACGGACATATAGGAGCGGATTTAATTACATTGGCTTCTATGTTGCGTATTCCAGTTAGTATGCATAATGTGAGCGAAGAAAGAATATTTAGACCAAAAGCATGGAAGTCTTTCGGAACTAAAGATTTGGAAGGTGCGGACTTCAGAGCCTGCAAACATTTTGGACCTTTATTTGGAAAAGTTTCAAAATAATTAAATCAAAAAAATTATTAGGGGGTTAACGCCCCCCTTTAATAATTAAAAAATAATTATTAATTTAAGGAAATTTTATGTTAAAAGGAATAGGCCCTGTAATTTCTCCAGAACTTTTAAAGGTATTATATGAAATGGGACATGGTAGCGAAATACTTTTTGCAGACGGTAATTTCCCAGCTCATGATTATGATGTAAAAAAAATAATAAGGCTTGACGGAGTTGGAATTCCTGCTATTTTAAAAGCTATTATTCCCTTTTTTCCGTTAGACACTTTTGTAGATAAACCCGCTATTTTAATGCAGCCGAATGCCGATTTTGGAAGAGAGCCTATCGTGTGGAGTAAATATAAAGAAATAATAGAAGAACATCAAAAGATTGAATACGAATATTTGGAAAGATTTAAATTTTACGATAGATGCAAAAAAGTTTATGCTATAGTTGCCACAAGCGAACTTGAAATATACGCGAATATTATTTTAAAAAAAGGAGTGGTATTTTTTAATAATTAAATAATAAAAATCGCGTTTTATTTTTTATCTATTCTATATTTATCGGTTTATATTAAAATAAAGTAAAAATATTTAATGGGTTAAAAATATGAGCAATTCAAAAACCGTAAAATTTAAAAAAGATTCCATAATTTTTATAGAAGGACAAGAGCCTAAACATACTTTTTATATAATCCTTTTGGGAACGGTAGTCGCATACAATGATTTTGCAGATAATTACGCGGTAGAATATAAAGCGGGAGAGATTATAGGATTTTTCAACGCGGTAATTAACGAACCGTTTAGCGCAACGGTAAAGGCAATCGAAGATGTCGAACTTTTGGAAATGAATGTTCAAGAAATAGAAAATATAAACAATCGAAATATAATAAATAAAATGTATAATTATTTGCTTCTTAATTTGGAAAGATGGCTCGACAGATATTACTATTTTTTGAATAAAGCGAATAAACCATATATTCAATTCGATGCAAAAGCTTCCAATATAGTAGAGATGGGAAAAATTTATTATAATAACGGATTATACGGAGCAGCTTATAAAATATTTAACGATTATAAAAAATCTAATAACAATGAAGAAGTTGAAAAATTAATTTTGGAACTCGAGCCTTTAATAAAAGATTTCAAAGAACCCGAACTTATAGACAATAATGTTTACAAATATAAAAAAGGCTACTGTTTATATACGGAAATTCAAAGCGCAGATAATTTGTATATAATAAAATATGGAAAAGTCGGAGTTTATAATATTTTTAATTCCAAGCAGGTTACGAGAAGAATCGCAATTGACGGAGATATTATTAACGGATACGCTCCAGCTTCTAAAAATCAAGCGCTTTCGACTACTGCTATAATTTTGCAGGATTCTATCATTCAATCCGTGAAGAAAGAAGAGATTATAAATCTATTATATGTCGATAAAAATATAAGACTATATTTGACAAAAGTAATGAGTATGAGAATACATAGCACGATTTCGAGAATAAAAGCTTTCAATGCGAATAATATGACAAGCAAATTTATTATAATTATCGAAGCGCTTATAAAAAACGAACTTTTATTTAAAGATATTAAAAGAATAGAATTTCCATATAACATTTACGATATTTGTTCTATCATTGGAATTGATTATAATGAAAATATTGAAAATGAACTAGAAAAAATAAAATCGATTTCAATATCGGAAAAAGGAAATTTGATAGTAAACGATTTAGACGCATTTTACGAAGATTATAAAATCTATAGCATGCGAACATCGAATAAATAAAATTAAATTATTTATTTCTTACAAAATAAGCCAAATATTCAATATTGCCTTTAGTTCCTTTTATCGGCGAGATTGTTCGATTAATTTCTTTAAAGCCGATTTCTTCAATTTTTTTTATCGCTTTACTCACAATATTTTTCCTCAATATATCGTCTCTTATGATTCCGCCTTTCGGTATTTCGGATTTTTCAGCTTCAAATTGCGGTTTAATCAAACTAATCCAAAATTCCAAATCTTCAAATTCTTTATAAATAACGGGAGCTATTTTTGTTATCGAAATAAAAGAAACATCGCTTACGATAGCGGAAGGATATTCTTCAAACATTTCTTTTTTTATATCTTTAGCGTTGAAATCTTCAATCGAAATAACTCTTTTATCGTTTCTTAATTTATAAACAAGTTGATTATGCCCGACATCCAAAGCGTAAACTTTTTTAGCGCCGTTTTGAAGAAGGCAGTCGGTAAATCCGCCCGTGGACGCGCCTATATCCAAACATATTTTATCTTTAACCGAAATATCGAATTCCAAAAACGCTTTTTCCAATTTGTCGCCAGCTCGGGAAACATATTTTCTGTTTTGAATAATATCGATTTTATCTGCGTCTTTTATATTTTGAGATTTTGAAGTGACTTTAATATCATTTACAAAAACGCAGCCCGCAAGAATTATATCCTGCGCTTTCGCTCTGCTTATCGTATAGCCGTTTTTGAAAAGATATTCGTCTAATCTCACATTTAATTTTATTATAAATTATTCTTCGCTTTCAGTTATTCGGTAAATAAAGATTTTATAACCGTAAGAATATTTTTAGTTTTATCGTTAGCGTCCAATTTAATTATAGTTTGAGTATGCTTATTATCTATAATATTTGAAGTTAAATATATAGATTCAAATCCTTCGACATCGGAACTATCCGAACCGAAAAGCAATTCCAAGAACGGAGCGAATTCGATATCAAAAGAAAACATATTTTCTCTTGCCAATTTCAATTTATTTTCGTCTAATTTTGAATTAGGAACTTCGCCTCTGACTATAGAATCAATAACGCTTTTTTCATTAACCATATAGAGAATAGAATCTTTTATATAATAATAATCTCCGTCTATAATATAAATATCGCCTTCTTTACTATCCGATAAAATATCCAATATTTTTTTACCCGTTTCTTCGTCCGTTATAGATATTGAAAATAATAATACATTTTTATTATCTTCAATTTCCCAGCCCGATACAAAAACATCTCCTCCTAAAAGTTCGAATAATTTTGCATCGTCTAATCCAAGTTCTTTTTCTACTTGATTGGCTTTTTCGTCATCAAATAATAAACTAATATAATTCATATCGCCGAATATTTTTGAAAGCGCCGAAGTATTAAAAGCGAAAGATAAAAATCCGTAATTATTATTTCCGTTTACGAATTTTAATATATTTTCCGACAACTGTTTTTTTAGAGAAGAAAAATCGTAAGTATTATTTGGAATATAAGTGTCAAAAACCATATCTGCAGTTCCGTTATTAAAATTAATCTTTCCCGTTAAAACTCCGTCTTTGTAAATATCTTTAGAACTTTCGGGCATATCCCCCGCTAATTCTAATAATAATTCAAATAAAGAACCTTCGTTTTCGGATAAAAATGACAAATCCATCCAAACATAACAATCGTTAGTTTCGTTTTCCAAAGAAATAAAATATTCGTTTTCGAGTCCGACTCCTTTAAAAATATTTTCGGCGGAATCTATTATATTATCGTTGTCTTCAAAAAATAATCCTCTTAAAGAAACGGTAAATATTTCGTTGTTCCAAGATATTAATGTGTTTTCGTCAAGGCTTAAATATCTGTAATTTGCATTTGTGGAAAAAGAAATTAATTTATCTTCCTGACTTGCAATCTTTATCATTACTTTATCCAATTCCGTAATATCCAAAATATCTACCATTAAAGATAATTTTCCGTAATCATTTAGAAAAATTATTTTAGAATCTTTTGAAAAATCGAATAATTGAGCGAGTTTGTTTGTCATAGCTTCGGCAACCGCTTCATCGTTTCTCGTTTCCAAAAATCTGTCCGCTAAACTTTGCATAAGTAAAGAATTTAACATTTGCTGCAAATTGCCTTCCGCTTTTTTAGATAAATTATCCAAATTAAAAGAAATAACTGCATCGGCGGTATTTGGAATATATTTTCTTTCAACCGCGTATACAGAAACTGAAAAAATGCTTACAAATAAAATTACGCTTAATATTGTTTTATTTTTTATTATTTTAGTCATTTTAATTTCCTCCAGATATAATGCTAAAATCATAGCTTTATTTAAAAATTTTAAGAATATGTTTATTATATTAAACCATAATTAAAAGTCAAGTCCGATTGTTTGATTGTTTATGTAGTTTTTAATATTTTTAATATTTAAATATTCGCTTTTTTATTTATCAAAAATACTGCAAATGCGAAAGCGAAATATAATACTGCCGTTATAACCGCCGTAATAAAATTATCGAAAGTCGAACCAACCGCCAAAACCGTATTCAATATTGGGACGATTAAAAGCCCAGTTACCGACATTAAAGAAAATCCGAGCGAGAATTCGCTTAACGCGGGAGATTTATATTCGGGGTCACATATTTTTAATAATGTCATTCCAGTTATCAATACTCCCGTCAAAGTTCCCCAAGATATAATCGCTCTTTCAAAAGAATAATCTTCTTTAAAGAAAAAATCTCCGAGCGGAAAAACGAGCAAATAAGTTATTATAAAACCCAATATGCACATAACCGTTATTGGCGCGATATAATTCATTATCGCCTTTATCGGTAAACTCGTTATTGCCGAAACTATTGCAAAATCGCTTAAAGTTCCCATGATTTTTGCTTTCACTTTTGCGTCAATCATCCAAGTCAAATTTAATTTTTTTATTAGAAAATTCAAAGCGAACATTATTATCATCGAATAAGTCCATACGGGAAGAACATTCAAACCAGCGATATTCATTTTTTTTACGAAATTCAAAACTATATAAGCGATTCCGCATACGGCAAAAATAATCGCCAAATGAAAAGTTATCGTTTCTATCGAAGAGCTTAAAAAAGTTTCTCTTCCCAAAGTATTTTGTTTAGAAATATCTTTATTATATCCGATTCCCATACTTTTATTGGCGTCATTTTTTTTTATCTTCTTTATAATATTGGTTTTATTTTTTCTAACGGCAATATTTATAAATATGATTCCAAAAATCATTCCGCCGATTAATCCAACGGTTGCCGTAGTCATAGCGACTCCTTGAGCAATTTCCCATTCATATTGTGGAATTCCAAAACTTTCAAGCAATTTTCCTGTAGAAGAGGCGAGTCCATGTCCTCCAGCAAATCCCGCCGACAATTCGTAGCCGAAAGTTCTATACATATTTAATTGAGGATTTATTTTACTGAAAAACATATTAGTCGCGTATCCTATTGCCGATTGAGACATAGAGGCGCATTGAAACAAACCGAAACAAATAAGGACTTTTGATGGATAGAGAGATTTAATATTTTTCTTTTCGTTTAAATTATTTGAATTATTTAAAAACATCCCTAAAGGAATAGCGGCAAAAATAGGAACGGATAAAATTCCGGGAAGTAAAGAATAAGTTTTAATCCATTCTTCGGAAATTGAAAAACTTGAAAATCTTCCCAAAATTTCGTGAGAGATTATCATTCCGATAAAACCTCCTATAACGGAAGCGGGCAAATATAAACTTTGAAATAATTTAACTTTCGCTCTTAAAAAAGTTCCGATTAATAAAAGAACGGAAAGCAAAGATAAAGCCTGAAGCAGTTGAGTTAGTAATTGAGATGTCATTTATAATCCTTTTTATTTAAAATTATTTTTATCAATTTTATTGCTTTTTTTATTTTCCGATTCTTTTGCTTCTTCTATAGTTATATTGTCTCCGTAAAATTTCGGCGGTTTATTAAAAATGATATCGAAAATCATTAAAATTCTTGCAGCCAATTCTCTCGGAAATTGTCTTAATCTATATAATTTTCTCACATTATGAGCGTTATAAGCGACAGCGTTTATATTTTTCTGTCTTGCTATAAAAATCGCTCGCTCGTTATGGAAAGGCTGAGAAACTATCGTAAAATTAGTGAGATTAAAAACTTTATTTGCCCTTATAATAGAATCTCTCGTTCTAAATCCAGCGAAATCCAAAAATATATGTTTTTTATCGACTCCCAGCCTTATCAAATCCAAACGCATTTGCCTCGGCTCGTTATAAAATCGATGTCTATTGTCTCCGCTTACCAAAATAAATTTTATCTTTCCGTTTTTATATAATTCGTAGGCGGCGTCCATTCTAAATTTGAAATACATATTCACTTTTCCGTTATATAAATATTTGCTCGTTCCCAATACCAAAGCGACTTCGTTATATGGAATTTCTTCAATGGAATCGTAAATATATTTTTTTGAATAAAATGAAATTAGTAAATAAACGATTAATATAC
>NZ_JBNMIZ010000027.1:0-18538 GCF_050873525.1 Brachyspira sp. | reverse complement strand
TGCCAGAGGCACGCCTCACTCTGTGGGCTTTAGCCTTGGCGAAGGAGAGTTTTTTATGGCTTGGCATTGGTTTGACTGGGTTGTAATACTTTTGTATTTTACTGCTATGTTTTTGATTGGGGTTTTCTTTTCGAGAAGAACCAAATCAACAAACGATTATTTTAACGCGGGCGCGAGAGTTCCCGCAATTGTAACGGCATTAAGTATTTATGCTACGGCGTTATCTTCGATTTCGTTTATTGCCGTTCCAGCGTCTATTTATAATAACGGCTGGCTTTTGGGAATGGGACCGCTTGGAATAATACTTTTAATGATTCCTGTAGCGTTGGTATTTATTCCGTTTTTCAGAAGATTAAAAGTGACTACGATTTACGAATGGTTGGGCGCAAGATTTTCTTATAGCATAAGACTGCTTGGAAGTTTATCTTTCATAGCTTTCCATTTGGTTAGAATGGCTATAGTTCTTTATCTTCCAACTTTGGCTATGGTTCAGGCTCTTCCGAATTTGAATCCCGTAATAGTCACTTTATTGGTTGGATTATTCTGCGTGGCTTATACTTCTATTGGCGGAATGGAAGCGGTTTTATGGTCGGACGCTATCGAGGCGGTAGTCTTATTTCTCGGAGCTTTATTAATTATAATAGTCGCTTTTGCTACAGTCGGAGTGGGCGAGGGATTCTCAATTTTGGCAAGAGACGGAAAATTAATAGGTCCCGATTTCTTCTCTCTCAATTTGGTAAAACAGAGTATTTGGGCTATGATGATAGGCGCTTTCTTCGGTTCGATTTATCAATATGTCGGAGGTCAGGATATAGTTCAAAGATATAATACCACTAAAAACGAAAAAGAGGCTCAAAAAAGTTTGTTAATAAATATTCCTTTGGCATGCACAAGTTCGATAATATTTATTGGCATGGGTTCGGCATGTTATATTTTCTTTAATTCTGGTAGAGCAAGTTTGCCCGAAGGCATAAGCGGAAACGCGATTTTACCTCACTTTATTATGGATTACCTTCCCGTTGGAATTTCAGGTTTGGTAATAGCCGCCGTATTTGCCGCCGCTCAATCTACAGTTTCTTCAAGTTTGAATTCGGTTTCCACTTGTATGACAAAAGATATACTTGAAAAATTAAGACCAGATTTAAGCGACAAATTCAAACTTAATTTTGCAAGAGCTTCAAGCTGGATTGTCGGACTTATAAGCACATTACTTGCCGTTAGATTTTTAAGCGGAGGACCGAGCGATATTTATTTATATTTCCAAGCGATAACGGGACTTTTGGGAGGACCAATAGCTTCGGTAATTTTGGTTGGAATATTTTTCGACAAAGTTAATACCGTTGCCGTTTGGATAGGTTTTGTGGCTTCAACTATTTTGGCTTTCTATTTGACCGACCCTGCGGGAATAGTTTCAATGTTGATTCCAGCTTATAGCAAACCGCCTGTATTCGAGGTTTTGATTTCGTTCTTAATCATAGTTGCGGGCGTTATAGTTTCTTTAATCGCTTCTTTGATATGCGGAAAGCCGAGCAAAGATAAAACGGATAATTTAACTTATTCGAGTTTGATGAAAAAGTAAGAATAAAAATAAATAAAAGATAAAAAATTAAATGAGGTAAAAATATGAGACAATTATTAAATTCTATAATTATAATTAGCTTTATATTCGCTTGCCTAATCGGTTGCGAAAATAATTCTTCCAATTCAAATGTATTGGACAGCAAAGTCGATAAAAAAATTCTCTGGGAAATGGGAGGACATTTACCCGCTCAAACGGGAATGGATAAGAATATAGGAACTGCGGGCTTATTGCATGGAGTTTTGGAAGGAAAATATATAGTAGTTGGCGGAGGAGCAAATTTCCCTTATGAATCCGTATTAAACAACGGAATAAAAAAATCATATTCGGATATTTATATGCTCGAAGATAAAAACGGAAGTTTGGAAGTCATAGAACATATAAATTGGGAAAATGAAATTGGCTACGGTTCTTCCGTTACAACTAAAGACGGCATATATTATTTGGGAGGTTCTACAAATCCTGAAGCTGATGACGATATATTATTTATCACTTTACAAAACGGCAAATTAAATATTGAAAAAATAGGAGACTTGCCTTTTACTCTTCAAAACGGTTTGGCAGTTGAAAAAGACGGTAAATTATATATAGCGGGCGGAAGCAAAGGAAACGGAAATTCAAGCGGATTATACGAATACGATTTAACCTCAAAAGAAATTAAAGAACTCTCTCCGATTCCTCAAGAGGCAGTGAGAATGCAATTTGTCGGACAAATATTAAACGGAAACCTTTATATATTTAGCGGAGCGGGAAATATAGCATATACGGACGGTTATAAATACGATTTCGATAACGATACTTGGACAAAAGTTGCCGATGTTTCATTAAACGGAAAAGCTTTAACTGTTGCGGGCGGTAATTCGGTAAAATTAAACGAAAAAGAAATGCTCGTTATGGGAGGCGTTAATAAAGAATTTTTCGATAATGCCGTTGCAAAATTGGGAACTCTTCAAGGCAAAGCTTTAGCCGATTTTAGAGACTATTATTTTAGAGCGGACCCTTACGAATTTAAATTTAACAGCGATATATTGATTTATAATGCAGATTCGGATAGTTGGAGAAGTATTGGAGAATCGCCTTTCGACCCTAACGCTGGCGCCGCTTTATTATTGATTGGAAATAAAATCTATTCGATAAACGGCGAAATAAAAGCTGGAGTTAGAACGGATAAAATGTTTGTGGGAACGATATTTGCAAAATAATTTAAAAAATAATTTAAGATAATGCAAGATAAATTTTTAATAAAGCTAAAATAAAAATATATGACTGTTCTAAATAATTATTTATGATTTATATTATTTAGGGCAGTCTAAATATTATTAAATATTAAAAATAAATTAAAATAAAAAATTTTTAAGGAGAGAATTGCAATGAGAGATTTAGAAAAGTATAGAGGCGTCATACCCGCATTTTATGCTTGCTATGACGATAAGGGAAATGTAAGCAAAGAAAGAGCTAAAAAATTTGCTTCGTTTTTAATCGATAAGGGAGTTAAAGGCTTATATGTCGGAGGTTCTTCAGGAGAATGTATCTATCAAAGCAAAGAAGATAGAAAATTAATACTCGAATCGGTTATGGAAGTGGCTAAAGGTAAAATTACCATAATCGCTCATGTAGCCTGCAATAATACTGCGGACGGAGAAGAATTGGCGGCGCATGCGGAAAAATTGGGAGTAGACGCAATAGCGGCGATTCCTCCTATTTATTTTCATTTACCCGATTATGCTATAGCGGATTATTGGAACGATATGAGCAAAGCGGCTCCGAATACGGATTTTATAATTTATAATATTCCTCAACTTGCGGGAGTTTCTTTAACCGTTTCGCTTTATAAAAAAATGCGTGAAAACCCGAAAGTTATAGGAGTAAAAAATTCTTCAATGCCCGTTCAAGATATTCAAATGTTTAAGGATGTTGCTGGAGACGACAGCGTAATATTCAACGGGCCAGACGAACAGTTTGTAGGCGGCAGAATAATGGGAGCGGACGGAGGAATTGGCGGCACTTACGGAGTTATGCCCGAATTATTTTTGGCGGCGGATAAAGCGGTGAGAGAATGCGATTTCAAAAAAGCTCAAGATATTCAATTTAAAATCGACAGAATAATTTACGCTATGTGTTCCTGTCATGGAAATTTATACGCCGTTATGAAAGAGATTTTAAGAAAGCAGGGAATAGATATAGGCGGAGTTAGAAAACCTCTTGCCGATATTATAGAGAGCGACAAAAAACAGATTGATATTTGCTATAAAATGATTGAAGATGCAAAAAGCGGTTTAAAATAATATTTAATGTAGTATAATTAATCTATAATAAATAAATAATAAATAAAAATTTTTAAGGATAAATTATGATTTTAAAACCTATAAAAAGCGAATTTAATAAAGACTTCCATGAAAGAATATGGAAAGCAAAAAATTATGTGAGAGAACATTACGAAGAATTGAAAAAACTTTCGGTTGGACAGCATAAACTCGATAAAGAGATATGCGAAGGCGCTTTTATCAATATAATGGAATACGACAGTAAAGAAAATCCGCCTTGGGAATCTCATTTGCAGTTTGTCGATATTCAAATAATATTCGAGGGAGCGGAAGATTATATTATCGCAAACACTTCCGATTTGACGCCGAAAGAATACGATATTAAAACCGATTATCATAACTGGGAAGGCGAGGGAACGGCTCGTTTGACTTTGACGCAGGGAAATATTTTGATTCTATTGCCTTATGACGCGCATAGAGTCGGACTCGCTCCGAAATCGGGAAAAACTCATGTTAGAAAAGGCATAGTGAAAGTGCCTTATAAAGCTTAAAAAGAATTTGAAAATTTATTTTTTATAATACAAAAAGTTTGTCGCCGCAATGACAAGCTTTTTGTTAATATTGCAAAATATATTATTGAATTTCTTTAATATTTTGTTATAATAATCTATATGAAAGATAATAAGAATAACATTGAAGTTAAAAAATTGAGGCTAAAGCCCGCCTTTGCCGTAGGCACACAGAGTGTGGCGAAAAAATGGACAAGGCTAGACTAAAAGCCCGCAGAAGCAAGGCTAGGCTAAAGCCCACACGCTGACTAAAGTCCGCCTTCGGCGAAAGCGGGCAGTAGCCAAGTGAAGCCCGCTTTCAGCGAAAACAACTCCGTTTAGATTACAAAATCTAGTAATTTATTGGGATAGATTTTTATGGAAATTAAATTTTACAAAATTTTTTAATTTGAATTTTGACAAATAAAATTATTCTGTTATAATATCCTTATGAAGAGAAAAATAAATAGAAATAGAGAAATTAACAAACTCAACGATTTATTCGTCCGATTTCTGCTCGGCAAAAACGGAAATGAAAAAGTGCTTGAAGACATGGTTAACGCCGCTTTAAGAGACTTCAATTTTGAGGAAGTTAAAGATTTGGAAATAATCGACCCTTACAATCTTACGGAAAATATCGACTTGAAAGAATCGATTATTGATATTAAAGCGAAGACAAAAAACAATCAGACGGTTATAATCGAAATTCAACTTTGCGGAAATATGGATTTTCTTAAAAGAATTTTTTATTATATTTCAAAAAATATCGTTAATGAATTGAAAGAAGGCGAAGATTACAAACAACTTTCAGGAATAATAAGCATAAATTTACTTAACTTTAATTTAGACTTTGGAGATGAAGGTAAACCGCATCGCTGTTTTAAATTAATCGACACGAAAAACCATAATGTAGATTTAGATTTTATCCAAATGCATGTTATCGAAGCGAAACGATTTATTGAAATAATTGAAAAATCAACTTTAGACGAATTAAAGAAAAACAAATTATTAACTTGGATGAAATTTTTCACAACCAAAAATTTAAAATCTATAGAAAAAGAATTGAAGGAGGCAAACCCAATTATGACAAAAGTTATTGAAGAATACAAGAGATTTACTTCTGACGATAAACTAATGCGAGCCTATGACGCCCGAGATGCATTTTTGGTAGGACAAAAAATAATGCTGGATAGAGAACGCAAAGAAGGAATTAAAGAAGGTATTGAAAAAGGGATAAAAAAAGGAATTAAAAAAGGTATAAGAGAAGGTAAACTTGAGGGCATAAGAGAAGGCAGACATGCCGAACAAATCTCAATGGCAATCGCTATGAAAAAAGACGGAGCGGATATTAATCTAATTTCAAAATATACTGGATTAACTATCGAAGAAATCCGCAACCTGCGTCCAGATGGAGAAAAACTTTAATTTACAAATTGCATGCGGACGAGAAAAAAAATAATCAAATTATCATGCATATTTTTTCCGTAAAATAATTTAATCATGTTTACGGAATGAAAAAACTTTAATTAAATTTTATTGCTATATTTATAACGAAATTCTTTTAATCATAGTTGCAAAATTCTGCCGAATGAAAAAAAATTAATCAAATTATTCTGCGTATTTTTTCTGTAAAATAATTTAATCGCGTTTACGGAATGAAAAAACTTAATTAAATTATCATTTTATCTATTTTTCAACGAAATTTTTTAATTATAATCGCTAAATTCTGCCGAAATAATCAAATTTTAAAAAAAATTAAGTGTGAAAATTCAAAAAAAATTCCTATCAACTATTAATTTTTCAAAATTTATTCGTAAATTTATAGATTTATCATAAAAAATTTGAATTTTTTTAAAAAAATACTTGACAATCGCCTTTAAATTTACTATATTATAAGTGGAAGGCAAAATGAGGTTTGATTATGGAAAATTTGAGATTTAGTTACTATACTATACTATACTATACTATACTATACTATACTATACTATACTATAAATCTGCTCTTTTCGTTTAATTCTATATTTTTTATTTTAGCCTTATATTTATCCTCTAAATATTCATTAAACGGCTATATTTCTAAAACTCAAAAACTGGTAATTAGCGTTTTATCCTTAAGCGCTTTTTATAAAAAAATATTATTTACGGAGGTTTTTAATTATGAAAACTGCTAAAAAACTAATATTATTTATTGCGAGTTTAACGATTTTTGGCATGATTATTCTGCTTTCATGCCATAACAGGTATACGGGACCTAACAAAAGAAATATATTTGAAGAGGGTAGCGGAGATTATATATTGCCTGCAAATTTTCTATTACAAGAAGAACAATATTCTCCTATGAGTCCAGATAGTCAAGCGGTTGTTTTGTTTACCAACGAATGTTTAATTCCTGCTTTGACTACTACTTCAAAGGGAACTTTAATCGCAGCTGTCGGATGCGGAACTACTAAAGGAAGAATTATTGGTAAAAGAAGTTCTGATTTTGGTAAATCTTGGGTTGAATTTACGGCATTTAATGATAGTGATTTTAGCGATAGCCATGTCCATCCATTTTTTATTAATTCCCATGATGGTAGTATTTTATTAGGAATTGCCACGACTAACTCTTCTAGAAATGAAGCCGTTATATATAGAAGCGTTAATGACGGCATAAGTTGGACAAAATACGGAACTAATTTAATTATGACGAATTTAATACCAGTTACTAATAAAGGTGTAGAATTGACTCCTGATAATTCTTTTGTAACTTATGGAAACGGCGTGACTTTAAGACATGGAACTAATAGAAATACATTAATATTCCCATTCTATTATCAACAAAAGAAAAATTCTAAAGGTCATTGCACGGCTACTATGATTTCGAGAGATAATGGCGAAAGTTGGGAACAGCTTGGCACAGATTTAGGAGATTTCTCCTCATTTGAAACTAAATTAATAGAACTTGCGGACGGGAATATATTACTTTATATGAAACAACCGAATAATAATCAAGCGGCTTGGTTTTTATCTACAAATTGCGGAAGTAGTTGGGATTTGAAAACAACTTTTAATGCTGCCGCTTGGAATGATAATATTTCCCATGTTGATTTTACAAGATATGAATTCAATGGAAAAGATATTAAACCTAATGGCGCTAAATATGCGTTAATGGTTTATGCTCCAAGAACTGGAAATGAGAATGGGATTATAATGACTACCACCGATTTTAATAGCGGAAGTTCGGGAGTGCCAGCATATAGAAATACTATTTCTACAAATGCCAGCAGTAATTCTTATCCCGCTATAACAATTTTACCAGACGGAACTATTGCGACTATATCTGCAGAAACAAACAATATGATTTTCAGAAGATTTAATTTATCATGGCTTACGGAGGAAGCGGATTATGTAGACTATGATAATGATAATGTTCTTAAATAAAATAAAGGAGGTTATATATGCGAAAAAGATATTTTTTTATTTCATTAATCTTAAGTTTAGTAATTGCGGGAATATTTGCCTGTAAATACGGCGGTTTGAGTTCAAGCGGTTTAGACTTTAGCGCGTTAAATAGGGGAGGCGGTTTTGCGGACGGACTTCATGGCTATAACGGAAAAATTGATTACGGAATCGGAAAGAGAATAGCGCCAAATATGGATAACGCGGTAGAGGTGTTTCCATTTCAAGACGGAACGGCTTATTATAGAATTCCGTCATTGGTTGTAACCACTAACGGAACATTGCTTGCATTTGCAGATAGAAGATACAATAACAGAAACGATTTGCCTAACAGAATAGAGGTTGAAGTTAAAAGAAGCACGAATCAAGGAAAAACATGGTCAAAACGAATTAGAGTGACTCCAAGAAGCGTATCGGATATAGACGGGCATGGAGATGTCGCTACCGTTGTCGTTAGAAAGACGGGAACTATTTTAGCCTTTGTAGTTAATGGAGCGGGATTTGTATCAACGGCGGGACAAACTCTTATATCCACTCCAAATACGCCTCAGAAAATCATTCTATTTAAGAGCGATGATGATGGAAAAACTTGGAGCGCTGGAGAAGATATAACATCTCAAATATACGGCGCTCAATGTAAAGTAGCTTCAAGGCAGGGCTGGTATGCCGCTTTTGTATCTTCGGGAAACGGCGTTCAATTATCTACGGGAAGAATAATATTCGTTATAAATGTTAGAGAAAGCAAGCAAACCGCAGTTACTACATTCAAAAACTACGCTATGTATTCCGATGACGGCGGTAAAACTTGGCAAGTATCCAAAAATGCCCCTAAAAATTCTGGCGGGGGAAACGAGTCTAAAATAGTGGAACTTACGGACGGCAGATTATTAATGTCTTCTCGCCCGTCTTCTGGAAATAAGAGAATGCATGCCTATTCGAGCGATGGAGGAGAAACTTGGACTGATTCTGCGCCAAAAAGCGATATTACGGTTGCAGGTTCAAACGGAGATATGATTTATTATACTTCGGTTAAAAACGGCTGGGATACTAATAGAATAATTCACTTTATACCTACGGCGACTACTATCGTATCGGGAGAAGGACAATATAACGGAAGAAGAGGACCTGCCGAACCTTATTTCTATTATAGTTATGACGATGGAGAGACTTTTCAAAAAAGTCCGCCAGTTAAAGTCGGACAGCAATCGGGTTATTCTTCTTTAGCCGTTCTGCATGACGGAAGTATCGGCGTATTATACGAAGATAAATCTTGGGGAGGACCTATTAAATTTATGAGGGTAAATTTTGAATGGCTTACGAAAGGCAAAGATAAAGGACCTAAAAAATCTGGCAGTTAAAAAAATTAATAGGCAAAGGAGTGCGTTTATGAAAAGATTAATTACTATACTGTTTTTTATACTGGTTTCAAGCAGAGTGTTTGGTTTTTACGGGGACGGAAGCGGAAGAAGTTTTATAGACTTTCTTATGGATAAAGACCAGTTAAGATTTAGAACCGACCATATGGGCTTTCTATACGGATGCGGAACCGATTACTTGAGGCTAGCTGTTGGATTCTCGGGTAAAACTTCGGGTATATTATTCGATAACTTTACCAACGACTATAGCGAATCGGAAAAGTTGAGAATCTATTTCCGCCCTGCCGTTTCTTTGGCTTTAGGGTATAAATCCGACCTTATAAGCGTAGGCGGAGCGTATCAGTTTAGATATATCGACACCAATTACATGGTTCATACTCCCGCGCTTATACTTACCGCTATGGATAATACTTTAAGATTCAATATTCCAGTAGCGATAGGCATCGGCGAGCGGACGGTAAGGAATACCTTGATAATCTCCACTTCTGTTGAAGCGAGATATTATTTCCATAAGTTTATAGATTATTTGAGTCAGCTGAGGCTGTATGTTCATTACGGTTATGCAAGAATAGGATGGGCGCAAAAGTTATTTGATGAAGGGCTTAGTGTCGACCCTAATAATAAAAATATATTCAAAGAACAGTCTTCTATAGGCGTTGATTTAAGAGCTTATTTCAATTTTCCTACTCGAAGCGGTTTATCTATAGAACCTTATATAAGGGTTTTATATAGCACCGCTTTAGAAACGGTTGAGAATCAAAACGGATATTTAAGAAGATATGCGGGCAATAACTTCAATATCAACGCTTACGGTTTTGATGCTGGTTCTTTGGGAATAGCTCCTGGCGAACAAGAAGAGTTTTCGGGCGGTTATGTCGCAAGCACGCCAGCAATCCCGAGTCCGCAGGGTTTATTCGCTATCGAGGGAATATATCGAGTAGGATTAGCTTTGCCAGTAGGATTTAGGGCATCCTGCGATTATTACGGCTTCTATCTCGAGCCTTCTTTGAGCGTAACCATAATGGGCGGAAAAAGTATCTCTTTAATGAACATGAACAAGAAGGGACCTTTTGTCACATTCGGTTATGTGGTATATGCCGAGTTATATTTGACGCCTAAACCCGATATAGAACTTTATTTAGAGTTTCAAACGGGCGGAGCGACAAGATGGGGCAATTTGGACCCAGCTTATAGCGATGGAACGGCTTTAGTTATAAACGCTTCTGCGGGAATAACTTGGTATTTCTAAACTTGAAACAATATTTTTTTCTCTTTAAGTATATTATATAGTCGTCTTAAAATTAAATTAGACGGCTATATATTTTTAAAATAATTAAAGTAAAAATTATTAACTATAAAACTATTTCAAAATTTCAATATAAAAAGCGGATTTTATTAACCGTTAATTAAATCTATAATTTCTGCGCATTTCATATACATTCTTGGAATATGAAAAGGTCCTTTATACATATTACCCTTTAAGTCGGTTGATAGGCTTCCGTCTCTATGTAAATAACCGAACCATTCGCCATGCTCTTTATCTATAAATTTCTTCGTATATTCTTTTACCATATTATGCATTTCTAAATATTTTTCGTTTTTTGTAAAATAGTAAGCGTAGAGAGTGGCAATAGCGGCTTCCGTTTGGGGCCACCAGAATTTCATGTCATGCCAATAATCGCTTTTTGGTTTGCCTAAAACATCCATAAACTGTATTATTCCGCCGTATTCTTTATCCCAGCCCCATTCCCACATCCAGTCGAAAATTTTTAATCCAAGTTCTATTAAATTTTTATCGTTTCCTCTTTCAATAGCTTCTCTCAATATAAACCAAGATGATTCAATCGCATGTCCGGGATTTAGCTGTCTTCCTTCAAAATGGTCTTGCAAACTTCCATCGGGATTGCATTGTTCCAAAACCGCTTTTTTCTCTTCGTATAAAAATATTTTTACTTGAGATAAAAGTCCGTCTATATATTTATCATAATATTCTTTATTTTCCGCGTCCGCTTTTCTTAATTCTTGAACTGTGGCAAGCATTATCATAGGAGGTCCGAAAGAAATTGTCGGGCGCTGATTAATGTCGAATTTTGGAACTAATAATTTTTGAATTTTATCGATTCTTTCAAGTAGTTCTCTCGCCTTTGTTATATAACTTTTATCGCGGCTCGCTCTAGAATACGAAGCCATAGCGATTATGCAAAAAGTTTCCGAAAAATAATATCTCAATCTCTTTATTACGCATTTTCCGTCTTCCGTTACTCTAAAAAACATTCTTCTGTCTCCGTCTTTATCGAAACAATATTTTTCCAAAAAGTCTATTCCCAATTTTGCCGCTTCCAAATATTCTTCTTTTTTTTCAAAATCCGCATAGAGAGTCGACAATACCCAAGCGAATCTTCCCTGAAACCATACGGATTTATCTCTGTCTATAATATTTCCTTTTCTGTCAAGCGCCGTCCAATATCCTCCGTTTTTCTTATCGAGTCCGTTTTTTAGCCAAAAAGGAATTATATTTTCTTTAAGCATATATAAATATTCTTTTTTTAATTCTGATAAATTATTTGCATTATTCATAAAAACTTCCAATTTAATTTTAATTTATTTTTAATTTTATTTTTTTAATAATTATATTATAAAATCGAAAAAATAAAATAAAATTTAATCGTTTAATTTATATTAATCGTTTATTTGAGATTTATTATAAAAACTCGCAATATATTTTTTATCTTCATGTTCGTCCATAAGAATATTGACGATTTCGTCCGCTCTATTGTTTTCTTTATTGTCCGAATGCCCTTTTACTTTTATAAATTCTATATTATGCTTTTTCGATAATTCGATTAATTTAATCCAATATTCTTTATTTTCAACGGGCTTTTTGTCGCTTTTAATCCAGTTATTTTTTTGCCAAGAATAAATCCATTCGTTCATTCCGTTTACCAAATATGCGCTGTCGCTATAAACTTTAATATTATGAGAATTTTTTAATCGCTCGAGCGCCTTTATAACCGCTTTCATTTCCATTTTATTATTTGTAGTATCGTTTTCGCTCTCGCCGATTTCAAGACGCAGATTATGTTTTTCGCTTATTAAAATCGCAGCCCAAGCTCCGAGTCCCGGATTTCCTCTGCATCCGCCGTCCGTATAAATTGTAATATTATCCATTTAATAATTTTAAGAGTTTATTTTTTATTTCGTTTATAAGTTTTTCTTTCGTCCAGTCTTTTTTGCTCACGGTAAAACCAGCTGCTTTTGGATGTCCGCCTCCTCCGAATGATTCTGCGACTTCTCTTATATTTTTATTTATTCTGCTTCTCATACTCACTCTAAAATCTTCTTCGCCTTCATGAATTATAAAACCGATAAAAACATCTTCCATTTGAATTAATATATCCGAAGCGCTTACCGTTATTTCTTTCATGCTATGTCCGTTTATAGTGTCCTGCAAACATATATATCCGATTTTTGTATCTTCGTCTATTATCATTCTTCGGTATATTTCCATCAAAGCGGCTACATCGACTCGAGTATATCTCTTTCTTACAACATTTCCAAGACTTTCTATTATCACTCCTTTTCCCATTAATTTTGAAGCGGCTGATAAAGTTTTTTCTGTAGTATTGCTGAAAACGAAACCTCCCGTATCGGTTGAGAGTCCGCAGTATAATAAAGTCGCTATTGTCGAATCGAAATTTTTTAAATAAGAAGAAAATATATCAAATATAATTTCGCAAGTGGCGGCGGCTTTAATGTCGTCATAAAACATGGTTACGCCTTTTATATTTCTAACTTTATGATGGTCTATAAATATTACTTCGTTATATTCGTCAAGTATATCGGCAATCCATCCTATTCTGTCAATATCTCCCGAGTCCAAAACTACCAAAACATCTTTTTTAGGCAGAGTTTTTTCGTCCACATTAAATATAACTTTGTCTATTAAAGGCAGATTTTGTAAATCTCTTTGCATTTTATCGGTATTCACAACCGTAGCTTTTCTTTTGAATATTTTTTTTACGAGCAAAGATAAACCCAAACATGAAGCGATGCAGTCGACATCGGGATTTCTATGTCCCGTTATCGTTATATTTTTAGCTTTCGATAGAGTTTTTAATATTTCTTTTATATTCGTTTTTATATTCTTTTTTGAAGCGGATTTTTTTACGATTTTTTTCTTTACCGCTTTTTTTACATTATTAGCCATAAGAATTTCCTTAATTAATTATTTCTTTATTTTATATTTTTAATAAAATAAATCAATTTTCATTCTTATCTTCGTTAATATTTAGATTTCTTATATTTGTCAATACTTTATTAGTTTCAATTAAAGTTTTATCGTAATGAAAAGTCAAATTCGGAACAAATTTAATTTTAAGACTTTTTTTAAGATACGAAAAAATAACTCCTTTTGCGCTGTTTAATCCGCTCAATACTTCGTCTTTTTTATCTTCGTTCAAACAAATAAAATATACTTTCGCGTTTTTAAAATCTTTATCGCATTCAACTTTTGTTATCGTTACAAGATTATTTTTTATTCTCGGGTCTTCGATTTCTTTAAATATGATAGCCGAAAGAAGCTGTTTAATATTTTCGTTTATTCTAAATATTCTATGAGAAGGCATATTGATTTTTATTCATTTAATTAAACTACCGAATTATTTACGGTATTATTCAAATCGTCAAGTTCGTTTTTCAAAAATACTTTGTCTATATTAACCAAAATAATCATCTGTTCGTTCGCCTTAACGAGTCCCGTTATATATCTATTGTCGATGCCCGAATTTATGTCTATATCTTCCTGAATATCTTCTTCGTTAATCGTAAGAACATCGGAAACTGAATCCACAACCAAACCGTATTTTTTATTTCCTATGGCAACTACAACGATAACGCAATTATCTGGATTCATAGGTTCTTCAAAATGAAATCTCGCCCTCAAATCTATAACGAGTATTATAGTTCCTCTTAAATTAATTATTCCTTTCAAATAATCGGGACAGTTTGGAATCGGAGTAGGCTGAATAAAATTAAGTATTTCCTGCACTTTTAATATATCTATTCCGTATAATTCGTTATTTATCTTAAACACAAGTATTTGATTTGACATATTATCTCCTTAAAACGATTTATTGATTATATTATATAACAAACATAAGTCAAGCTATTTTATTTTTTATTAATTTTACTTAATATTTATCGGAATAATATTTTTTCATTGTATTAAATAATTATAATAAAACAAAAATATTATAATAAAAATAAAAGCCCGCATCCGAACGAGTGCGAGCTTAAACGAACCGGTGACGGGTTTCGAACCCGCGAATGCAGGAATGAAAATCCTGTGTGTTAAACCACTTCACCACACCGGCATGTTATCTTTTAAAGAAGTCAAAATACAAAGAACTAAATGAGCCAAGAAGGGTTCGAACCTTCGACAACCGCCTTAAAAGGGCGATGCTCTACCGACTGAGCTATTGGCCCGCATTCGTTTTTAATCAAATGTTTGAATATATTACACTATTAACAAATTTTTGTCAAGCGTTATTTTTCTTAATTTTTATTAATTATTGTCTAATTATTGCTTTTTTATATCATTAACTTAAAATATCGGCATAATTTATTGATTTTATATAATTATTTAAAAATATTTTTGGAATTTCAATGAGCAAAACCTTAAAACAATCGAAAGCCGTTCTTATAATCGCTTTCATGTATAGAGATTTTGAAATTTACGATTTGGCATTAAATGACGTTATAGAAAATTTTGGTTCTATAAAAATTGTGAGCGAAGAATACTTATTTTCGCATTCGATATATTATAAAGAAGAAATGGGCGAAAATTTGAAGAAAAGATTTTTGGTTTTTGAAAATATGATTGAAAGAGATTATATTGTCGAAGTAAAAAAAATCACGGACGAAATAGAAAAAAAATATTTGGACGAAAAAGGAAACAGAAAAATAAATATAGACCCCGCGATACTAACGCTTGAAAATTTCATTTTGGCTACAAATAAAAATTTTACTCATAGAATATATTTGCGGGACGGAGTTTTTGCCGATTTGACTTTAATATATAAAAAGAAAAAAGGCTATGCGGAACTCGACTGGACTTACGCCGATTATTCGAGCGAGGAGACGAAATCGTTTTTAAATAATGTGAGAGATTTATTTTATAATCGTTTAATAGAAAGTTCGCCGTTCGGCGCTAATTGGAAATGAAAATTAATTTATAAAATATGATTATTGCATTTTTACATGATTAATTTATAATTACTTAAATTATTAATCGTATTAAGAATTAGGTTAATTTTATGTTTTCTATAAAAGATGTTATAAGAGAAGCTAAAATATTTTGCGAGACTGAGTCGAGAAAAAAACATAACGATATATTAGGCATAACGGACGGTAAAGCGGTTGGAACTTATGTAGAGCGTTTATTTAAAGAATATTTAAAATCAAAATATCCTAATATAAATTTAGGGAATAGCGCAGTCGGTATAGATTTGCCAGATATTAATACGGACATAAAAGTTACATCAATAAAACAGCCTCAAAGTTCTTGTCCTTTTAAAAATGCAGAACAAAAAATTTTTGGATTAGGATATAATTTATTAGTTTTTGTTTACGATAAGATAGAAAAAAGAAATATCTGCAATTTATATTTTAAATATTGTTCTTTTATTCCAGCCGATAGAACTTCCGATTTTACTATAACTAAAAGATTAATTGAAATGAAAAAAGACGGAGCTAATATTGAAGATATTATAGGATTTTTATCCGACAGAAATATTCCCGCAGACGATATAGGATATAATAAAATTGCGGATAAAATATTAAATTCTGATATTAAACAAGGTTATCTTACAATTTCAAACGCTTTGCAATGGAGAATTCAATATTCAAATGTTATAAAGTTAAATAATAATGTGGATGGAATAATAAATTATGAATGGAATTAAAAAAAAGGAATATGGAGATTATCAAACGCCGTCCGAATTTGCTTTTTTAATTCTTAATTATATAAATTCTATATTCAAAATAAATCCCGATTTAATAATAGAACCTACATGCGGAAAAGGTAATTTTTTAAAAGAAAGTTTAAATGTATTTCCAAAATCAAAGCTAATAGGAATTGATATTAATAAAAATTATATAGACGAAGCTAATTTGTCTGTTAATAGCAAGAAGGCGACTTTTTACTGCGGTAATATTTTAGATTTTGATTTATCTTCGCTTAATATAAATTCTAATTTTCAAACTCTTATAATAGGCAATCCGCCTTGGATTACAAATAGCAAACTTTCTAAATTAAATAGCGATAATCTTCCCGTGAAGAAAAATTTTAAAAATTTAAAAGGCATAGACGCTTTAACGGGACTATCTAACTTCGATATATGCGAATATATATTTTTAAAATTAATTAGTTTTTTTAAAAATTCAAATACTATTATTGCGCTATTGTGTAAAACAACTGTTGCAAGAAATGTATTTACGGAAATGCATAGACAGGGAATTAATTTTAATTTTGCCCGAATAGTTAAATTTGATGCTAAAAAGATTTTTAATGTTTCCGTAGATGCATGTTTATTTATATTAAGACTATCAAGCCGTAATGAAAAATTGCAAAATTATGAAGTCTGCGATATTTCTAATAATTCAAATATAAAAGAATCGGTAAAAATAAAAAATAATATTCTTATTTCAGAAAATAATAATTATGATTTTGAAGGAAAATGCAATTTTGTATGGAGGCAGGGCGTAAAGCATGATTGCGTTAATATTATGGAATTATATAGAAAGGATAATTTTTTATATAATAAATTAAATGAAAGAGTGGATATTGAAGAAGACTTATTATTTCCATTAATAAAAAGCAGTTCTTTAAAAAATAGAATTATTAACGAATATTCAAAATATATAATACTGACTCAAAAGTATATTGGAGAAGATACAAATTATATATATTTAAAATATCCAAAAACATGGGAATATTTAAAAAATAACGAAAAATATTTTTTGAAAAGAAAAAGTTCTATATATAGCAAATCCAAACCGTTTAGTATTTTTGGAGTCGGAGATTATTCTTTTTCTAAATATAAAGTAGGCGTATCAGGTTTTTATAAAAAGCCTTTATTTTCTTTACTATTATCAAATATTTCAAATAAACCTGTTATTATGGACGATACTTGCTATTTTTTAAGTTTTAATACTTATAACGAAGCCTATATAACAATGCTTGCGCTTAATAGTTTTAAAGTTCAGGAATTCCTTAAAAATATTTCATTTATAGATTCAAAGCGTCCATATAGTAAAAAAATATTAGATAGAATTGATTTTATTAAAATATTTGATTGTTTAACTTATAAAGAACTTAAGAAATGCGAAGAAAATAATGATATGAAGCCGTATTTATCTAAAGATTTATATAACAAATTCAAAAAATCATTAAAAGATTATGAAGCGTCTTCTTTATTTGTAGAGCGTTAATTAATATAAAGCCGCCCGTTAGGACGACTTTATATCAATAAAATAACAAGGAGAAAAAAATATGAAAAAAATTGCCGTTTATCTATCTAACCTCTTATTTAACCGCTCCCGCTTTTTTAAGTATTTTTACTATGTCTTTATATTCTTTTTCAAAAGCGTAAGCCAAAGCCGTTTTTTTATCTCTGTCTCTTATATTAAGAGTAGCGTCCGCTTCCACCAAAAGTTTTACTATTTCTATATGTCCTTCTTCCGCAGCTTTACTTAACGCGGTTCTGTTTTTTACATTTCCCACATTTATATTAACTTTTTTGTTTAAAAGGAGTTCAACTATTTCGGTAAATCCTTTTTCCGCCGCTTCCATCAAAGGAGTTTCGCCGAGCATATTTCTCGTGTTGATATTAACGCCCGCCATTATAAGTTCTCTCGCTTTATTAATATCGTTATTTTTTAGCGCTTTCATTAGCAAATCTTGTTCGCTGCCAAACAAACTCAATGATAATATAAATGTCGCTATAACAATAAATATTCGTTTCATAACCTTACTACTCCTTTGTTTTAATCTTATCCAAAAACCTTAACCCTTATAATCCCCTTAAAACCTTACCCTTATAATTCCCTTTCCAAAGATAACAATTTTTTTTAATTGTGGTCAACTTTTTTTTATTTTTTGTTTTTTCAATTTTTCGTTAACCTCAATTCATTTTCACTTTCTAAACATAAGATACAAAACTTTTAAAAAAGTGTTGTAAAATTTTTTATTTTTAAATTTTAAATTTTAAAAAAGTTTTTGACGATAAAAAATTTTTTGTTATATTTACTGAAATCAAAATTTCCGCTTAAAAT
>NZ_JBNMIZ010000026.1:0-18728 GCF_050873525.1 Brachyspira sp. | reverse complement strand
TTTATGCATATTCTGTCCGACTTTCAAATTAGCCGTTTATTTATATATTTTCATAGATAAATTTTTTTAAAAAAAAATTAAAAAAAATTTAAAAAAACGCTTGACATTTTTTTTAAATAGTTTATAATTTTCTCACTTTCGTAAAAACGATTAAAGCGTTTGGTATAAATATTAATTAATACTAAATGCTCGATATTAAATATATCGTTTCGTATTTAGGGATTAGCGATTAAATTAATAAAAGTTCCAATTATTTGGGCTTGACATAAATTAGTTTTTGTTTTATAATTTTAGCTTATATAAAATAAAAAATTAATTTAATGATATTAATGAAATATAAAAAATAAAAAAGGTTAGAGGTTTTATATTGTATGCCTACAATTAATCAATTAATAAGGAAAGGACGCAAGCGAATATTGAATAAGACGAAATCGCCGGCGTTAATGAAATGCCCTCAAAGAGAAGGCGTATGCACTCGCGTGACTACGACTACTCCTAAAAAACCTAATTCGGCAATGCGTAAAATAGCTCGTGTGAGAATAACGAACGGAATAGAAGTTACGGCTTATATCCCGGGTATTGACCATACTTTGCAGGAACATAACCGCGTTTTGATAAGAGGCGGAAGAGTTAAGGATTTGCCGGGATGTCGTTATCATATAGTTAGAGGAAGCAGAGAGGCTACGGGCGTTGAAAAGAGAATGAAAGCCAGAAGTAAATACGGAACTAAAAAACCTAAAGCTTAATGGAGTAAATAATGGCAAGAAGAAGAAGAGCGCAAGTAAGAAAAATTGAAGCCGACCCGATTTACGGAAGCGATACAATAAGTAAATTTATAAATAAACTTATGTATGACGGTAAAAAAAGCAAGGCTGAAAATATATTTTATAAAGCGATGGATTTGGTTAAAGATAAAACGGGAAAAGACGGACTTACGGCTTTTAACGAAGCTATAGGAAATATTAAACCTCGAGTTGAAGTAAAATCGCGAAGAGTAGGCGGTTCTACATATCAAGTTCCAGTGGATGTTCGTCCCGAAAGGCAGAATTCATTGGCATTTAAATGGCTTATAAACGCTTCAAGAAAGAGAAGCGGAAAAAGTATGATAGAAAGATTGTCAAACGAAATAGTTGACGCTATCGAAGGAAAGGGAGCGGCGGTTGCTCAAAAAGAAACCGTTCATAGAATGGCAGAAGGCAATAAGGTTTTCGCTCATTTTAGGTGGTAAGATTTAGGAGAAAATTAAGTGGCAAGAGATATTTCTTTGGAAAATACGCGTAATATCGGTATTATGGCTCATATAGATGCGGGAAAAACCACTTTAAGCGAAAGAATATTATATTTTACGGGAAAAACTCATAAAATCGGCGAAGTGCATGAAGGCGCTGCGGAAATGGACTGGATGGAACAGGAAAGAGAAAGAGGAATTACCATTACATCTGCGGCAACGACATGTTTTTGGAACGGAAATCGAATTAATTTGATAGATACTCCGGGGCACGTTGACTTTACGGTAGAAGTCGAAAGGTCTTTAAGAGTTTTGGACAGCGCGGTTGGAGTTTTTTGTTCGGTTGGCGGAGTTCAGCCTCAAAGCGAAACCGTTTGGAGACAGGCGAGCAATTATAAAATTCCGAGAGCGATTTTCGTAAATAAAATGGATAGAATCGGCGCTAATTTTTATTCCGTTTTAGAACAGACGAGAAATAGACTTAAAGCGAATAGCCATCCTGTAGTTATTCCAATAGGTTCGGAAAGTCATTTTGAAGGCGTTATTGATTTGGTAAAAATGAAAGAAATCGTTTGGACTTCGGAAGACGGCATGAAAATGGAAGAACGCGATATTAGAGCGGAATTGAAAGAGGAAGCGGAAAAATACAGAAACGAATTATTGGAAGCGATAGTAGAATATGACGATGACGCTATGAATAAGTTCTTTGAAGGCGAGGAAATAGATATTCCTACTATTAAAAGACTTATAAGAACGGCGACTTTATCGGCAAATTTCTTCCCGATGTTTTGCGGAACTGCTTTCAAAAATAAAGGAATTCAAGTTTTGATAGACGCGGTTGTGGATTATTTACCTTCTCCTGTGGATAGAGAGGAAATCGAAGGAACTGATTTGGATGGGCATGAAGTAGTTAGAAAAATTTCTGACGATGAAAAATTTAGCGCTTTGGCATTTAAGATAATGACGGACCCGCATGTTGGAAAGATTGCATTTTTTAGAGTTTATTCGGGCAAACTTGAAGCTGGTTCTTATGTATATAACGCTACTAAAGGAAAAAGAGAACGTATTGGAAGAATACTTCAAATGCATGCCAATAAAAGAGAAGAAATTGATACGGTTTATTCGGGCGATATAGCGGCTGCGGTTGGACTTAAAGATACGACTACGGGCGATACTTTATGTCCAGAAAACGCTCCAATAATACTTGAAGCGATTAATTTTCCAGAGCCAGTTATTAATGTGGCAATAGAACCTAAAACTAAAGGCGACAGAGATAAAATGTCAATCGCTTTATCGAGGCTTGCGGAAGAGGACCCGACTTTTAGAGTTAGTTTTGACGAAGAAACTGGACAAACGATTATCGCTGGAATGGGAGAGTTGCATTTAGAGATAATATGCGATAGAATGAAGAGAGAATATAAGGTTGATGCGAATGTCGGACGCCCTCAAGTTTCTTATAGAGAAGGCATTAAGAAAACGGTTGAAGTTCAAGGTAAATTTGTTCGTCAATCGGGCGGTAAAGGACAATACGGCGATGTATGGTTGAGAGTAGGACCTAACGAAGCCAACGCTGGATTTAAATTTAATAACGAGATAGTCGGAGGAGTTGTTCCGAGAGAATATATACCGGCGGTTGAAAAAGGCTGCTTGGAAGCTATGAATACGGGAGTTTTGGCAAATTATCCAATGCTTGATGTGGTTGTTTCGGCTTTTGACGGTTCTTTTCACCCTGTGGATTCTTCCGAAATGGCATTTAAAATTGCGGCATCAATGGGTTTTAAAGAAGGCTGTAAAAAAGCGGACCCTTATTTGTTAGAGCCTATGATGAGCGTAGAGGTTATGACTCCCGAAGATTATATGGGAGACATTATAGGGGATTTGGCTTCAAGGAGAGGACAGGTTCATGGATTTACCGATAAATCTGGTTATAAATCCATAAATGCTACAGTGCCTCTTGCGGAAATGTTCGGTTATACCACGAGTATAAGAAATGTTTCGCAAGGAAGAGCGAGCTATACGATGCAGTTCTCTCATTATGAAGAAGTGCCTAAAAATGTAGCCGAAGAGATTATAGGCGCAAGAATGGGTAATAATAAATAGCAAAAAATTAAAATTAGAAATAAATAAAAAATCCTAAAGAAAGGATAAATTGGAGGATAAAAATGGCAGGAACTTATGACGGTAAAAAGGTGCATGTGAATGTGGGAACTATAGGACACGTTGACCATGGTAAAACTACATTAACATCGGCGATAACGGCGGTATCATCCGCAATGTTTCCAGATACGGTTCAAAAAGTGGCTTACGATTCGGTTGCTAAAGCTTCCGAAAGTCAAGGTAGAAGAGACCCTACGAAAATTTTGACTATCGCTACTTCGCATGTGGAATACGAATCTGATAACAGGCATTATGCCCATGTGGATTGTCCTGGACACGCCGACTATATTAAGAATATGATAACGGGAGCGGCTCAAATGGACGGAGCAATTCTTGTCGTATCGGCTGAAGACGGAGTTATGCCTCAAACTAAAGAGCATGTTCTTTTGTCAAGGCAAGTGGGCGTTAATTACATAGTCGTATTCTTAAATAAATGCGATAAATTGGACGACCCAGAAATGGCTGAAATAGTTGAAGCGGAAGTTGTGGATGTTTTGGACCATTACGGTTTTGACGGAAGTAAAACTCCTATTATTAGAGGAAGCGCAATTAAGGCTATTCAAGCTATCGAAGCGGGAAAAAATCCAAGAGAAGACGCGGATTGTAAATGTATAATAGACCTTTTGAACGCTTTGGATACTTATATTCCAGACCCAGTGAGAGAAGTTGATAAAGATTTCTTAATGTCAATAGAAGATGTTTATTCGATTCCTGGAAGAGGAACGGTTGTTACGGGTAGAATTGAAAGAGGTAAAATCACTAAAGGTGATGAAGTTGAAATAGTAGGTTTGAGAGACACTCAAAAAACTACTTGCACAGGCGTTGAAATGTTTAAGAAAGAAGTTGTCGGAATAGCGGGATACAATGTCGGTTGTCTTTTAAGAGGTATCGAAAGAAAAGCCGTTGAAAGAGGACAGGTATTGGCTAAACCTGGAACTATAACTCCGCATAAGAAATTTGAAGCGGAAGTTTACATTCTTAAAAAAGAAGAAGGCGGAAGACATAGCGGTTTCGTAACAGGATATAGACCGCAAATGTATTTTAGAACTACGGATGTTACTGGAGTAATAAATTTACCAGAAGGTTCTCAAATGATAATGCCGGGCGATAACGCTAATTTAACTATAGAATTAATCAGCCAAATCGCCATGGAAGAAAAACAAAGATTTGCCATAAGAGAAGGCGGTAAAACCGTAGGTAACGGCGTTGTAACGAAAATTTTGGAGTAAGGATTTAATAAGGGCGTAATATTAATATAAAAAATATAAATTATGCCCTTTATAATAAATGAGATTAAGCGAGTAATTCAAACTATGAAAGAACAGAAAATACGAGTAAAACTAAAAGCTTTTGATATTGAGCTTATTGACCAATCGGCTCAATCTATAGTCGATAGCGTTAAGAAAACGGGAGCGAGAGTTTCGGGACCTATACCTTTACCTACGAGTATAAGAAAGGTAACTGTTATAAGAAGTCCGCATGTAAATATTAAATCCAGAGAGCAGTTTGAGATGCGTATTTATAAGAGACTTATAGATATATTCGAGGTAACTCCTCAAACTACGGAATCTCTAAAAAAATTGGCGCTTCCAGCTGGAGTAGATGTTCAGCTAAAATAAAAAATAAGCGCTTGTTAAAAATAAAAAAGATAAAGCTTTACTACGATTTATCTGTAATAGTTGGAATTTGTGATAGAGTAGTAAAATCATTATAGAGGATTCGCCGATGGTAGGAATAATTGGCAAAAAATTGGGCATGACTACGGTATTTGACGAAACGGGAAACGCTATAGCGGTAACCGTTGTGGAAGCCGGACCATGCACGGTTATGCAGATAAGAGATAATGAGAAAGACGGTTATAATGCGATTCAATTAGGCTATGAAGCCGTAAAAGAAAAGCATTTGAAAAAACCGCAAATAGGACAATTTAAAAAAATGAATTTAGAGCCTAAGAAATATTTGAAAGAATTTAGAATCGATAACGCGAGTTCTTATTCCGTTGGACAGGAGCTTAAAGTCGATATATTTCAAACGGGCGATTTTATAGATGTTAGTTCTTTAAGTAAAGGACGAGGTTTTGCGGGAGTTATGAAAAGGCATAATTATGACGGCGGACCTATGAGTCATGGTTCTAATTTTAGAAGAAGAGCGGGTTCTATAGGTTGTAATAGTTATCCTTCGAGAGTATGGAAAGGTAAAGGTATGCCTGGACATATGGGTAATGCGCTAACTACTATTCAGAATTTGAAAGTTATCGATATTCGCCCCGAAGATAACTTGATTATGATAAAAGGCGCTATACCTGGAGCCGTTAATAGCATAGTAAAATTAACTTCGGCGGTTAAAAAACTTAACAAGAAAAAGAATTCCATGATATAATAATTGGAATAATTTAAGTAGGATAAGAAGATGGAAGTAGCGATACTAAATGAAAACGGAGATAATGCGGGCAATTTGGAAATTGTTGATAAGATTTTTAAATCGGAAGTCAATAATAACTTGCTTTATGAAGCTATAAAGAACGAGCTTGCAAATAAAAGGCAGGGAACTCATTCTACAAAAACGAGAGGAGAAGTTTCAGGTGGCGGTAAAAAGCCTTGGAGACAGAAGGGAACGGGAAGAGCAAGAGCGGGTTCGTCAAGGTCGCCTGTATGGGTAGGAGGAGGTAAAGCGCATACTCCTAAACCGAGAGATTATAGCTATAGATTGCCTAAAAAGGTTAAACAAAAGGCTTTGCTTTCCGTTTTATCTTTGAAATACGGCGCTAATGTTCTTAAAGTTTTTGAAGATTTTACTTTTGACGCTCCGAAAACTAAAAGAATGGCAAGTTTTATAAGCAAGGTTAAAGAACCTAAAAGCAGAAAAGTGGCTTTTGTAGTCGGTAAAGACGAAGCTTTGGGAGATAATTATAATAAATTATTGTTATCGTTAAGAAATATTAAGGATTTGAAACTTGTAAACGCCGATAGTATGGCTATTCATCCTTTATATTATGCCGATGAAGTGTATTTTACAAAAACCGCTTTATCTAAATTGAACGATAGAATTAAGGGTTAAAAATTATGAGTATGTATTCGCTTTTGATTGAACCTATACTTACCGAAAAGAGTAATATTTTGAGAACCGAGCCTAAAGGAACGGAAAAGAGATATTATGTATTTAAAGTGAGGCAGGACGCTAATAAACCAGAATTAATGAAAGCGGTTGAAAAAATATTTAATGTGCATCCGCTTGATTGTAAGATAATAAATGTTAAGCCTAAAAAGAAAAATCGTAGAATGAGCAAACGAGGATATACTCGAAGCTATAAGAAAGCGATAATAGTTCTTGACGGTAAAGAGAAAATAGATATAGTAAAATAATTGAGGAATAAAGATGGCTATTAAGAAATTTAAACCGACAACTCCAAGTTTGCGTTATCGAACGGTGGTAGATTTTGCTGATATTACCACGAACGAGCCTTGCAAATCTTTGGTATCGGGTAAAAAGCGTATAAGCGGACGCGGTTCAAACGGGCGTATAACTATGCGTAGACGCGGAGGCGGACATAAAAAACTTTTTAGACTTATTGATTTTAGAAGAGATAAACATGATATAGAAGCTAAAGTGGTTTCTGTGGAATATGACCCGAATAGAAGCGCATATATCTCTCTTTTAAATTATGCGGACGGAGAGAAAAGATATATAATATATCCTTTGGGATTGAATATTGGAGATAAAGTCGTAAGCGGAGAGAATGCAAAAGTTAGAGTGGGATGCAGTTTGCCTTTAAGAAAAATTCCTTTGGGAACTATAATACATAATATAGAATTAACTCCTGGCAAGGGTGGACAGTTGGTTAGAGCTGCTGGCGGCGGCGCTCAAATAACGGCTAAAAGCGGAGGCTATTGCGTTATAAGACTTCGTTCGGGAGAAGAAAGAAGAATATTGGAAAACTGCTACGCTACGATAGGGCAGATTGGAAATTTAGACCATTTTAATATTACGGACGGAAAAGCGGGAACTACAAGACATAAAGGCAGAAGACCTAAAGTTAGAGGCGTTGTAATGAATCCAGTAGACCACCCGCATGGGGGAGGAGAAGGCAAGAGCGGACAGGGTAATCCGCATCCAGTATCTCCTACGGGAATTCCAACTAAAGGATATAAAACGAGAAAGAAAAATAAATATTCGGATAGATTAATAATTAAGAGAAGAGGGGGTAAAAAATAATGTCTCGCTCTATTAAGAAAGGACCTTTTGTAGATAAAAATCTTTTTAAGAAAATACAAGCTGGGGATAATAAACATCAGATAAAAACTTATAGCAGAGCTTCGACTATTATTCCCGAAATGATAGGTTATACTATAAATGTGCATAATGGAAAAACTTTTGTCGCCGTTTATATACAAGAAAATATGATTGGGCATAAATTGGGAGAATTTGCTCCGACAAGAACATTTCGCTCTCATGCAGGCGCGGGTAAAGTTGGTAAAAAATAAGGATTTGAGATTATGGATTATAAAGTAAGAGTTCGTTATTTGCGTATAGGGCGCAGAAAAATTGCAAGATTGCTTCCCTTTATTAAAGGAGAATATGTTAATCATGCGATAGCTAATTTGACGGTTATGCCTCAAATGTCTTCCGTTGTTTTGAGAAAAGCTATAAAAAGCGGAATAGCAAACGCGATATTTCAATCGAGGAATATTAATCCCGATACTTTATGGGTTAAATCGGCTTTTGTGGATAAAGCGGCAATGCTAAAACGAATAAGAGCGGCAAGTAGAGGAAGCGCCGACCCTATATTAAAGAGACTTTCTCATATTACTATAGTATTGAGCGATGATAAGAAACCTGAAAAGAAAAAAATAAAAGCTGCGGCTAAAAAAGAAGAAAGCCCAAAAACGGCGGAGGTATAAAATGGGTCAAAAGGTTAGTCCTATAGGTTTAAGACTTGGAATAAATAAAACTTGGTCAAGCAGATGGTTTGAAGATAATAGAAGTTATGCGGATAGTTTGCATGAAGATTTATCCATCAGACGATATATAACTAATTATTATTATAAAACTTTAAAAGAAGAACATAAAAAAATTGGCGGTAAAAAAGACGCTTTTGACCCCGCAATATCGAATATAGAGATAGTGCGATTTCCAGATAGAATAAATGTCTTTATAGCTACGGCAAGAGCGGGAATAGTTATAGGACCGAAAGGGCAGAGAGTTGAAATAGTTAAAAATGTTATACAAAAAATGGTAAAAAAGCCCGTTCAAGTTTCTATAAAAGAAGTTAAAGAAGCGGAATTGGACGCCACTTTAGCCGCTCAAAATGTCGCTCGTCAGCTTGAAATGCGCGTCGCTTTTAGAAGAGCTATGAAAAGCGTTATAACTCAAGCGATGAAAAAAGGAGCTAAAGGCATTAAAGTTATGTGTTCTGGTCGTTTGGCGGGAGCGGATATAGCGAGAACAGAGCAGTATAAAAACGGTTCCGTGCCTTTGCATACTTTAAGAGCGAATATAGATTATGGAACGGCTGAAGCTACGACAACTTTCGGAATAATCGGAGTGAAAGTCTGGATTTATAAGGGCGAGATTCTTGATAAAAAAGAACAGAGACAGGATGACGCGGGCGAAGTTATCAGTTCTAAAGGAGATAGATAATGTTACAACCTTCAAGGACAAAATATCGTAAACAGCATAGAGGCAGAATGAAAGGCAACTCTAAAAGAGGAAGTAATTTAACTTTTGGAGATTACGGTTTAATGGCTTTAGAACCAGTATGGCTTACGGACAGGCAAATCGAAGCGGCTCGTATAGCTATATCAAGGCATGTAAAAAGAGTAGGTAAAATGTGGATAAAAGTATTTCCAGATAAACCCTATACGAAAAAACCGGCGGAAACGAGAATGGGTAAAGGTAAAGGAAATGTGGAATATTGGGTAGCCGTTGTAAAACCTGGTAAAGTTATATTTGAAATAGCGGGCGTTCCCGAAGAATTGGCTCAATCGGCTTTTAGATTGGCGGGATTCAAACTTCCGATTAAAACGAAGTTTATTAAGAGGGAGGCTATAAATGGCTAAAAATAAAGAGTATAAGTCTTTGGGTTTGGAAGAACTTAAAAGCGAACTTTTGAAATTGGAAAAAGAATATCAAGAACATAGATTTGAAAAAGTAGTTGGCGACGCGAGACAGACGCATCAGCTTAAAAAGGCTCGTAAAGATATAGCTAAAGTTAAAACTTTTATTCGTCAATACGAACTTGGTATTAAAAAATAGGCGAGGGTATTATTGTGGAAAGCAAAGCGAAAAAATATAAAAGAGTGCTTGAGGGAATTGTAGTTTCTGATAAAATGGATAAAACCGTAGTTATAAAAGTGGAAATAAGGCAGAAACATCCTCTTTACGGCAAAACGATAAGTAAAAATAAAAGATATAAAGCTCATGATGAGAAAAACGAATGCGCCGAAGGAGATTTGATTAGAGTAATAGAATGCCGTCCTATAAGCAAAGATAAAAAATTTAGATTAATGAAGATATTGAAGAAAGCCGAACGCGTGGAAAGAGATTCTATGGATAGCGAAGTAGAGAGCGTTCTAAAAAGAGAAAAGCATGCTCCTGAAACGAGTATTGCGCAAACGGTTGAAGGAGAGTAATATGATACAAACGCCAACCACTCTTAATGTAGCCGATAATACGGGCGTAAAGAAATTAAAATGTATTAAAGTTTTGGGCGGAAGCAGACGCAGATACGCCACTTTGGGAGATATAATAGTTTGTTCCGTTGTGGATATTATACCGACTTGTTCTATAGAAAAAGGAAAAGTGGTAAAAGCCGTTATAGTGAGAGTAAAAAAAGAAGTTAGAAGAAATGACGGTTCTTATATACGATTTGACGAAAATGCGGCGGTTATAGTTGACGATAAAAAAGAGCCTCGAGGAAAGCGTATATTCGGTCCCGTTGCAAGAGAGCTTAGGGATAAAGGCTTTATGAAGATAGTGTCGCTTGCTCCAGAAGTAATATAATAAGGGTAGTATAATGAAAAAGAAATTAGATTTTAGTAGGACAAAATATAAAGTTAAAAAAGGCGATACCGTTGAAGTGATTGCGGGAGAGAATAGCGGAGATAGAGGCGAAGTATTGTCTATAGATAGAGCGGCGGGCAGAGTTTTTGTGAAAAATATTAATATGATAAAAAAGACGATGCCTAAATCTCAAGAAAATCAAAAAGGCGGTATAGTGGAAAGGGAAGCTTCAATACATATTTCAAATGTAATGGTAGTCGATAAATCTGGAAAGGTGACAAGAATTGGAATGAAGAATGTCGATGGAAAATTAAAAAGATATTCAAAAAAATCAGGGGAAGTTCTCGATAAATAGAGGTGTTAATTATGTCAGTATTAAAAGATAGATATGAAAGAGAAATTAAACAGTCCATGTTAAAAGATATGAATCTTAATTCTATTATGGCAGTTCCAAAAATAGAAAAGATAATTATCAATATGGGAATAAGTATGGCTGTATCCGATAAAAAATATGTGGACTCCGCTGTCGAAGAACTTACTCAAATAGCAGGACAGAGAGCGATTATTACGAGGGCAAAAAAGTCAATAGCGAATTTTAAGTTGCGACAAGGAATGCCAATTGGATGCAGAGTAACTTTAAGAGGCGAGAGAATGTATGATTTTTTAGAAAGACTCATATTTATCGCGTTGCCTCGAGTTAGAGACTTTCAAGGAATTCCAAGAAGAGGATTTGACGGAAACGGAAATTATAATTTGGGAATAAAAGAGCATATTATATTTCCAGAAATAAGTTTTGATAAAACGGATGCCGTAAAAGGTTTGAATATAACTATAGTAACTACTGCGGATAACGATGAAATGGCTCGAGCATTATTGGAAAGAGTGGGATTGCCGTTTCGCGCCGCACCTAAAAGTCAGGAGAATAAATAATGGCTAGATTAGCGCTTAAAGTTAAAGCTACAAAAAAACAAAAATATAAAACGAGACAGTATAATCGTTGTCCTATATGCGGAAGACCGCGAGCTTATATAAGACAATATAAAATGTGCAGAATATGTTTTAGAGATTTAGCTAATAAAGGTTTAATTCCGGGCGTTACTAAATCAAGTTGGTAATTTTTGGAATTTAAGGAGATTAATAAATGAGTGTTCATGACCCTATAGCGGATGCATTAACCGTTATTAGAAACGGTTGCAGGGCTAAAAAAGAAAATGTGACGATTCCGTTTTCTACAAAAATGGAAAATATACTTGAAATTTTGAAGAAAGAAGGTTATATTAACGACTTTAGTAAAGTTGAAGTAAAGAATAAAAATTTCTTTCGTATAGAAATAGATTTGAAATATTACGAAGGAAATTCGGTAATAGAAGGATTACAAAGAGTATCCACGCCGGGACTTAGAGTTTATACTTCCGTTGATTCTATACCTCAAGTAAAAAACGGTTTCGGAATATCCGTAATATCCACGAGCAAAGGAGTTATGACGGATAAACAGGCAAGAAAAGAAAATGTCGGCGGCGAAGTTTTATGTTATGTATGGTAATGAGAGGTGACTATAATGAGCAGATTGGCTAATAAACCTATACAGATTCCAGCGGGAGTGGAAGTTAAAATAGACGGACATAAAATAACCGTAAAAGGAAAGAGAGGGGAGTTGACAAGAGAGTTTTTTGATTATATAATATTTGAACTTGAAGGCAATTTTCTTTGGGTTAAACCTCCTAAAATAGAAAGTTCGGACGAGAAAGCTATTAAAGAAAATAAGGCTAAATATTCGGCTCAATTGGGTTTGGTATGGAAACTTATTTATAATATGATAGAAGGCGTTAATTCTGGTTATAAGAAAGTTTTGCAATTGGAAGGCACGGGTTATCGTTCCAATGTTCAAGGAAATATTATAACTTTACAGTTGGGTTTTTCAAACGATGTTAAAATGAAAATTCCCGATGGAATAAAAGTGACTGTAGAAAAAGACACAAAAATTATTATAGAAGGAAACGATAAAGAGCAGGTAGGCGAACTCGCTATGAATATTAAAAAGAAAAGACCAGTCGAACCTTATAAAGGAAAAGGTGTCAGATTTGAAGGCGAGCATGTAAAACATAAAGAAAGCAAAAAAGCTGCTAAATAAAGGGGAAATTATGGGATTAAGAGAAAAAATTAAATCTCAAAGAGAAAGAAGAAAGAGAAGCATTCGTATAAAGATAGAGGGAACTTCAAAGCGTCCGAGACTTACGGTTTATAAAAGTCTTAAATATATTTCCGCTCAAATTGTGGACGACAGCAAAGGCATAACTTTAGCATCGGCGTCTTCGCAAGAAAAAGATATAAAGAGCGGTAAAAATATAGATGTGGCGAAAGAAATAGGAAAAACTTTAGCAAGCAGAGCGAAAGATAAAAATATAAGCGAAGTAATATTCGATAGAAACGGATATATATATCATGGAAAAGTAAAATCTTTGGCTGAAGGCGCCAGAGAATCGGGATTGAAATTTTAAGGAGCGAGAATTTAATGAGCAATAATAGTCATCATAACGAAGAAAAAAATATGTATGAAGAACGTCTTATAACTTTAAATAGAGTCGCTAAAGTTATGAAAGGCGGAAGAAGATTTAGATTTGCCGCTTTGATGGTTTTGGGCGATAAAAACGGACATGTGGGGCTAGGCTATGGAAAAGCGAACGAAGTCCCAGACGCTATAAGAAAAGCTATAGAGCAGGCTAAAAAAAATATGATAGAAGTTAATTTGAAAGGCGAAACCATACCTCATAATACGGTTGGAGTTTTTAGAAGCAGTAGAATAATTATGAAACCAGCTTCTAAAGGAACGGGAGTTATTTCAGGCGGTCCAGCGCGAGCGGTATTGGAATTGGTTGGAGTAAAAAATATTCTTTCAAAATCTCTCGGCAATAATAACGCTATGAATTTGGCTAAAGCCACTTTTGAAGGACTTAAATCTTTGAAAACGGTGGAACAAATGGCTAATAAGAGAGGCGTTAGTATAGAACAAATTTACGGGAAGGTGGAATAATGTCTAAAGTAGTTATAAAATTAATTAAATCTCCCATAGGTTATGAAAAATCTCAAAGATATACGGTAGTCGCTTTAGGTTTCAAAAAGAGAAGAAGAATAGTCGAGCATGAAGATACTCCTCAAATAAAGGGAATGATAAATAAAATTTCGCATCTTCTTAAAGTAGAATATAAATGAGGGTTTAATAGATGGCACAGGAAAATACAAAAATTTTAACTGCTCCAAAAGGTTCGAGTAAGAAACCTCATAGAGTAGGACGCGGACAAGGTTCTGGATGGGGATGCACCGCTGGCAGAGGAGATAAAGGAGCGCAATCTCGAGCGGGATACAGCAGAAGAGCGGGTTTTGAAGGCGGACAGATGCCTTTGCATAGAAGAATTCCTAAAAGCGGTTTCAATAATTCGGCATTTAAAAAATCTGTAAATATTATTAATGTCGGAGAATTGGATTCCATAGGAAGCGAAATATCGAGGGAAACTTTATTAAAATTAGGATATTTATCTTCAAATAGAGATTATATAAAACTTCTTTCTATGGGCGAGGTTAAAAACGCAATTACTATAACGGTGGATATGGCTAGTAAAAAAGCTATAGAAAAGATTGAAAAATCGGGCGGTAAAGTTATAATAAACGAAAGAAAGAAATATATTAGAGAGAAGAAAGATATTAAATCTTAAGTTAGGATAATTAAATGTTAAAATCGTTGACTAATATATTTAGAGTGCAAGAATTAAGAAGCAGAATTCTATATACTGTTTTGGCTATTTTGATTTATAGAATTGGAAGTCATATACCGACTCCAGGAATTGACCCGACCGCGCTTTTGGGATTTTTATCTTCGGCTCAAGGCGGCGGCGGACTTTTGACGATTATGGATTTATTTTCGGGCGGAGCTTTATTTAGATTTTCAATATTGGCTTTGGGTATTATGCCTTATATATCCGCTTCGATTATCATGCAATTGCTTGGTGTCGTTATTCCCGCGTTGGAAAGAATGCAAAAAGAGGGCGAAAGCGGAAGAAAGAAGATAAATCAATATGTTAGATATTTAACATTAGTTCTTTGTATGATACAATCTGCGGCTATGGCAAGCTGGATTCAGAGCATAGACGAAGGCGCTATGATATATATGAATCCTGGTTTGGGCTTTATTCTCATAGTTGTCGCTACCGCTACTGCTGGAACTATGTTTTTAATGTGGCTTGGCGACCAAATTACTGAAAGAGGACTTGGAAACGGAATTTCGGTTATAATATTTGCTGGAATAGTGGCTCGTATTCCCGCTGGCGTTTACGATATGTTTCAAAAGAGAGACAGCGAATATTTGAATTCTTTAGTCATAGTTCTTTTCTTTATAATATTTGCGATAGTTATTTTTTGCGTAGTTTATGAAGAAAGCGGACAGAGGAGAATTCCCGTTCAATACGCTAAAAGAGTGGTTGGAAGAAAGGTTTTTGGCGCTCAATCGACTCATATACCTTTTAAAATTAATCCGTCTGGCGTTATTCCAATAATATTCGCTTCGGCTTTGATGGCTATTCCCGCTCAAATAGCGAGTTTGACTAGAGGAGTTAGATGGGGATGGCTCGATTCTTTACTCGGATTTTTCTCTTACGGAAGCTGGGCTTATATAATTTTATATTGTCTATTGGTTATAATGTTCGCTTATGTATATACTTCGGTGCAATTTAACCCTGACGATATAGCGGAAAATTTGAAGAAACAGGGCGGTTTTATTCCGGGATATAGACCTGGAACTCAAACGGCTGAATATCTTAAAACGGTATTGGGAAGAATAACAATAGGCGGTTCGATATTTTTGGCGGCGATTGCGGTATTTCCAGACCTTATGACGAAGATTCCTATATTTGCTCCTTTTAAGGGAACGAATAATTCTCTGGTTTATTTGATGGGCGGAACTTCGGTTATGATTAGCGTAAGCGTAGCGGTTGAATTATTAAAACAAATAGAGTCGTATTTGCAAATGCATAATTATGACGGAATATTAAAAAAATCTAAAGTGCGAAGGTAAAAGGTAATTAAAATTATGGCTGAAAAAGAAACTATTGAAGTTGAAGGAATCGTTGTAGAGCCTTTGCCTAACGCTACTTTTAGAGTGGAACTTGAAAACGGGCATAGAATTTTGGCTCATATATCTGGAAAGATGCGTATGAATTTTATTCGTATTCTTCCCGGCGATAAAGTGACTATAGAAATGTCTCCCTACGATTTGACAAAGGGAAGAATAATTTATCGCTATAAGTAAATAAATGGAGATTAATTATAATGAAAGTAAAAAGTTCGATTAAAAAAAGATGTAACGATTGTCAGATAGTTAAGAGAAAAGGCATAATTAGAGTTATATGTAAAAAGAATCCAAGACATAAACAGAAACAGAAATGATTTTGTTTTAATATATTTTGGGGAAGTTTTATTTAGATTTAAGATTAAAGGAGAAATAAATAATGGCTCGATTGATGGGTGTTGAAATAAGAAATAATAAAAGAATAGAGATAGCTCTTACCGACATATACGGAATCGGCAGAACATTGGCTCATGTTATATGCGATAAGGCTAATATAGATTATTCCGTGAAGGCTAAAGACTTAACGGACGCTCAAATTACGGCTTTAAGAGACGCTATAGAATCTACGACTAAAGTCGAAGGCGATTTGAGAACGGAATTGTTTAATAATATAAAACGATTGAAAGATATTCACTCTTATAGAGGAATGCGTCATATTAAGAGGCTTCCCGTGAGAGGGCAGAGAACTAGAACAAATTCAAGGAACGCAAGAGGTGGCGGAGCAAGAAAGGCAATAGCTGGTAAGAAGAAGGCTCCTGGTAAGAAATAATGAAAAATAAATAAAGACTAATGGAGGAATAGTCAGTGGCAACTCAAAAAGGTAGAAAAACCGTAAAAGATAAAAAAATAAAAAAAGATAGAAGAGTCGAAGCTTTTGGAATAGTCCATATAAAAGCGAGTTTCAATAATACTATAGTTACGATAACCGACCGTAACGGCAATACTTTATCTTGGGCAAGCGGCGGTTTGGACGGAGATTATAAGAGCAGTAAAAAAGCGACTCCGTTTGCGGCTCAAATTGCGAGCGAAAAGGCTTCTAAAAAGGCTTTTGAAATGGGGGTTCGCGAGGTTGATGTTTATGTGAAGGGACCTGGTATGGGCAGAGAAAGTTCTATAAGAGCGGTTGAAGCGGCTGGTTTAAAAGTTAAGCTCATTAAAGATGTCACTCCGATGCCACATAACGGATGCCGTCCTAAAAAGAGAAGAAGAATATAATTTGGAGTTAAATAAATATGGCAAGATACAGAGATGCAAGTTGCAGATTATGTCGAAGAGAACGCATGAAACTTATGCTAAAAGGGGATAGATGCGTAAGCGCTAAATGTCCCATAATAAAAAGAAGAGATGTTCCAGGTCCAGTTAACCGAAAAATGAAACAGTTGTCGGAATACGGCGTTCAGATGAGAGAAAAACAGAAAGTTAAAAGAATATACGGAATATTGGAAAAACAATTTAGAAATTACTATCATGAAGCTATTCGTATAAGCGGAGTTTCGGGAGAAAATTTGCTTAGATTGTTGGAATTGCGTTTGGATAATGTAGTTTATAGACTTGGACTTGCAAAAAGCAGGTCTCAAGCGAGGCAGTTTGTATATCATGGATTTATATCCGTTAATGGCAAGAAAATGACAATTCCGTCTTACTGCGTAAAAGTGGGAGATAAAATTTCCATTACGGATAGAGGAAATGCAATCGGACAATTTAAGGAAATAGTAGAGGATTTGAAAAACGAATATGTTCCCGCATGGCTTAATTTGGATTTATCAAGCAAAACGGGCGAAATAGTGACTTTGCCTATAAGAGAACATATAGAGTATCCTATTAACGAACAGCTCATAATCGAGTATTATTCTAAATAACGGCTATAAGGGGTATTATAAGAATGGCATTAAAAGAAATATTGGAATCTATTAGGCATCCGCATAAAGTTACTTTTGAAGCTAAAGATTTAACTTCTACCTACGGCAAATTTGTGGCTCAGCCTTTTGAAAGAGGATACGCCGTTACGATAGGTAACGCTTTGAGAAGAGTATTATTATCTTCGATACCGGGATACGCTATTACGGCTATTAAAATAAAAGATGTAAGCAACGAATTTGAAAATGTCGAAGGAATGAAAGAAGACACAATCGTTATGATAATGCATCTTAAAAATGTTGTGGTTTCTCTTCCTGATAATATAGAAAGTAAAACCGTTTATGTGAAAAAAGACGGTCCATGCGTTATAACGGCGGCGGATTTGGTAGAATCGGATTCGGAAGTGAAAGTTTATAACCCCGATTATTATATAGCGACAATAGCGGAAGGTTATAGTTTTGAAATGGAATTCCAAATAGACGGCGGCTACAGTTATGTTCCAGCGGAAATGTCGGCGGAACTTGTAAACGATGTTAACGCTATAGTGATAGACGCTATTTATTCGCCTATAGTAAGCGTAAATTCCACAGTCGAACCTATAAGAGTAGGGCAGAGAGTAGACTATGGAAAACTTACTTTGGAAATAGAAACTAAAGGAAATATCGCTCCAGATAAGGCTTTGTCTTGGGCGGCTAAAATATTGAGAGATAATTTGACATCTTTTATGATGCCCGAAGAAGCGGAAGAAGGCGATGTAAAATTTGAAGAAGATTCAAAAAATTCCGTTTTGGAATCTTTGAAAGATAAATTTGTAGACGAAATAGAATTTTCCGTTAGAACGGCAAATTTCTTAATGACTTCCGATTTGAAAACTCTCGATAAAGTTGCTTTAAAATCGGACAGCGATTTGCTTACATTGGTAGGCGCAAACGAGATGATTGTAGACGAAATTAAAGAAAAGCTCGCAGAATACGGAGCGCATCTCGGAATGAGAAAATAAAAATAACGAGGATATAAAATGAGACATAGAGTAAGCGTTAAAAAATTTAACAGAACAAGCGCGCATAGAAAGGCTATGCTTTCAAATATGCTCACTTCTCTTTTGAAGTATGAGAAAATAGAAACCACTAAAGAAAAAGGCAGAGCTATAAAACAGCTTGCGGATAAAATTATTTATAGAGCGAAAACCGACAATCTTCATAACAGAAGAATAATCGCCAAATATGTGAAAGACGAAACGATATTGAGAAAATTATTCAACGATATAGCGCCGAAATATGCGGATAGAAATGGCGGTTTTGTGAGAAAAATTTTGTCGTATAAAAGATTCGGAGACAATGCCGATATGTGCGTGGTTATGCTTTGCGA
>NZ_JBNMIZ010000025.1:0-19075 GCF_050873525.1 Brachyspira sp. | reverse complement strand
TTACGATAGATAGCAAAGTAATCTAAATTTATTAAAATTAAACTTTTATAATTTAATTTCGTTAATAAATAAATTTTATACAAAGTGGATTGCTTCGTATTTTTCAAATGCTCGTAATGACAAATTTACAAATTCAAAATCTCTCTAATCAAATTCGCTCTTATTTCATTAATATTTTTTTCTCTATTGCCGTTAATATTTTGAATTTGAAGATGATTATTTTTAGCGGCAAAAATCATATAATATAAATTGTCAAGTTCAATATCTTTCAATAAGTCGTAATATAATCCCATTCTTAACCAAAAACTATATTTTATAAGTTCGCCGTAATTTAGAATCTTTGCCGAAGATAATATTGCCTTGCTTCTGTATATTCTGTCTTCGACTTTAATTTTATCAAGTTTTTTAATTCTCTTTCTTATATTTTTTTCTTTATCTAAAATATCATGAACTATCTCGAGCGTTTTTTTCAAAATATCTTTTTCTTTAATTCCAATCATAACTTTATTTGTTATCGTTATTATTGGAAGATTTTTTTTGCCTATTGATAATAATGATAAATAGAAACCTAATTTTGAAAATTTATTTATAAAATAATCTATATTTTCGGGAGTTTTCCAAAGAATCGCTGGGATTGAAATTGCGACAGTTAAATTAATTGCAGTTCCTATTTTGTGTGGCGAGCTTGTCAAATATCCAAATTTTTTATCAAATGCGAAATCTATTTTTTCGTCAAGTTTATTTTCTATATCGTAAGCCGTTTTAAAGCAATCGTTTAACTCGAGTCCTCTTGCTATAGTTTGTATTTCCAAATGTTCGTTTGAATTTATAAGTATAGAAGTTGATTCTTCGGAGTTCGTATATAAAGTGGCGTTTAATAAATTTCTTTTTTTTGGAATCGTGAGATTTTCTTTAAGTATCCTTATATCGCAAGGTTTAATATCGGCTAATTTTATTTTAGTCAAATTGAGTTTCAAATCTTCAATATTTTTTTGCAAAATAGAATCGACTTTATCGTATTCGTTTTTGTCCATATGATGATGAAATCTTATATTTTCTAAATTTCTATATATCGAAACTTTTGAATATAAAACGATATTGTCTTCAGAACCTTTAGTAAAAATCCAATTTGCTATATTTTTATCAGAAATCATATTCTTCATTTATATTTTTTCTTCTATTTTTTCGGACTTTTTAGAAATTAAAACTTCGTTCAAATTTTTTATTTTCTTTTTTAATTCGTTAGCCTCTTCGTATTTCTCCATTTTTTTAAGGAGTTCCATATTGTCTTTATGTTTTGAAATTTCTTTTTCTATATCTTCGTTCGATAAATTTCTGTTTGAGATTTTTCCTATATGTTTATTTGCATGATGAATTTTCTTTACTATTTTACCAGCGAAAGCTCCGAAACTATCATAACATTTCGGGCAGGCGACATTCTTTGTAATTAAAAAATCATTTAAAGAATATCCGCATACATTACAAGTTTTTTTATAATTCTTTTTTTTACCGATTTTTTTTATTGCGATGGATTTACGGCTTGGTAATTTCGGCAATACGGAAAATAATTTATTGTCGTTATCTTCCAAACATTTTTCTACGATTCTTAATTCTTGTTCGCATTTTTTACAGACGCTTATTTTTTCAAATTCTTTTCCTATTTGTTCGGTAATATGCAAAACCGCTTTTTCTTTACGACATATATTGCAAGTCAAAGTTCTACCCCTATAATATTATAAATAAAATTTTACCATTTAACATAAAAAATTGCAAATAAAAGTTTGAATTATAATAAAAAGTATTTTAATTCTATATTTGACAGAAATATTATAAATAGTATAATCTACCATTAAAAAATTATAATTAAATTTAAAATTTAGAGAAGATAAATTAAAAATGATTGTTTTAGAAAATGTTAGTAAAATTTTTACAACCGAAAATAATAAAAAACTTAACGCCGTAAACGATGTTTCGCTAAAAATTGAAACTGGCTCAATATACGGCATAATAGGTTTTTCTGGAGCTGGCAAATCCACTCTCGTTAGATGCATTAATCTTTTGGAGCGTCCGACTTCTGGGCATGTTTATATAGACGATGTAGAAATGACTTCTTTATCGAACGGGCAGTTAAGAGAAAAAAGAAAAAAAATAGGAATGATATTTCAGCAGTTCAATTTATTTGCGTCAAGAACCGTATTCAAAAATGTCGCCTATCCGTTAAGATATAGAGGTTTGTCGAAAAGAGAAATTGAAAAAAAAGTTATGTCTTTACTCGAACTCGTTGATATAAAAGAAAAAGCGTTTGCCTATCCTTCGCAGTTAAGCGGCGGACAAAAACAGAGAGTTGCAATTGCAAGGGCGCTCGCCAACGAACCGAATATACTTTTATGCGATGAAGCTACAAGCGCGCTCGACCCTCAAACCACAAGCTCGATATTAAAATTATTGAAAAAATTAAACGAAACTTTAGGTCTTACTATAGTCGTTATAACGCATGAAATGAATGTAGTTAAAGAATTATGCCATAGAGTCGCCGTTATGAATAAAGGAGTTTTAATAGAAGAAGGAAATATATTTGATGTATTTTCCGCTCCAAAAAATCAAATAACTAAAGAATTTATAGACACTACTTCAAATGTATCGAAAATATATTCTTTAGTGGAAGAAAATGACGAACTCACAAAACTTAAACCCAACGAATGCATAGTTCGATTAAGATATAAAAAAGGAAATGTAGTCGAGCCGATGGTTTCGCATATTTCAAGAGAATATAATGTCGATATTAATATCATTTTTGCCAATGTGGAAGTTGTGGACGACAGCCATTTGGGAGGCTTGGTGGTTATAATGCATGAACTTGAAATAGACGGAATAAAAAAAGCGATTATATTTTTGCAAGAAAAAAATATTGATGTGGAGGTAATATTAGATGCAAGAAATTCTTAATAAATTAATTCCAAATGTTATGGGCGATTTGCCAAAACTTTACGACAGCATAATTCAAACATTTATAATGCTTATACAATCGGGAGTAATATCGTTTTTTATAGGCGGTTTCTTCGGAATACTTTTGGTAGTTACAAAAAAATACGGAATACTCGAAAATAAAATAATATACGAAATATTAAGTAAAGTTATTAATTTCTTCAGAGCTATTCCTTTCATTATTCTTCTTGCAATGCTCGTTCCATTAACAAGGTTCATTATGGGAACGGCAATCGGAGTGAAAGGAGCGATAATTCCATTGATATTCGGAACTGTTCCGTTTTTCGCAAGACAGATGGAAAGCGCTTTATCGGAAGTAGATTCTGGATTAATCGAGGCGGCGCAGTCAATGGGTTCTTCTCCAATCGCTATAATTTTTAGAGTATATTTAAAAGAAAGTATAGCTCCAATAGCGAGAGGAACTACGATAACGGCGATAAGTTTAATAAGTTTAACGGCAATGGCGGGAGCGGTTGGAGCGGGTGGACTCGGAACTTACGCTATTCAATCGGGATATTATAGAAATAAATTGGATATAATATATGTTTCCGTTATACTTTTGGTAATATTGGTTGGAATAATACAGGCTATAGGAAATTTTATAGTCAAAAAAGCGACTCATTAATTTTTTATTTAAGATTTTTTAATTTAATTTTTTAAAGTAAAGAAGGAATAAATTTTATGAATAACATTAAAGAAAGAAAAATAGCAATAATCGGAGCGGGACATGTCGGCTCGCATGCAGGATACGCTTTAGCTTCTCAAGGTTTGGTTGAAAATATTATTTATATAGATATTGACAAGAAAAAAGCTTTCTCTCAAGCGCTGGATATATTCGATTCTGTGGTTTATCTTCCGCATAGAATAGTGGTTAGAGCTGGAGATTATGGCGACATTGACGATGCCGATATTATGGTTATATGCGCAGGACCTTTGCCAAAAGACTTATCTCAAACAAGAATGGACACTTTGGGCGATACGATAGCCGTTATGAAAGATGTGATTTCAAATATTAAAAAAACTAAATTCTCTGGAATAATAATAAATATATCGAATCCCGCCGATGTGATTACTCATTATATTCAAAATAAATTAAATTATGATTATAAAAGAATAATATCGACAAGCACTACTTTAGACTCGGCAAGACTGCGAAGAGCGTTATCGGAAGAAATAAATATAGACCAAAAATCAATTTGCGCATATTCTTTGGGAGAGCATGGCGAAAGTCAAATGGTTGCTTGGTCAACGGTATCAATAGCGGGAAAACCTTTATTTGAATTAATGAAAGAAAAACCCGAAAAATACGGAAAACTTGATTTAAATAAAATAGCCGAAAAAGGAAGAAGAGGAGGCTGGGAAGTATTCGAGGGAAAAGGTTCTACGGAATTTGGAATAGGTTCTTCGCTTGCCGAAATCGTCCGAGCCATAATTTGCAACGAGCATAGAATTTTGCCAGTATCGGTTTATTTAAATGGAGAATACGGACAAAAAGATGTTTACGCGAGCGTTCCAGCGGTTTTGGGAAAAGACGGAGTCGAAGAAATAATCGAACTTAACATGACGGAAGAAGAAAAAAAATTATTCGATAATTCCTGCAAATTCATGAGCGAAAATTATAAATTAGCTTTGAGTATGTGATAATCAAAAGAATATTTAAAATTATATTTGCAATTTTATTTTTTATAATATATGATTTAAGTCAAATTTTTTAGTAAATAATTTATAAAAAATAAAAAATAAATTAATAAAGAAAAAGGATTAAACATGAAGAAAATAATTATATTTTTTATAAGCGCCATATTATTAATCTCCTGCGGGGAAAAATCTGATAATAAAGTTAGAATTGGAATTATAGGAGATTCGGATAGAGTAATTTGGCAGGAAGTTAAAAATAAAGTTTCTGCAGACGGAATAGAAATAGAACTTATAACTTTTGCCGATTATCTTTTGCCTAATCAGGCTTTAAATGACGGAGATATAGATTTGAACGCTTTTCAGCATCATGCATTTTTTGATAATGAAATAAAAACAAAAGACTATAAATTAACCGCAATAGCCGACACTTGTTTAGCGGCTATGAATATATACTCTCAAAATATTTCTAATGTAAGCGAAGTGAAAAACGGAGATAAAATAGCAATTCCAAACGACCCTTCAAACGGAGGAAGAGCTTTAAAAGTATTGGAAGCTGCGGGATTAATAAATATTAGAGATAGAAGTATAGCCAATCCGTCAGTATCGGATATAATTGATAATCCTTTGAATTTGAATATAGTCGAAGTGGACGCTGGCAGTATATACAGCTTGCTTCCCGATGTAGCTTGCGCGGTTATTAATTGTAATTTTGCTTTAAGTTTCGGACTTAATCCAAGTCAAGATGCAATATTTGAAGATAATCCTGCAAATTATTCTGGAAACGGTTATATAAATGTAATAGTGGCAAGAACGGAAGATAAAGATAACGAAACATTAAAGAAAATAGTCGAAGCGTATCAATCCGATGAAGTGAAACAAATTTACGCTACGGATTTTAAAGGCGCTTATATAGCGGTTTGGTAAAGGCAATAAGGCGATTAATTTAAAAAATTAAAAATAAAAAAATAAAATTTAAGGAGAAACTAATGATATTAAAAAATAGTTTTAACAAAAAAATATTATTTATATTGGCTGTATTTACGGCAGTCTTCTTTACCGCATGCTCGAGTAAAAATAAAGATAGCATAACGGTAAAAGTAGGACATGTTGGAGAATCCGATAGAGCTATATGGAAACCAATTCAGGAAAAATTGTCCAAAGAAGGAATAAATGTGGAGCTTGTTTCGTTTGCCGATTATTCTATTCCTAATCAGGCGCTTAATGACGGAGATATAGATTTGAACGCTTTTCAACATCATGCTTATTTTTATAATGAAACCTATACTAAAGGTTATAATTTGTCTATATTAGGAGTGACTTATATATCCGCAATGAATATTTATTCTCAAAAAATTTCAAATGTAAGCGAAGTGAAAAACGGAGATAAAGTTGCAATTCCTAACGACCCTTCAAACGGAGGAAGAGCCTTAAAAGTATTGCAAGCGGCGGGATTAATAAAACTTAGAGATAACGCGCCAGACAATCCCGAAGTTTCCGATATAGGCGAAAATCCTTTGAATTTGGATATAGTCGAAGTCGAAGCGGGCAGTATATATAGTTTGCTTCCAGATGTTGCATGCGCCGTTATAAACTGTAATTACGCTTTGGATTTCGGACTTAATCCTGGTGCAGATTTTATATTTCAAGATAATCCAAGAATATATAATAATAATATGTATGTTTGTTTAATAGCTTCAAGAACTGAAGATAAAGATAACGAAATATATAAAAGAATTGTGGACGCCTATCATTCTCCCGAAGTTGAAAAAGTTTACGAAGAAGAGTTTAAAGGCGCTTATTTGCCAGCTTGGAAATAAATTTTAAATAAACAAACAAAGGAAAAATTAAAATGAAAAATATACTAACGGTTTTAACAATAATATTTTTTGCTGTTATTTCATGCAAAGAGAAAGATAATAATTTTAAAATAAATTTTGAAAGCAAACCTATTCAAATTAAAGGCTCGGTAGGAAATCTATCAGCGATTTTGCAAACTCCAGATTTACCTGAAAATGAAAAATGTCCAATAGTTATTATCATGCATGGAATAACATCTTTTAAAGAAAGACCAATATTCATAATATTAGCCGATAAATTGCAGTCAGAAGGAATAGCTTCAATACGATTTGATTTTAACGGACATGGAGAAAGCGAAGGCGAATTTATAGATATGACTGTTCCTAAAGAAATCGAAGACGCTCGGGCTGTATATGAATATGTAAAAAGTTTAAATTTTGTAAACGGCATCTCGTTATTAGGGCATTCGCAAGGCGGAGTTGTCGCTTCTATGTTTGGAGGAGAATTGAAGAATAATATTCAAAGTATAGTTTTAATGGCTCCAGCTGGAATTATTGAAGACGCTTCAAAAGGCGGAATTATTTTAGGACAAGCTTTTAATACTAATAACATACCAGAATATATAGAATTTAATAATAACAAAATAGGAAGCGATTATATTAAAACCGCTCAAACGCTTAATATTTACGAAACGGCGGCTCAATATGAAGGACCCGTTTGCATAATACATGGCACGATGGACGAATTAGTTCCATACAGTTATGGAGAAAAATATAGAGACATATATAAAAACGGAACATTATATCCAATCGAAGGAGAAAACCATAGTTTTTCAAATGATATGGAATTGGCTACGGATATAGCGGTAGATTTTATAAAAAGCATAGTTAAAAAATAAATAAAATAGCTAAAAAAATAATTTAAATAAATTTTAAAATTTTCATTCAAAGGAGAAATTAAGATGAAAAAAGTTTTAAACATTTTGGCAGTTGCATTGATTACAGTTTTTTCAATTTTTGTAATCGTATCATGCGGCGAAGGTTCTTCTTCAAATAGCGGAGGAGACAAAGACAAGGTTGTAAGAGTTGGATTTGCGGGAGACTCGGATTATCAAATTTGGAATCCTATAGTTTCAAAATTATCCAACGAAGGTATAACGGTAGAATTATATACTTTCTCCGATTATACGATTCCGAATCAGGCTTTAAATGACGGAGAGATTGATTTGAACGCTTTTCAGCATTATGCCTATTTCAACGATGAAGTGTCAAATAAGGGCTACGATTTAATCGCAATAGCAGATACTTATATCTCGGCAATGAATATCTATTCTCAAAAAATCTCAAATGTAAGCGAGGTTAAAAGAGGAGATAAAGTTGCAATTCCTAACGACCCTTCAAACGGAGGAAGAGCATTGAAAGTATTGCAAGCTGCGGGATTAATAAAAGTTCGAGCGGAAGCGGGAGATACTCCGAGCGTTTCGGACATAATAGAAAATCCTTTAAATTTGGATATAGTCGAAGTTGAAGCGGGCGGAATATACAGTTTACTTCCCGATGTGGCTTGCGCGGTTATAAACGGAAATTACGCGATAGATTTCGGTTTGAATCCAGGTTCGGATTATATATTTAAAGACGACCCTGCGATTTATAGCGGAAAATCTTTCGTAAATTTGATAGCGGCAAGAACGAAAGATAAAGATAACGAATTATACAAAAAAGTAATCGAAACTTATCAATCGGATATTGTCGAAGAAGTTTACGCCAATAATTTCAAAGGTTCTTATTTGCCTACTTGGAAATAATGGAAATAAAATTTTAGAAATTAAAAAATATTAAAATAAAGGAGAATTAAAATGAATAATAAAATTTTAAATATTTTGATAATTGCATTATTAAGTATTTTTGTAATTATATCATGCGGTAAATCGTATTCAAACGAAAATAACGAAGTTGTTCGAGTAGGTTTTTATACCGACTCGGAATATCAAATTTGGACGCCTATAGTTTCAAAATTATCTAACGAAGGAATAAGTATAGAATTGGTAGCTTTTGCCAACACAAGAATGCCGAATCAGGCTTTGAATAACGGAGATATAGATTTGAACGCTTTTCAGCATCACGCTTATCTTGATGACGAAGTTTCAAATTTGGGATACGATATAGTTGCTATAGCCGATACTTATATTTCGGCAATGAATATTTATTCTCAAAATATTTCTAATGTAAGCGAGATTAAAAGAGGCGATAAAGTTGCAATTCCTAACGACCCTTCCAACGAGGGAAGAGCTTTAAAAGTATTGGAAGCGGCGGGATTAATAAAAGTTCGTCCAGAAGCTGGAGATTTGCCAAGCGTATCCGATATAATAGAAAATCCTTTAGAATTGGATATATTGCCCGTTGAAATCGGTTCTGTGCCATCATATTTACCAGAAGTTGCATGCGCGGTTATAAACGGACATGTGGCAATAGATTTCGGTTTAAATCCTGGAACGGATTATATATTTAAAGACGACCCTTCGATTTATAGCGGTAATGCGTTCGTAAATTTGATAGCGGCAAGAACGGAAGATAAGGACAATCCTATATTTAAAAAAATTATAGAGACATATCAATCGGATTTAGTCGAAGAAGTTTACTCTAATAATTATAAAGGTTCTTATTTGCCAGCTTGGAAATAAAATTTTGGAATAAAAATTATTCAAAATTAATAGGAGAATTAAAATGATAAATAGATTGATAATTGCATTATTAAGTATTCTTGTAATTATCTCATGCGGAAAATCTTCTTCAAGCAAAGATAACGAAGTTGTTAGAGTTGGTTTTTATACGGACGCTCATTATCAAATTTGGAATCCTTTGGCTTCAAAATTATCTAACGAAGGAATAATTATAGAATTAGTTTCTTTTGCCGATACCAGAATGCCAAATCAGGCTTTGAATAACGGAGATATAGATTTAAACGCTTTTCAGCATCATGCCTACTTTGAAGACGAAGTTTCAAATAATGGATACGATATAGTTCCTATAGCCGACACATTTATAACGGTTATGAATATCTATTCTCAAAAAATTTCAAATGTGAGCGAGGTTAAAAACGGAGATAAAGTTGCAATTCCTAACGACCCTTCTAACGAGGGAAGAGCCTTAAAAGTATTGGAAGCTGCGGGATTAATAAAAGTTCGTCCAGAAGCGGGAGACTCTCCAAGTCTTTTTGATGTAATAGAAAATCCTTTAAATTTGGATATATTGCCCGTTGAAATCGGTTCTGTGCCAACATATTTACCAGAAGTGTCATGCGCTGTTATAAATAGTCATGTGGCAATAGATTTCGGTTTAAATCCTGGAACCGACTATATATTTAAAGACGACCCTACGATATATAATGGAAATTCGTTTGTTAATCTAATAGCCGCAAGAAGGGAAGATAAAGATAATCCTGTATTTCAAAAAATTATAAAAGCCTATAAATCCGATATGATGAAAGAGATTTACGCCAATAATTTCAAAGGTTCGTTTATAGCTACTTGGTAATTAAAAAATAAAATTATAAAGGCATTTCTTTTATAAGGAATGTCTTTTTTATTCTCTAGCAAAATTTTGATATATAAATTTAAACGGTATGTAAATTTTTCCATTTTCCGCATAATCTCTAAGCAAACCTTGAGGAGGCGGTTTCAATTTTTTAGCGTATTCTATCGCCTTCGAGCATGAATTGTCCAAACTGTTTTGTCCGATTTGTGATTTCTTCAAAAACTTTTCAAATATAATATTTCCTTCTTCGTCTACAGAAATTAAAACTTCAACTTCGTCCGTTCTTAAAAGTCCCAAATAATGCGCCTGATTCGGAATCGTCAAATACCAAGAATCTCTTATAGAACCTACCAAAGAATAAAAATACCAAAAATATTCCTGAGCTTTCGTTCCAAGCTGAATGCCTCCCGTTCGACTCGAAAGAACGACAGCCCTATCCGCTCCGTCCTCAAAAGACGCGGGAATTTTTGTATCGCCTTTTATTCCGGGATTTTTAGGTTTATAAGTTTCGACATTTTCTCGGCTTATATCTTCACCCAATTCGTTTCTTTTTATATTGTTGTTATTATTATTCGGCGAAATATTTTGTCTTCTTTCAACAATCGGACTATTCGCTCCGTCTCCGAAAAACGAAAATACCGAAGTATCCGAAAAAGTCCTCGAAGGATTAACATTTGCAAGTCCTCTCGATATTAAAGATTTATCGGAAGCGAAAGGAGTTTCTTCTTTATTTTCTTCTTCCTCAATATCGGGAGTTTCTACTAAAAACATATAATCGTCTTTTTTTATATTTTCTTCCAATTCGCTCGCTCTATCATAGGCGAAAACCGACTTTACGATGGAAGTATTTATAAAGCTAAAAACGAATATATGCAAAATTAGCGAAACTATTATTGCAAAAATTATCTCTTTTCTTTTAACGATTTTATTTTTCATAATTTTAATTTTTTATTTTATACTTAATTAATTATTTAATTATAAAGTATAAACTATAAAATTTCAAATTTGGTTAAATATTATTATACGGATTACTTCATTACATTAGCAATGACAATGCGCTATAAAATAAAAACGGATTACACAATTAAGTATAAACCGTTTAAGCGCGTGAATTAGAATTATATATTATCAAATTAACTGCCTGACGGAGTCGGTGTTGGGGTCGGAGTATATTTTTTCAAAGTTCCTTCATAAGTAGCATCATAACTCAATTTAGCATATGTCGTATTTCCATCGTCATCAACTTCTACATTCATATCTGCTGACTGTCCTTCAAAATATGTAATAGATATGGTATTGCCGTCTTCGGAGATAGTAAACTTTATGGTTTTTCTCTCTTTATAACTACCTTGTTCATTAATTTGTCCATCTTCAATTGTTGCGCCATATTCTGAACCAGATTTTAACGCTTCTTTTTCTATCGTTGTGTCGCTTTCAATTTCTAGTTCATTTTCTCCCCATTTTAATTTATTATTAGCGATTTTCAAATAAAATGTTTTGTCGCTTGTAATATCAATTCCATCAGCTCCAAAAAATTCTTCTTTAGTCGTTCCACTATATTGAAAGTCTTCAGATATGCTATGGGATTTATAGTAAAGAGTTCCTTGATAATAACCATCCACTAAATCTGTCGCGGGATAGCCCGTAAAAGTCGGAACGGAATCCGCTCCGTCATTTCCGCCGCCTCCTGTAGTTCCTTCATTACTGCAGCTAATTGAAAATAATAATGTTAATGATAATAATGTGATTAGAAATGTTTTGAAATGATTATTGATTAAAGATAATAATAACCCTTTCGTTTCGTTTCGTTTCTTCATGAGAATTTATCTCCTTGTTAAATAGATTTAATTCCGAAATTTTTCCTTTCGGTTAATTATGGGTAAATTATACAATATTTAGAATTTTTTGTCAACTGTTTAAATAAAAAAAATTTGCTAATCCCACGCCAAAGGCGGACAGTCGTCAATGGACGCAGAGCGAAAGCCTGTTGTTATTATAAATGTTAACGAATTCTAAATTTGGATTACTTCGCTATCGCTCGTAATGACAATTATTTTTGCACCGTCATTTCAATATTATTTATCCCGTCATTGCGAAGGGATAGCCTGAAGCAATCCACTATTTATAAAGTTTAATTTTAAAATAAAATTTTATCCACTTTGGACTAACTAGCCAACGGCAAACTTTAGTCGGCGTTCAAATATTAAATAAATTGTATAATACTCAAAAAATTTTTGTTAATATTTATTCTAAAAAATTTAATTTTTTATATAAATAAAAAAGACTTTCTACTTCAATAAAAATAGAAAGTCTTTGAATTATGTATATATTTTACTTGCTAAAAATCCACCACTTTTTAGTTAAATCCCTTTTCTTCTTATACACAGGCAAACCGTAAGTGTCATACTCGATATTATTATTTTGATTATCTTCGCGGACAGGAGCGGTAGAACTTGAACCTCCTAAATAAGCGACTATTTTATCAAAGTTATTTTCTTTAGCCAAATCGGATGCCGTTTTTCCGTCTTTATCTTTCATATTTTTATCGACATTATATTTTTCAACCAACATGTTAACGGCGTTCGCGTTTCCATACATAGCCGCATAATGAAGAGGAGTTTGAGCGGAAGAATTTTTTTGATTAGGATTCGCTCCCTGACTTAAAAGCAATTCTGTAGTCGAATCAAGATTTTTCATAATAGCCCAATGTAAAGGAGTATCTTCTCCGTTATTGTCTACCGCGTTTATTAAATTTTTATCTTTATTTAATAATAAATTTATAACTTCATTATTACCGTTAGCGGCGGCAATATGAATAGCCATAGCTCCGTCTATATCGTCTCTCGCTCTTATATTGCAATTAGCGTCCAAAAGCGCAGAAACTATTTGAGGATTTCCAATATATGAAGCGTATAATAGAGGCGTGTCTCCTCCCAAATACCATCCGTTTGAAGCAGTCGTATCACGAGGAAGTTTTATTTCTTTATCTATATCTCTATAAGAAAGCAAAGCCTTAACCAAATCCAAATTATTATTTTCTATCGCTCTATGCAAAGGAGAAAAACCGTCATCATCCTGAAAATTAGGATTAACTCCTTCTTTTAACAAATTATTAACGGCTATTATATCGTTATTTTTTATCGCTACTAAAAGTTCGAGCTGTTTTACATCCAACTCTTTTTTATTAATATCTTCGTCTTTAGGCGGAGCAAGTTCGTTATCCGTATTATTTTCTTTTGAACTCGCTTCGTTATTAGGAATAGGCGGATTTTCAACATTATCTTCTTTTTTCTCTTCCAATAATTCGGCTTGAGATTTGTCTTCTTCATTATTTTCATTATTTATAGTATTTTCTTCAGTCGCTCTTTCAATATTTTCTTTGCCCGACAAATAATTTTTAACATCCTCTTTTTGAGCGTAAGATAAAGCCACGCTTCCATCGTTCGCTCTAGTTTCTTTATTAGCCCCAAGATTTACGAGCGTTTCAACCGTTTGAAGAGATGAAAAAGCGGACGCGTAATGAAGCGGAGTCCAGCCGTCCACATCTTTTGATTCCAAATCCGCTCCTTTTTCGGCTAAAAGTTTAATAGTTTCGGGTTTATCTTTCATTGCCGCCCAATGCAAAGGCGCGTTTCCTTTATTGTCGGTTTCATTAACTATGGTTTCGTCTTTTGAAAGCAGCATTTCTATAATTTCGTCATTTCCGTTGGCGGATGCAATATGAATCGCCATACTTCCGTCAATATCGTCTTTCGCCTTTATATCGGCATTATTATCAAGCAAAGTTTTAACAATATTCGTATATCCCAAATATGAGGCTAAAATCAAAGGAGTAGCTCCTCCCAAATACCAGCCGTTTATATTAACCGACATATCAAGTTTGGAATTTATATTTAAATTCGTATTCTTCAAAAGTTCATTAACCGTAGCCAAATCGTTATTATAAATCGCCCTATGAATCGGAGTATATCCGTTCGTATCCAAAACATTAATATTTATATTCGTATTAGCGGAATTTATTAGCGAAGAAACCATTTGAGAATTTTTTTCGTTTATAGCTTCGAATAGCTGTTCTTCTTCCGTAGTTAGCGCAAAAATATAACAAGTTAAAATAAATAATAATAAATATTTTATATATTTCATTTTATACCCCAAATAAATTAGTCAACATAATTATATAAAATAATAAATAAAATATCAATAGCAAATAGAAATAATTTTTAATTTTTATTTTAAATATTTTTTAACGATTGACTTTTTTAATAATTATTTTAATATATTTTTAAGTTTTATCATAATAAAAGGGAATATCGCATGATATTCCCTCGATTATTGTTTTCGGTTCTTTTTGAAAGAATTAATAATTTTTTATATATTTATCGCTCACAATATTTCTATTTACAAAAATATTTGTGAAAAAAGTATTCGTTAACTTCTCCAATTCTTCCGCTTTATTAATTCTTTTAACTTTTTCGTTCAAAGCTCTTATAATCGCGTAAGTTTCATTGTCGATATTTCCGTCTATTTTTTTCGGTCTAAAATGGCATTGAAAAACATATAAAACTTTTCTCGATTCAAAATCCCATCTATTATTTGTCGGCATGCTCGTATAACCGTATTTTATAAATTCTTCTTTAATGTCTTTTATTTTAGCTCTTCTGAATTTTTTATCATATAAAAATTTTCTATAATCTTCTTCGTCATACCAAAAACCCAAATTATATTCGTCATATAATCTCTTCCAAGGGAATTTCGGTCCGGGGTCTATTTTTCTATAAGGAGCGACATCGGAATGTCCCAATATATTATAAGGTTTTATATTATATTTTTCCGTAATATTTTTTAGCAAAGAAGCGACTTTTTTAATTTGACTTTCTTCATAATCTATATATTCGTCATAAGAAAGAAAATATCTGTTTTCCAACTGCCTTTTCGTCATTCTTCTTAATTGAGCGGGAGTATTTGTAACTTTTCTTGCAAAACCCAGATTAACTATTTCAATTCCTATAGAACTGTCGTTTATGTTTCCTCTATTGTCAAACATAGTTATTCCCGCATGCCAAGCTCTGTTGGTTTCTTCGACAAGTCTGTATATGGGTTCTTCTTCTTTAGTCGTTATTAAATAATGTGAAGAAACTCCGCGCGAAGTCAATACTTTAATCGAAAGGTCATCGTTTAAAGCCGTGTAATGCAAGATAATATATTGTATTCTCAAATTATATGATTTTGCTCTATACATTGAAGATATTCTAATCGTATTATCGGTTTCATTAACTGTATTTGCAGAATTTATATCGTTTATATTTTTTATATAGTTTTTCGGACGAAGCAAAAAAAATGAAATAAAAAATATTATCAAAACATATATTATAATTTTTTTACTAAATCTATTAAACATAAGCGGGAACTCCATTGAATCTATAGCGCATAAATCCGTTGTAAAATTCTTTAATTTCTAAATAAGCCAAATAATAAGCCTGCGCCGTATTTATTCTCGTATATTTATGAAATAAGTTGGAATAAAAACTTTCAATAAAATCAATATAAATTCCGTCAGCCAAACTTCCCGTTCCAGATATTACCGTTCTTACTCCCGCGGATAGCAAAGATTGAATAAGTTTATTATCGTTTTCTTCCATGTTGCAGGCGTTAATAAAAACTAAAGACGGCGGATTTTCCAAAGCGCTTATCGAATTTAATATATAATCTTCGCTCAATTTTATTCCGTTAGAATATCCATGCGTTATTATATGAACAATATCGTAATTTTCCAAAACTTTAATAAAATCAAAATAATTATGCTCTTTTCTATATAAATCAATATTCATATCTTTATTTAAATTTAATTGAATCGAATTAATTATTTCAATTTCTTTTTTATCGTTTTTTATATTTTCATCTGGAATCGAAACTATAGCCATTTTATTATTATTTTTATTTTTTTCGTTATTTGGCAAAATATTAACTGCATTCGTATAAGAAAAAATTATTTTTTCCGAAATAAATTTTTTATCGTAAGCGAGAATTTCCCAAGGAATATTATAAGTATTTTCGTCAAGATGCAAATAAATTATTCTAAAACCGTTTAGCAAATGATTTCTAAATTCTTTTTCGGGAATAAGCATATTCGTTAAATAACTTCCGATTTCAATAAATTTTTCAGAATTATCGTTTTCGCTATTTGAAGTTTTTAATAATCTTAAATATTCTTTATAAATACTTTTATAAGCTTGATAATCGAATTTTTTTTGATACTCGGCTATATAAAGAGACGGAGATGTTTCTATCGCTTTATATTTAAATATATCGTTTTCTTCCAATTCTTTTTCTATCGAGCATGAAAAAAAAGTTTGAGAGATATTTTCGTTTAACAAATTAAGTCCGTTTTTTAATTTTAAAAAAGTTTTATCGTCAATTTCAAATAAAGAAAAATCAATATATTTTTTTTCTAATTTATAATAGATTCCTCTTCTTCTTTTATAATTGTCGGTTATTTTTATATGCGCGAAATCGTCATTATTTTTTTTATTTTTGGAATTATCTAAATCATTTAAATCAATCTCGTAATATCCGTAAAGTTTATTTTTTTCTTCTTCGTATAAAAACGCGTTTATAATATTTCCGTTTTTAATTATTTTTTTTATATTTGAATTTTTTAATTTTATATATTCAGAATTTTTAGAAAAATATTCTTTATTTTGAGTTATTATATAAGATTTAATTTCTTTCATTTTTCTTTACTATATTTAAAATAAGTTTTTCATTTATCAAACCGTCAATATGTTCCTCTAACGAAGTATCTATATGATTTCCCATAGGATTCAATATAAAATCTATACCTTCTCTTCTTGCTATTTTTGATGCTGGCACGAAGTCGCTGTCGCCAGAAATTAAAACTATTTTATCAACAAGATTTTTATATGATAAAGAAGAGATATCTACGGCTATCTTCATATCAATTCCAGATTGTTTTAAATTTAAAATAAAATCTTCTTCAGCTAAATCATCAAATTTAATTGAAAAATTATTTTTTTCTATCCTAATATTTTTTATTATATCTTCAATTTTAGAAGGTTTTATAGTCCATCCATATTGTTTTTTTAATTTTCCAAGCCTTAAGGCAACTTTTCTATTTTTTCTTAATTCGTTAAATAATTCTATTTTAAATTCATATTCTTTTGTTTTTGAAAAATCTATACTTTTTCCAGTTTTAGGGTTATGTTCCTTATTATCATATGGAAAACAATCATAAAAAAATAATCTATAGAGATAACAACAATAATTTTCATTTTTTTTTCTTTTTTCATTCTTGCTTGCAAGGACTATAGAGTATAAATCTTTCACTACATTTTTAACATTATATTTTGAAAAAATAAAATTAGGGTCAAGTTTTTTTCTATAATATTTATATCTTTTGAGAAAAAAAGAACCATCTACTAAAACAGCGACTTTAATATCCATAATACAAAAAGATTCAGGGCTTGGCTTTCCTAATATATTTAGGAGCTTTTATACCTGAATCGAATAATTATTAATAATATAATTTTTAATAAAAAAAGTCAATAGTATAAAATATTTTCAATAATAAGAATTGACGATTAAATATCTGTTTTTTCCTTTAGCGTTAATATCGGGATTATAAACTATATAAATATTGTTTTCGAGTTCGACATATCTTAAAAGTTTATCGTCCGACATAAAATCGCCTTGCACATAAATAGCCGAACCAGGCGACATTGAAAAATTATATGCAGTCGTTATAACTTTTGGTTTTGTTTTTATTAATCCTTTATAACCGTATAAACCAGAAGTATCGTTATTATAATTTGCCTTTAACCAAGTCGCGTAAAGTTCGCTCCAATCCGTAAATTCTTTTATATTTTTATTTGCCGCATACAAAATCGCTTTATAAGTTCCTCTATATTCTTCGGGAGCGTTTGCAATATCTTTATAAATTTCAAAACCGTTTTTTGAATGAATCCCGAGCCAATACATAAAAAGCGAAACCGTAGCATATTTATGAACCGTATAACCTCCGCTCCAATTTATAAAATAATCTCCTTTCGTAATCAAATACATCGAATCGTTATTATAATAATTTAATCTGTTATTTGGCAAAGCGCCTCTATAAGAAATAACGGCAGTTTCCGATAAAGCCTCGTCAACCCAAATATCAAAAGATTTATTATTTTCTCTTATTTTGCCGTAATGTATGACATGCTGAAGTTCATGAGCTATTGTATTTACAACCGAGTCAATATTTTCCCAGCCGTTTATATAATCCAAAAATATAATATTTTTTTCTTCGTTTACTATTCCGTCTAAAATCGAATAGCCTTGCATATAAGGTTTATCTCCAGTCCAGCCTCCGTTAATATCCATTATTAGCAAAATTAATTTGCCTTCGAGTTTTCCGAATAAATATTCTTCCATTTCATAAACTCTCATGGTTTCAAGCAGAATATTTTTTAATTCTTTATCTTCTACTTTCAAATCGTTTTCCAAATACAAATCTATTTTTGCAGTGGAATATATATTTTGCGCTTTTATTTTTTCTTTTGAATAATTATTATTTATATATCGAACGGCATTAAAAATTTTTTCGTTATTACTGCCTGAATAAATTTGATAATTTTTTTTAGCGTTTAGTATATCGTTTAGATTTGCATTTAGAGTAAAGCTATTAAATATAAATAAAATAATGATAAATATTTTTTTATGATTTTGCATAAAATAAATTCCGTATTATTATAAATTGTTTATATTTGATTTTCGGAATGTTTCTCTTGAATTTTCTGCATAAGGGCAACTATCAAGACCTGCCTTGTTGGGAAAATGTGTATTGATAAAGTCTACAATATAATGCGTTCCATGATAAGCTTCAGAAGCATTCCGCCATTTTTTTCCTGGATATATCTCAGCTAATGCAGTCAGCGCCATTACACTCCTTGGATTTTTTAATTCCGGGGGCATATCAATGCTTAGCAGTATATCGAGGGCTTGATTTAGACAATCATATTCGTAATGAGTAACTTTTCTTTTCATTTATAATTTCCTCCGTAGTGGCAATTTGTTTACCTCACCTGCGTTTACCTGAGTACTGCCATTTATTATTCTATAAT
>NZ_JBNMIZ010000024.1:0-19393 GCF_050873525.1 Brachyspira sp. | reverse complement strand
TTTATTTTTATTATTTTTATTATTTTCGCTTTCCAAAGAAATTAATCTTGAAGCGAGTAAAGGAACTATAGTTATCGCAACAAATAAAGAAGTTAAAAGCGATATTGAAACCGTCAAACATAAATCGTTAAACATCTGCCCTATCTGTCCTTTGACGAATAAAAAAGGCAAAAATACGCATACGCTCGTTAAAGTGGAAGCGGTTATTGCAAGAGAAACTTCGCTCGAACCTAAAATTGCCGATTTGAAATTTTGTTTTATTTTATAATATTTATAATATTTTTGATTTTTATTTGAAATAGATAAATTATTTTCTTTTTTTAATTTTGACGAATAATAAAAAATATTTTCCAAAACCACGATGGAATTATCAACCATCATTCCTACTCCTAATACCAAACCAGAAAGCGAAATTATATTTATAGTTATATCGAAAAAATACATTAATATAAAAGTCGTTATTACGGAAATTGGAATCGATATTCCTATTATTGATACGCTTTTTATATCCCATAAATAAATCATAAGAACTATTATTGAAAATAAAGCTCCCTGCCAAATCGCGTTTGCCACATTTTTAATTGAATTTTTTATCGTCTCTGAACTGTCGAACAATATTTTATAATAAACTCCGCTCGGCAAATTAATGTTTTTAAGTTTATTTTCAATATCTCTCGCTATTTTTATTATATTTCCGTCCGACTCTTTAGTTATCGCCACAGTTAAAGCTTTATTTCCGTTTATGCGAACAATTTCGGCTTCGTTATCAAACGATTTATAAACATGCGCAATATCTCTCACTCTCACGGGAAAAATATTGTCTTTTACGACTACTACAACATCCTCTATATCTTTTATGTCTTTAAACTCTCCCGTAGCTCTTATTCCGTATTTATAAACTCCTTCGTAAGTTTCGCCACAGAAAATATTTTTATTATCGTTTTCAATCGCTTTAATTATATCGTTTATATTGATTGAATAAGCGTTTAATCTATTTAAATCCGCGTCTACGCAAACTGTTCTTTTTAGTCCGCCGCGAATTTCCGTCTGCCCTACTCCGTCTATTTGATTTAACCCTGTCAATATTTTATCGTCAACCAAATCGTATAAATATCCTAAATTATCCGAACCGAAAAAAGCTATTTCCATTATTGGCGTAGAATCCGATGAAAATTTAGAAATATTAGGATTATCCGCGTCGTCAGGCAAATCGTTTCTAATCATGTCAATCGCTTCTCTTATATCGTCCGCGGCAGTTCTTAAATCCGTTCCCCAGTTAAATTCTATTTCAACATTCGATTCCGATTCTTTGGATTTTGATTTTATAGTTTTGACATTATTAACCGAAGATACGACTCCCTCTATAGTTCGAGTTATTGATTTTTCTACTTCTTCGGGACCAGCGTTATGATATTTAGTTTTTACGCTTATAATAGGAATTTCCATATCTGGCAAATAATTAACTTCCAATTTGGATGCGCTTACAAAACCTATAATAAATAACGCGAATATAATTACTACTACGGCGGTAGGCTTTCTTATTATAAGAGCTACAAATTTTTGCATGATTTATAAATTAAATTATTTTCATTATTCTTTTTTATCTTTTTTATTTTTATCGTATAAATTTTTTATTAGCAATACCAAAACGACTATTATTAATATTTTTATTATTATATTCAATATACCGTCAAAATGAATACGCGGCGGTTTACGAGCGATATGATAAAACCCTGGAGAACAAGAAAATAAAAATAACGAAGAAAAAATAATTGAAAATATTTTTGACATAGTATAATCCTTTAATTTTTGTTTATATAATTAGACGAATAATTAATAAAAAAGTTCCTTTATGCTCTTGAATAAATATATAAATATGTTATATTAATAGATATATATTTTATTTAAGGAGTAAAAAAATGGAGAGAATCAAAGGAGTATTAATAGAAAACGAGCCTTCTATATTAACGAAGTATAAGAATCCGTTGCGAGAGTCGTTCGATATAACCGTGTTTAACGATACCAATTCGTCTTTGGCTTATATCATAGAAAATAATTTAAGTATTTATTTCTATGTCGTAAGAACCACAAAAAACAACGAAGACAGCGTAAAATTTTTCGCCGACAAAATAAAAGAGATAAATCCTCAAATAAAATTAGTAATTATAGAATCCGAAAACGGCGCAGACGACGAAAAAAAATACGATAACGCCTTAATATTTCCAAAACAAATCGACATCTCTCATATAGTTTCAAGCATCAAACAGTATATAGAAAATATAGGCGAAGGAAAAAGAAGACAATATTCGAGAGTCAACTGGCCCTTGCATGTTATAATAAGTTATAAAGATAAAAGCAAAAATTCAATAGACAGAAATATTTTATCTATTAGCGGAAACGGAGCTTATATAAGTTCCGACACAAGCATTCCCGATAAAGGCGATATGCTCGGTTTGACAATCTCTTTTAAGGATTTCAAATTATTTACGGAAGCGAAAGTCGTATGGGTAAACGATGACAATAAAAAACCAGATTTGCCTAAAGGTTTTGCCGTTCAATTTATAGATATTGGACCAGCTTCTCAAAAAATTATAGACCAAATAATAAGAGATAAATTATTGCAGGAAATATTGATAGAATATAAAGAAGAAAATTTTTCTTAAATATTTATTTCATTGATTAAAAATTAAGATTGAAAATGATTAAAAATGAAAAATAAAGATTGGAACGAATGCCCGAAACTATAATAAAAGAAAAAAATAAAATAAGAACTCTATTCAAAAGCATAAGAAGTAATTTAAATTCCGATTTTGTAGAAAAGAAAAGCGCTATAATTTATAAAAAATTTTTGAAAATAGTAAATCTAAAAAAATTCGATTCCATTTGCGTATATATAGATTTCAATAACGAAGTTTCCACAAAAAATATAATCAATTACGCGATAAAGAATAATATAAAGGTTTCGATTCCTTATATTGTGGACGAACATAAAATGAAATTAAAATATATAAAAGACTACGAAAAAGATATAAATCGAAATACGAAATTCGGAAACGGCGAACCTTTCGATTATTGCAAAGATTCTTCTATAAAAGAAATTTCTATGTTTATAATTCCCGCTTTGGCTTTTGACGAATATTGCAACAGACTCGGATTCGGAAAAGGATATTACGATAATATTTTGAAATTAAATAAAAAAGCTTTGAGAATCGGTTTGGCTTACGATTATCAGATTCTTCCAAATCTCCCAAAAAATAATAACGATGAAATATTGGATATAATAATAAGCGAAAATAAAGTAATAAAAGCGGATTAATCTTCTGTTTCTTCTTCATCGCTTGCGCTGTCGTCTTCTTCGTTTGTAAATAATTTGTCTAAATCCAAAACGACAAGTAATTTATCTTCCATTTTTCCAACGCCTTTTATATATCTCTGCCCTATTCCTTGAAGCATAGACGGAGGAGGCTGAATATCCGAATTCGGCATTGAAACAACTTTTGAAACTGAATCAATCATTATTCCCATATCTACATCTTCTATTTTTGCAATTATGATTCCAGTATTTTTATCGCCTTCGGATTCTTCCAAATTGAATCTCTTTTTCAAATCTATAATCGGAATAATATTTCCTCTCAAATTTATCACGCCTTCCACAAAGTAAGGAGCGTTTGGTATAAGCGTAATTTTTTCCATTTTGATTATTTCTTTAGCCTGCATAATATCTATAGCGTATTCTCCGCTTCCAAGTCTAAAAGTAACCAAATTGGTAGTTCCTTCGTCAATTTCTTCATCTTCTAAATCTTCTCTTTCGATAGGTTCTATAGGCTCTCGTTCTAAATCCGCCATAATGCCTCCGATTATTTTTATTTATCTATTAAAATTATCGTTTATTATATGAATATTATCGGAAATACACGATTATATATTTATTCAATTATAATATTTAGCTGGAGATGATGGGGTTCGAACCCACGACCCTCACGCTGCCAGCGTGATGCTCTCCCAAACTGAGCTACATCCCCGCCACAATTTAAAATTATTCTATTATAATTTATCTTTAAAGTCAACGACTAAAATTTATTTTGACAATTTATATAAAATAAAATATAATTACGAAACTAAAATTTGGAGATAATTTAATGAATGTTAATAATTTATTTTTGCCGAACTATTCAATAGGAACTGACGCGTATAAAAATATTGAAGAAATATGCTCGAACTACGGTAAAAAGGCAGTTATTATTGGCGGAGAAAAATCTATTTCCGTATCAAAAGACGGCATTATAAAAAATGCAGGAAATATAAAAATAAACGGAATATTGCATTATGGAGGAGTCGCAAGCTACGAAAATGTCGATATTCTAAAAAATAAAAACGAAGTTAAAGAAGCCGATATAATATTTGCCGTAGGAGGAGGAAAATCTCTCGATACTTCAAAAACTTTAGCCGATTTGATAAATAAACCTATATTCGCTTTTCCCACTCTTGCATCGAATTGCGCTTCTGTCACGAGTTTATCGGTTATGTATAACGCGGACGGTTTTTTTAAAAATTTATTTCATCAAAAAAGACCTCCAATTCACACTTTTATAGATTCTAATATAATATTAAATTCGCCCGAAAGATATTTTATAGCTGGAATGGGAGACGCTGCGTCCAAACAATACGAAACGGAATTTTCAATAAGAAACGAAGATTTGGATTATAATAATTTTCTTGGATATCAAATCATAAAAAACTGCTCAAACGATATTATTAAATATGCCGTTAAATCTTTAAATGATTTTAGAAATAAAAAATCAAGCGATATATTAAATAGAATAATTCTACATATAATATATACCACTGGTTTAACTTCGGTTACCATGAAAGACGATTATCATATATCTCTCGCTCATGCTATGTATAACGGATTAACTAAAATTAAATCGGTATCGGAAAAATTATTTCATGGAGAGATAGTAGCTTACGGAACATTACTGCTTCTTACTTTAGACAATAAAAATGACGATATAAATAAAGTTTTTAATTTCAATAAATCTTTAGGTTTGCCGACTTCTATAAAAGATATAGGCATAATAAATGGAAAAGAAGATATAAGTTTTAATAATAAAGAATTAAATTCTGCTTTGGAAGGAGCTATTGCAGCAAAAGATTTGAATGTAAGTCCATACAAAATCGATAAAGATATGATTTTAAAAGCTATAATAGATTTGGAAAATTATAACGATTCAAAAATATAAATGATTTAATAAATAAAAGCCCCAATATTTTTATATCGGGACTTTTACAATATTTGTCATTATAAAAAATATTATTATCTTAAAGTTATTATATAATTCCATCTTGGTAAAGGATATCTTCCCGTTTTTCCAACGCTTCTGCCGTTTGCATCCGTAATTTCAGCTTCTGCGTATAATATATATCTGCCTCTTGGCAAATAATTAGCGCCCGAAGTTGATGAAGTTCTTCCCGCAAAATAGAATTGAGTTTGAGTCTGCCCGTCTATAACATATATTTTTGGCAAAGAAAATATTAAATCTCTACTTAAAATATTATAGTTATCGTCTATTCTTCTTGCGTAAACTCTTATTCTCGCGAATCTTCCCTGCGGAGGAGTTTTTATAGCCAATGTGATTAATAAAGGATTATTTCTCGATGCCGTAAATCTGTCGTTATAATTTATGATAAAAGAGCTTATTCTAACATTTTGATTTTGAGGATTTACCGTTTCCGTTGCAGGCGCTATGGAAGTATTGTCGTAAACATAAGGCGAATCCGTTTTTGGGAAAGTATTAACTTTAGGTTTTGCGGGGCGAATATCTGGAATATTATTAGTATTCACTTCGTATATTCCGTTATCATCCAATGGAATAAAAGAATTCGTTTCGATAATATTAGTAATAGCGTTCGTGTCGGATAAAGTTATCGTATTATTTGTGGATAAAAAATCTTTCTCTTCTTTTGTTAAATTCTCTCCAAATATATCGTCCAAATCCGTAGCTTCTTCGGAAATATCGTTATTAAAATTATTGCTGTCAATTCCGTTAGTCGATTCAAAATTTAAAAAAGAAATATTTTTACTATTAAGAACGCTTCTTGTGATAAGAAATCCCGCAACCAATACAACGATAAGTATTAAAATTATTATAACGGGTTTTAATTTCGCTTTGATTTCGTTTGGCATATTTACATCCTATTTTTGAATTTGTTTATTATATTTTATTAATTAATCGGATAAATAAAAAATTATTTTATCAAAAATTTTAATCTCGTAAAAAATTTTCAAGTTCTTTCGACAAATCAATATCGGATAATTTTTTTAACGCCTTTATCTGTATCTGACGAACTCTCTCCCGAGTAATATTCAATTCTTTTCCCGTATCTTCCAAAGTTTTAGGCTCTTTTCCGTATAAACCGAATCTTAAAATAATTATCTTTCTTTCTTTTTCGTTAAGTAATTTAAGCGCTTCGGTAATCGTTTCTTTCAAACTTTCTCTAAACGCTCTTTGATGAGGATAAGGAGATTTTTTATCTTCTATATACTGATTAATATTTATATTTTCTGAATCCCTATAAAAAGCGTCTATACTCGACATATCCTGATTAAACATCATTACCGAATCCAATGTTTTTCTGTCTATTTTCATTTCTTTTGCAATCTCTTCGGTAGTCGGTTCTCTATTTAATTTTTGAGCCAGATATTTAGACACTTGAATATTTTTTTTGATTAATCTCGTTATATGCATTGGAAAACGAATCATATATTTTTTGCTCGTTATTTCTTTCATTATGCTTTGCTTTATCCACCATACTCCGTAAGTTGAAAATTTGAATCCTTTTCTATATTCGAATCTTTTAACCGCTTCTATGAGTCCTATATTTCCCTCGTCTATTATGTCTATAAAAGGAATTCCGCTGTTAAAATATTTTTTTGCCACGCTGACTACGAGTCTGAGATTTGATTTTACCAATTTATTTTGAATCGAATCAATTTCTTTATCGAGCGAAAAAATTCTTTCATCGTCTTCTTCCAAAGTTTCCCGCTCCTCTCTGCATGCTTCGAGTCGCTGCCATAAATCCAATTCTTCTTCTTTTGAAAGCCTGCGAATCTCTCCTATCTTCTTTAAGTATGAGGCTACGGGACCTTCGTATTCTTTGCTGTCAATATTTTTTTTATACAATTATTTTACCCAAACTAATAAATAAAATCTCTATATATATAATAATAAATTTTGATAAATTTTCAAGCAATTTTTAATTTTGTTAGTTTATTAGAATAAATAAAAATAAAAATATTTTGAGCGATTATTAAATTTCTTTCACATATACTTTATTCATTTTAGCGGGTTTTATCGGATTATCATTATGGTCCCTCTGAAGCGCTACAATTTTATCTGCCGCGTCCATTCCGTTTACAACCTCGCCCCAAACTGTATATTGTCCGTCTAAAAAAGCGGAATCTGCAACGCAAATAAAGAACTGCGAACCAGCGCTATCTTTATGCTGACTTCTTGCCATAGAACAAATTCCTCTTTTATGCGAAACATCGTTAAACTCCGCTGGAATATTAAAATCTGGACCGCCCGTTCCATGCAAAGCCCGATTAAATTGTTTGCTTAAAGGGTCGCCTCCTTGAATCATAAAATTCGGTATTACTCTATGGAAAAGCGTTCCGTCATAAAATCCTTCGTTTGCTAATTTTTTAATCGCTTCCACATGCTTTGGCGCTTTATCGGGGAAAAATTTTATTTCTATCGTTCCAAAATCCGTTTCTATAAATAAATGCTCGCTCATAAATCACTCTAAAATTAATTAACCGTTTTCACATAAACTCTATTCATTTTTGCAGGTTCTAAGGGATTATCGTTTCTATCTCTTTTTAAATTAACTATTTTATCAACCGCATCCATTCCGCTTACAACTTCGCCCCAAACCGTATATTGTCCATCTAAAAAAGTGGAATCCGCAACGCAAATAAAGAATTGCGAGCCAGCGCTATTTATACTTTGACTCCTCGCCATAGAACAAATTCCTCTTTTATGCGAAATATCGTTAAACTCCGCGGGAATGACAAAATTCGGTCCGCCCGTTCCATGCAAAGCTCGATTCGGCTGTTTGCTTAAAGGGTCTCCTCCTTGAATCATAAAGCCCGGAATAACTCGATGAAAAAGCGTTCCGTTATAAAAGCCTTCGTTTGCCAATTTTTTAATCGCTTCCACATGTTTTGGCGCTTTATCGGGGAAAAAAGTTATTTCTATCGTTCCAAAATCCGTTTCTATAAATAAATGTTCGTTTGAAGTTCTTGGCTTTTGAGCAATAAGAACGGTAGTAAAAACCGCTATCGACAAAACCGCAATCAAAATTATTTTTAATTTTTTTATCATTATATTATCCTGCCTTAAATATTAATATTAATAAAATTACCTTTTTATATTTCCGTAAGTATTATTCGGATTATAAGTTCCTTCTCTCTGCTCTCCTTTTATACTCGGAATAGTTAATACTTGTCCTTTTCTTATAATATTAGGGTCTTTTATTTTATCTCTATTCGCTTCGTATATTTTTCTCCATAAATGTCCTTTTCCGTAAATGAAATCGTAAGAAGCTATACGCCATAAAGAATCGGTATTTTTAGTTCTTTCTACAACTCTATAATATTTTGGAAATGTTCCGCTGACTACAGTATTTTTACTTCCCGCAGAATCAAATTCCGATATTCCCATTAAATTAGCCAAAGATATTACATTTTTTGAATTTGTCAAAGAGTTTGAATAATCTTCCGCTTTCAAATATCTGTCCGCGTTAGTCAAAGACTGCAAAGCCTGATTATATATGTCGGATTTTGATTTATCGAAACCTCTTTCTCTAGCCCTTCTTAAAATCGCTTCCGCTTTAGCGTAGGATAAAGGAGCTAAATATTTATCCGAATGTTCCTGACTTTTTTTAGCAAATCCTATACTTCGTTCATAATCTCCTTCTTTATGCGCTTCTATAGCCAGTTCTTTATATCTTTGAGCCATTCTATAATCTTCGTTTACAGATTGCCCGTATTTTTCCGAAGCGATTATGCTTAAAGACGAAAACAACAGTAAAGAAAATAAAAAAGTCGCTGGTTTTCTAACTATTCCTATATATGATAAAGAAGAAATCAATAAAGATAATACTTTTTTCATTCAATTACTCCTGTTTTTATAAATTCTACAAATCAATAAGACTTTTCCAGCTCTTCAATTTCTTTAATCTTTTGTTCCGCTTCTTCTATATTTTTAGCGCTCTCGTCAAACATTCCTTTAGTCGAAGAATAAGCCTTATTATGCAAACTTTTCGCCTCTAAAAAATAATTAACCGCATCCTCGTAATTATTTTTATTTAAAGATTCCATTCCGTTGATATAATTTAATTCCGCAAGCTCATAATTATCTTTATCGATTTTATAAGCCTTTATATCTCTGGAAGATTCTCTTTCCAATTCTACTTCTTTTTTCAATACTTCGGCATATTTAGGAAGTCCATCGTTTAATGCGGTTTGATAAGAATCGGACGCCGTATTTAACAAAGTTCTCGCTTTTTTTGCCTCTTTAGTATTATTTTCATCTATAATTATTGAAGCCTCTGAAAAATTAGCTTCGGCTATATCAAATTGTTCTTTTGAATAATCTTTCAATTCATATTTAACGGCTTTTTCTCTCAAACTTGAAGTCGCTTCATATTCTTTCAATGGCATACTTCCGCCGCAAGACACTACAAAAACCAAAACAAAAATCAACTGAAAAATCAACAATCTTAATTTCATAATCGCTCCAATAATTATATAATTAATGCCATAATGATTAAATACCGTATTATATTATCGGCTATAAAAGAATAAAAATCAATATCCTATACATTTATTATGTTTACTAATAAAATTATTCTTTTATATCTTTTATATTTCCGTAAGTCTTATTAGATTTATAAGTTCCTTCTCGTTTTTCTCCTTTAAGACTCGGTATAGTCAAAATCTGCCCTTTTCTTATAATATCAGGGTTCTTTATTTTATCTTTATTCGCTTCGTAGATTTTTCTCCATAAATTTCCGTCTCCATAAATAAAATCGTAAGAAGCAATAAGCCATAAAGAATCTGTATTTTTAGTTCTTTCAACTACTATATAATATAGCGGAAATTCGCCCATAAATATTTCCGTTTCTTCGACAGTAGCAAAATCTTTTGAATCTCCTACTCCCATTAAATTAGCCAAAATTATTACATTTTTTGAATGCAACAAAGAATTTGAATAATCTTCCGCTTTCAAATATTCATCGGCATTAGTCAAAGACTGCGAAGCCTCGTTATACATATTTGATTTTGAAGTATCATAACCGTTTTCTTTAGCCTTATTTAAAGCCGCTTCAGCTTTAGCGTAAGATAACGGAGCTTCTAATCTATCCAATATTCCAACCGCAGAAGCCGCCGTTCTTGAAGCGTTAATATAATCTTCCTCACCCAAATATGAATAAGCGCCGTTTTGCAAATCTAAAATTTCTTTATCGTTATCGTCTCCGTTGGTTAAAATCGACTCGGATATTAAATATTCTCTTCTTAAATCTATTGAAATTAAATCAAATCCTAATTGAGATTTTAAAGAAGAATCTTGATATTTAGCTATAGTATTACTGTAATCCGTATCATTAGTGGCTGAATTAAATATATTATGAGCGGATTCCATATCTTCTACCGATAAACTATAAAGATTTGAAGTTTTTTCGTTCGTCTCTCCGCCAATTCCTTTGAATAAATTTAATTTTCTTTCGGCATCAATTTGGCTGTCTAAAACATAACCGTAAAGTCCGTATTTTGATATAAATCTGTCCGAATATTCTCTGCTCTTTTCGGCAAATTCTATACTCTGTTCATAATCTCCCGCTTCATGCGCTTCAATCGCCAATTCTCTATATTTTTTAGCCAAATCGTAATCTTCGTCTATTGACTGCCCATAGAGTCCCAAATATGATAAGGAAAAGATAAATAAAAATAATACTTTTTTCATTGCTAATTACTCCTGTTTGATAAATTTTAAATCTAATTAATTATTATTTTTAGAAGAAGAAGATTTTTCTAATTCTTCCATCTTTTTAATGTTTTCGTCCGCCGCTTTTATACTTTTAGAACTTTCGTCAAATATTCCTTTAGTGGAAAAATAAGCTTTATTATGAAACTTTTTCGCCTGTAAGAAATAATTAACCGCATCCTCATAATTATTAGAACCCAAAGCTTCAACGCCGTTAATATAATTCAATTCGGCAAGCTCATAACTTTCTTTGTCGATTTTATAAGCCTTTATATCTTTTGAATATTCTCTTTCCAAATCGATTTCTTCTTTTAAGATTTCGGCATATTTTGGAAGTCCTTCTTCCAATACGGTTTGATAAGAGTTTGACGCCGTAGTTAGCAAGCCCGCAAGTTTTTTAGCTTCTTTGCTATTATTTTCGTCTATAAGTATAACCGCTTCCGAAAAGTTTGATTCCGCTATTTCAAACTGCTCTTTTGAATAATCTTGCAATTCGTATTTAATAGCTTTTTCCCTCAAACTCGAAGCGTCCTTATATTCTTTTAACGGCATAGTATCGCCGCAAGACGCTATAAAACCCAAAACTAAAACGAAAATTAACCGAGAAATAAATAATTTTGATTTCATAATTACTCCAATAAATATATAGCTTGTTATATCGTAATGATTAATTATTATATTATTGATTATATTAAAGTCAATAGGTAAAAATTAAAGTATTGACAAATTTTAATAAGTGAATTAAATTCTAATTTTACTAAAGGTTATTAAATGATTTTTGAGAGACAGGATTATCAACAAGATTGCATAAACAATATAATTAATCTTTTGAAAGATTTTGATTTTAAAAAACACGATGCAAATAATCTTAAAGAAATTTTTTATACTTTTCAAAAAGAAAATCCGAACATTTTTAACTTTGCCTTAAGTGATAAACTGAATATAGATATTTTAATGGAAACTGGGACTGGAAAAACATTTACCTATCTAAATCTTATTTTTGAAATGAATAAAATTTATAAACAAAATAAATTTATTATATTCGTTCCGAGAAAAGCGATTTTGGAAACGGTTAAACAAAATATTAAACTTACGAAAGATTATTTTTTTAATCAATATAAAAAGCATCTTAAAACTTATACTTATACCGATAGCAAAAGTCTTGGAGCGATTATCAATCATTATATTAAAAATACGGAAGAATTAAGCGTTCTTATTCTTACAAATAGCGCTATGGATAAAAAGCTATCGATACTTAATAGAAACAGCGAAAGTTTATTTAATACAAAAAGCGTTTTTGAAAATATTGCCGAATTAAAACCGATTTCAATAATAGACGAACCGCATTTATTAAAGGGTGAGGCTTTCAATAAATATTTTAATAAAATCAACTCTCTTTATTTTCGTTTCGGAGCGACTTTCCCTAAAGAAAAAGACTTCGAGCTTTCAAATGTGGCATATTGTCTTGATTCTATAAGCGCGTTTAGAAATTATTTAGTCAAGCAGATAAGAGTGCATACGATAAGCGCCGACAATCAAAGTCCTTATCTTATTTCGACAAATATAAATACGATTAACGCGAGAGTAAAAGAAAAGTCCGCAACATTTTCTTATTTTGTCGCGGGAATAGAAAAACGAACCAATATTTTTATAGGCGAAGATTTGGGAAAACTGCATTCAAAATATAGAGGAATTTCTTTAAATAAAATTTCGCAAGATAAAGTTTATTTAAGCAACGGAGAGACTATAGAAAAACAAAAATCTTACAGACTTGAAAATAACGAAATTACAAATTTATTGAGCAAGGCAATCGATTTGCATTTTGAAAAAGAAGAAAAACTTTTTGAAGAAAATATTAAAGCTTTGAGTTTATTTTTTATTCCAAATATTGAAGATTTTAGAGGAGAGAAACCTTTTATTAAAGAAGAATTTGAAAGATTATATAAATTAAAAAGAGCGAAAATCTTAAAACAAAATTTAAGCGAAGAATATAGAGCTTATTTGCAAAAAGACTTCGATAAAGAAAATAATTTGAAAGTTCATCAGGGTTATTTTAGCGGAGATATTAAAAATAAAGAAGATAAAGAAGCGAGCGGAGTAAAAATAATTTTGGAAGAAAAGGAAAAACTTTTATCTTTTGAAACTCCTTTAAGATTTATATTCAGCGTTTGGGCATTGCAGGAAGGATGGGATAATCCTAATATTTTTACTCTCACAAAACTTGCAAACTCGAGTTCCGATACGAGCAGACATCAGCAAGTCGGACGCGGTTTGAGAATTTGCGTAAACGAAGACGGAAAAAGAATAAACCATAAATATTTGAATTATAACGACAATAATTTTTTTGATATAAATTATCTGGATATGATTATAAGCGGAGAAGAACGCGGATTTATCGAAGGACTGCAAAAAGAAATTATTGACGGAAGTTTTACTTTTGGCGGCGATATTTTGGATAGAGAAAGTTTAATAAAATTAGGATTCAATCAAAGAGAAGTCAACGGATTTACAATGACTCTGGAAGATTTGGGATTGGTTGAATTTGACGAAGATAACGACAATTATAAAATCGTCTCTTCTATTTACGATGGAATTATAGAAAATCAAAAGATAAAAGATTTGTTGAAAGATAAATTTGAAGAAGTATTGAAAATATTTAAAGAACCTTCCAATAAACATTCGCAAGTGATAAACTCGAACGAAAAGCGGGAAAAAATTAAAATAAGAACGAATTTGGCTAAAGAATTCAGGGAATTATGGCAAACTATAAATAAAAAAGCGATTATAACTTACAATAATATAAATAAAGAAAATCTTATAAACGAAATCGTCAAAAATTTTAATCGAACGAAAATTGAAAAAGAAACTATAATTTACGAGAAAAAAGTTTATGACGCGAAAAATAATAAAATAATCACGGAAGAAGTTAAATCTCTGGGAGTAAAAAATTATTCGCAAATATTTAAAATAGAAAAACTAATTTTGGATTTTTCAAAGGACGAAGGAATTCCGATAAAATTATTGATAGAAATTTACAATAAACTCGATAAACAAAATTTTATCAATTCGCCTAAAAAAGCTTTTGAAACTCTTAAATATATAATCAAAGAAGAGTTGCATAAAAATTTGCTTTTGTCGGTAAATTACGATTTTTCGGAAAATTCTTTTTCAAACTCTTCGTTTATAGAAAACGACATTTTATATTATAAGGATGGAACTCCTAAAGAAACGATAGAAAAACATAAACTGGGCAGATATATTAGCAAAGATAAATTTCCGAGCGAAAATTATCTTTACGAGAAAGCCGTTTGGGATTCTACAATCGAAGAAAAAGTGATTTTGGAAGAAAACAGAGAAGTCGGCGACAAAACTATAGAAGTATTTGCGAAACTTCCAAAATTTAAAATTCCTACTCCTTATAAAGAATACGAACCCGATTTTGCATATTTGCTTAAAAATAAAAATAATCAAAAAATATTTTTCGTCTGCGAAACCAAAGGCTATAATAGAGAAAGCGACATTCCTTCGGACGAACTTCAAAAGATTAATTACGCGAGAAGATTTTTTGAATGCCTTGAAAATAATCTTAAATCGAGCGGACAAAATATAAAAGTAATTTACAATACGAGAATAAATAAAGAAAGTTTATTCGAATCGATACAAAAAGCTATGAAAGAAGGAGACGGCAAATGATAGAAAAAAGTAAAGCGATAAAAAACGGCGTCAAAATTTTAGACAACTCGGCAAAAAACAAATTTTTTGAAAATCTAAAATCTAATTTTCCGCAAACGATTAAAGACGGCAAAGCGGATTTGAAAGCGATTTCTTTACTTTTGGGAATTGATAAAAAAGCTGACATTTCTGGTTATGAACTTACTTGGACGGGAAAAGGACTTTCTAACGCTATGTATAGTTTTCCTTGCAATAAAGAATTGAGACTGGATGAAATTTATTCTAATGTCATTACCAATAATGAAATAATGCAAGGGGTTTCCCAAAGGGACGCCTCGCCAAAGTCGGACAGTAGTCTCGGCGATGACAATGGAAAAAATACAGTCATTGCGAACGAAGTGAAGCAATCCAAAGAAATAGATTGCCACGCCGATAAATCGGCTCGCAATGACGATAAAAAAGATTGCTACGCAAAATCTCACAATGACAATCCGAAAAATATAATAATCCGCGGCGATAATCTTGACGCTCTTAAAATTCTAAAATCCGCATATAGCGAAAAAATTAAAATGATTTATATCGACCCGCCCTACAATACGGCAAACGATAATTTTATTTATCCCGACAATTTTAGAGAAGATTATAAAGCGATTTTGCGCGAAGTCGGACTGATTGAAATTGACGAAAACGGAGAGGAAATCGAAAGCGAAAACTTGCGATTTTTTAAGAATATTCAAAGCAGCAGAACTCATAGCGGCTGGCTCTCTTTTATGCTCCCGCGACTCAAACTTGCCCGCGACCTTCTTAAAGAGGATGGCGTAATTTTTATTAGCATTGACGACAACGAACAGGCGAATTTAAAGATTTTATGCGATGAAATTTTTGGGGAAGATAATTTTGTGGCTTCAATTCCACGATTAACTTCTGCACAGAGACCAGCTCAAGAAAAATATGTAGGTATAAATCACGATTATATTTTAATTTATTCTAAAGATAAATCATATAGTTTTCATTCTGTTATAAATAGAGATTTTAATAAAGAAATTTTTTGCGATAGTATAGGTAAATTTTTTAAAAATGATACAAGTCCAATTCTTGCTTCAGCCACTCAAGGATATTCAAGCGGTGGAGATTATGATGTCGAATTTAATGGAAAAATATTTAGCCCAATCGATTCAAATGGAAATCGTAGGCGTTGGCTTTGGACTAAAGAGAGGATGAAAAAAGCTATTGAGTTAGGAATAGTAGTTGAGACAAAAAATAGCTTAAGAGTTAGAAATTATATAAACAAGGAGTTTCAAGTTGGAACAAATGAAATGGTTGATAAAGACGAAAAATTATCAGCAACAAGTTTTGATTTAATGAAATCCGAATTTGTCAATGATAAAGGAACAGACGAAGTTAAAGAATTATCAATTCCTTTTTCTTTTCCAAAACCTATAAATTTAATAAAAATACTTTTGCAACTTTCAACTTCCACTAATAAAAATGAAAAAACAAACGGCGTTATAAAAGAAGAATTCCCAAAAGCGTTGAAAGTTGCAGAACCGACCGTCATTGCGAACGAAGTGCGGCAATCCAAAGAAATAGATTGCCACGCCGATAAATCGGCTCGCAATGACAATGGTAGCAATGACAATACGGAAGCCGACATAATCCTTGACTTTTTCGCGGGAAGCGGAACGACCGCGCAGGCGGTAATGGAATTAAACGAAGAAGACGGAGGAAATAGACAATTCATACTTGTGCAAATTGACGAAGAGATAAAAGAAGAAAAAGCAAGAGCGCTTATGATTTTTGTAAAAACGAACTTAAAAGCGATAATCCCGCAATTAGCGATATTACGATAGAAAGAGTAAAAAGAGCGTCAAAGAAAATAATTAAATCCAATGGCGCAGGCTTTAAGGTTTTTACTTTGTCGGATAAACCCGAAATTATAATGAACGAAGAAAAATCGCTCGAACTTATAAGTCAAAGAACATTAAACAATATGGATATAATAATAAATATGGCGCTAACGAACGGAAAAACTCTCGATAAAAAAATCGAAACTATTTTTGATGGGAAACTATATAAATGCGAAGATGCTTTTTATTTGATAGAATGCGATAAAGAGATTTTGCAATTTTTGACTAAAACACAAAACGAATATATTTTAATAGACGCTTACGGGGATATAGAATTGGAAGATTTTTTGAATTTGGGTGCGGGATTTAAAGAGAGGCTACGGGTGGTTTATTGAAAATTAAATTTTATTTTATATTTTTTAATTATACAAATTTAATAATTAGTTTTTTATTTAAGAATTTAGCCGCTTTTTCCAAAGTATCCAAAGTTACCGATTGATTATTTTCGTCTAATAATCTGTTAATTGCCGCTCTGCTCGTATGCATTCTGTTTGCTAATTCCTGTTTAGTTATCGCTTCTTCTTCCATTATCTCTTTTAATTGATAAACTATTAATTCTTTTGAAGATAAAGCCAAGCATTCTTCCAAAATTCCTTCTTCAGCCAAATACTCGATAAAATTAGAACCTATAGGATTTGTTTTTGTATTTATGTTTTTATTTACGCTTTTCATTATTATAACAGTATCATTTTTGATACATTTGTAAATATTGAAATAATTTTATTAATTCTTTTTAATCGGAAGAAGTTTTTCCAATTCTATTAATATTCTCACTTCAGGTTTACTGTCTTTATCTTCTTTAATAATTTTTTCAAGGGAAGAAGGTTTCGGTATTTTTTCTTTATCTTCAATCATTCCTTCTATATGCATTTGCAAGGCTATTTTTCCGTTTTTTATAGTTTCTTCCAAAGTTTTTCCCGCGCTTACGCATCCAGGGAAGTCGTAAAATAATATATTGTAGCCTGATTTTGATTTTACTATGTCCGAAATATAAGCGTAAACTTTTCCATTCATAATTAATTTTCCTTAATTTATAAATCTAATTTTGCTTGTATAAAAATACTTTTCAAAGTCTTTTTAGATAAATCATGGTTGCTATGATAGGGAACTGTAACTCTTCCTCTTTTTACGTGATGCTTAAATTGTAAATGTCCGTTTCCCGATTTTATCCTAATCCATCCGTCTTTTTCTAAAATTCTTATAATTTCCCTCGCTTTCATAAAAACTCTTATAAACTATCTAATATTCAAATTATATACAAATAATAATTATTGTCAATTTATAATTTTTTTAATCGACTTTTTTAATTGGAAGAAGTTTTTCCAATTCGGTTTTAGACACTTGAGTATTTCCGCTAATAAGTCTCATCACTTTTATATTAACTTCGTCCTGCAAAGCGTTTAAAATATCTTCCAAAGAATAATTGGGATTTGCATTTTTTAGAGGATAAATCACATTAACATGATTTTCGCAGACAAATTCTTTTTCGTCAACTATTGCCGATTTTATATTTATATCTTTTAATGAACCCGTTATTCTGTTTACGACAACTACCCTACTTCGCATTATCAAATTATTCGGAATATTTTTTATATATTGCGGTTTATTTTTTGAGTTTGGAATAATTATTTTTCCGCTTATAATATTCGAAGCCCAAATTAAAAGGATGGAATTATTTTTATCTTTAGTCAATTTTTCTTTATGCTCGTTCCAAACTATAGAACCCGTTTTTACTCCATAGCCGATTTCTTTCAGACAAACCGTATTTTTATAAGCGTCATTCAAAAATTTTTTATCTTCCGTAAAAATTGTAATTCCGTTTTTTTCAAAAATATATTTGCTCGATTTTTTTGAATTAGTTTTTTTTAGTATTATAAGCATGACTTTTTGATTAGCCGAATGAAAATTATCAGCTCCGTCAATTATATGCAAATATTCCAAGCTCGAATTTTTAATTATATATTCCCGCAGTTTTGAAAAATAAGCGCCGTTATTCATCGAAGGCGGAACTACATAAGCCAAATAACCGCCGTCTTTTAGCAATTCCAAACCGATTTTTATAAATAATGAAAAAATATTTAATCTTCCTTTGATTATGTCGGAATGTTTAGCTTTAAGTTTTTCGTTTAATTTGATTTCAAAATAAGGCGGATTTCCTATAACATAATCGTATTTATTTTTATTATCGTTTGCGTCAATATTCAAAGTGTCTATATTTTTTATATTGGAATTATTTTTAGAATTTTTTAGCAATTTTGAAGCGATATTAACTAAATTTTTATCGATTTCAAAACCGTTAAGATTTGGATTTTTAAAATATTTTTCGCATGAAAGCAAAAATTCTCCGCTTCCGCATGCTGGGTCGAGAATATCGGCGTTATCTTTTTTTGGCAATTTTGAAAGTAGCAATTCTCTTATAGATTTCGGAGTAAAATACTGCCCGAGATTTTTTCTTTTCTTCAAGTCGGCGTTATTCAAATAATCGATACTTTCTTTTGTATATTCTTCGGTTAAAATTTTCTTCATGAAAATTAAATATATTATAAATATAAACTCTGTCAATTATTTATTTTTTATATTATAATATATCTTCCGCAATTTGCGTGTCCGCGTGCGATGAGCGGGCACTTTTTTTGTCAAATATACACAGTAGCCGGCGTGTCGGGCAGACAGTTTTTTTCTCGATTCCCTACAATAATATATAAGCGGCTTTGATTCGCCGATTTTCGCGCAGGTGTTTACCGCATTTTGAAACGCGATTTG
>NZ_JBNMIZ010000023.1:0-19571 GCF_050873525.1 Brachyspira sp. | reverse complement strand
ATATAATATTCACAGTTTAATTAAAAGACTTATTTATTTTCATTTGGATTGCTTCAGCAGAGCTTCGCAATGACAAATTTTTTTTAACCGTCATTCGCTCTGCGTCCCACAGGGAACGAGGACGAAGTCCGCGACAAAGTCGGACAATGTCAAGTAATCCAAAATTAATAAAATTTGATTTTAAAGTTCCACTTCATTAATAGTTGATTGCTTCGACTTCGTCTCGCAATGACAGAATTATATCGTCATTCGTCAACAGCAATGACAAATTCTATTTAGCTCCAGCTTTTCTCAATACTTCTTTTATCTCTTCGGTTTTCGCCAAATCCAAAGCGGTTTCTCCATCGTTATTTTTAATATTAATATCCGCACCGTTTTCTACTAAATATTTAACTACTTCTAACCTCCAACTGAACGAAGCCAACATTAAAGCCGTTTCACCATTTTCATTTTTAGTGTCAATCTCTGCGCCGTTTTCTACTAAATATTTAACCGTTTCCAAATCTCCATTACGCGAAGCATCCATTAAAGCCGTTGAGCCATTTTTACTTTTAGCGTCAATCTCTGCGCCGTTTTCTATCAAATATTTAACAAATTCTAAATTTCTAGACAATGAAGCATACATTAAAGCCGTATTGCCATCTTCATCTTGAGCGTTAATCTTTGCGCCATGTTCTATTAAATATTTAACAATTTCTAACTCCTCTAACATTGAAGCCCGACTTAAAGCCGTTTCGCCATCTTCATTTTTAGCGTTAATATTTATTCGTCCTATTTCCACCAAATCCTTTACAGTTTCTAAATTCCCATATCCCGAAGCCTCTATTAAATCCCTCACTGCGTCTTTATCATCAGAGTTAACATTCTCTTCTTGTTCTGCCAATTCTACCAACAGTTTAGACTTATCAAAATTGCCGTCCATTGCAGCCTCAATTAACGCTTTTATCTCTTCGGTTTTCGCCAAATCCAAAGCGGTTTTTCCATCCTTATTTTTAATTCTAATATCCGCTCCTTTTCCTACCAAATATTTAATAATTTCTAAATATCCTTCCTTTGAAGCTTCCATTAAAGCCGTTTCACCCTTTTTATCTTTAGCGTTAATTTTCGCGCCGTTTTCTACCAAATATTTAACCACTTCTAACCGCTTTTCTCTCGAAGCATCTATTAAAGCCGTTTCACCATATTTATCTTTAGTGTTAATTTTCGCGCCGTTTTCTATCAAATATTTAACAATTGCCCAATGCCCAGAAAATGAAGCGCCCATTAAAGCCGTTGAGCCATATTTATTTTTAGCGTTAATTTTCGCTCTGTTTTCTATTAAATATTTAACAATTTCTAAATGCCCTGACGATGAAGCTCTCATTAAAGCCGTATCGCCACTATTATCTTTAGCGTTAACATTCGCTCCCTGCTCTACCAATAGTTTAACATTTTCAAAATAGCCGACCGTTGCAGAAAATAACATTAACTCTTCTCCATCGTTCAATTTTCCATCGGATTCTTGATAAACATTAACCGCAATAAATATAATAGCGACTAGCAAGATTACCGAGCTTACTATTAATCTCGTTTTCTGTTTCTGTATTCGCAAACGTTTCAAAATCGATAAAACCAAATCTAAAATATCTTTACTTTCCATAATTATTATCTCCTGTTATAAAAATTATTTATTATATTTAAGTTTTATGGAAACTTATTTTATAGAGTATAACATATTGGTTAAAAAAAGTCAAATAAAATTTCGTATTCTTATAAAAAAAAAAAAAAAAAAACAAGAAATTTACAAAAGTAATGGATTTATGAATAAAAAAGCTGATAACAAGTATAAACTACTACTCATTATTTAGTAAAGTTAATGAATTCTAATTTAGATTACATAGTCTTAAATAGCCTCGTTCCCTAGGCTAAAGCCCACAGAGTGTGGGACGCAGAGCAAATGATATCATTTGACTTTGTCATTGCGAGCTTTTGTAAGAAAGCGAAGCAATCCAAAATTAATAAAATTTGATTTTAAAATTTTACTTTGTTAAATAGCGGATTGCCACGCCTTACTTCGTTAGGCTCGCACACTCTGTGTGCCTCGCTTTGCGTGCCTTCGGCAACGGCAATGACAGAATTATTATATCGTCATTCGGCAACGGCAATGACAAATTATTATTTAGCTCCAGCTTTTCTCAATACTTCTTTTATCTCTTTAGTGCTTGCATAATTCAAAGCGGTTATTCCTCTACCATCTCTCATATTAACATCCGCTCGGTTTTCTATTAAAAGTTTTACTATCTCTAAACGTCCATTTATTGAAGCATATATTAAAGCTGTCTGTCCAGATATGTCAGTATTATTAACATTTGCTCCTTTTCTTATTAAAAGTCTTGCTATTTCTAAATATCCTTTTTCGTAAGCAGTCAAGATTAAAGCGGTTCTTCCATAATTATCTCTATTATTAACATCCGTTCCGCTATCTATTAAATATTTAGATATTTCTAAATGTCCAAGAGATAACACAAACATTAAAGCCGTCATACCATTTATATCTCTAATGTTAATATCCGCTCCCTTTTCTACCAAATATTTAGCCACTTCTAAATTTTCATGACTTGAAGCCCATATTAAAGCCGTCATACCTTCGGAATTTTGGGAGTTAAGATTAGCGCCGTTTCTTATTAAAATTTTAACTATTTCTAAATTACCATATTCTGAAGCCAACATTAAAGCGTTCCTTTCAATAATAATACCATTTTTTTCTACCTTAAAAAAAGTATCGTCAATTTTTATATTTCCTCTTGCCAATATGGAATTTAATTTATTAATATCGTTTTCCATTATAGCCGAAATTATTTTTTTAGTTGTATTATTTTGAATATTTAGATTATTTGGACTATTCCCCTCTTCCATACTTTTTGAAATACTTCCAGCTTTTTTCAATACTTCTCTTATCTCTTTAGTTATTGCATAATCCAAAGCGGTATTTCCACTACTATTTCTAATATTAACATCCGCTCCATTTTCTATTAAAAGTTTTACTATTTCTAAATGTCTGTTATATGAAGCATTCATTAAAGCTGTCCAGCCAGATGTAGTAGTATTATTAACATTTGCTCCTTTTTTTATTAAAAGTCTTGCTATTTCTAAATATCCTTTTTCACCAGCAGTCAAGTTTAAAGCGGTTTCTCCATTATTATCTCTAATATTAACATCCGTTCCGCTCTCTATTAAATATTTAGCTATTTCCAACTTTTCAGCCCGTAAAGCAAACATTAAAGCCGTGCTGTTACTTGTATCTACAGCGTTAATATCCGCTCCCTTTTCTACCAAACATTTAGCCACTTCAAAATTTCCAAACAATGAAGCCCATATTAAAGCCGTCATACCAACGGAATTTTGGGAGTTAAGATTAGCGCCGCTTTCCGCTAAATATTTAACTATATCTAAATGATGCCCTTTATTTAAAATCGCAGCCCATTTTAAAGCCGTATCTCCAGTTATATCTTTAAGATTAATATCCGCTCCCTTTTCTACTAAATATTTAACCACTTCAAAATGTCCAAACTGTGAAGCCCCCATTAAAGCGTTACTTTCAGTATCTGCTTTAGCGTTAATATCTGCTCCTCTTTCATGTAAAAATCTAACTATTTCTAAATATCCTCCAATCGAAGCCGACATTATAGGCGTCACACCATTATAACTTTTCATATTAATATCGGCGCCGTTTCTTATTAAAATTTTAACTATTTCTAACTTCCCATACTGGCAAGCCAACTCTAACGGCGTCTTTTTAATAATAAAACCGTTCATTCCTATATTAAAAGTGTCGTTAATTTTTATCTCTCCTTTTGCCAATATGGAATTTAATTGATTAATATCGTTTTCAATTATAACCAACATTATTTTTTCAGTTGTATTATTTTGAATATTTATATTATTTGGACTATTCCAATCTTCCATCCCTCTTGAAAAAGTTTCTAAAGTCCGAAAATTTTTTTCGCTATTTTCGCTATTAAAATTTATAGACTTTGAAAACATTCGTAAAAATAAACTAACCGCAAACATAATTATTCTTATCATTTTTTTCTCCTTGATTTTGTATAAAAATATTATATATAAATTATAAATTAAATTATTATTCTCTAGTTCCAGCTTTTATCAATTCTTCTTTTGTCCTTGTAGTTTTTGCATAATCCAAAGCGGTATTTCCTCTATCATCTCTCAAATGAATATCCGCTCCTTTTTCTAGCAAATATTTAGCCACTTCTAAATTTTCAAACGATGAAGCCCACATTAAAGCCGTCATACCTTCGGAATTTTTGTAGTTAACATTAGCTCCTCTTTCCACTAAACATTTAACCATATCTAAATATCCAGACTGCACAGCCCACATTAAAGCCGTATCTCCGCTTTTATCTTTGGCGTTAATATCCGCTCCCCTTTCCACCAAATATTTAACCACTTCAAAATGTCCATACTGTGAAGCCAACATTAAAGCGTTCTTTTCAGTATTTTCTTTGGCGTTAATATTAGCTCCTCTTTCATATAAAAATCGAACTATTTCTAAATTTCCTATAACCGAAGCCGATATTATAGGCGTCATATCATCATAGCTTTTTGTATTAGCATTAGCGCCGTTTCTCATTAAAATTTTAACTATTTCATAATTTCCGCACTGCGAAGCCAACTCTAAAGGCGTCTTTTTAATAGTAGAACCGTTCATTTCTACATTAAAAGTATCGTTAATTTTTAGCTCTCCTTTTGCCAATATGGAATTTAATTGATTAATATCGTTTACAATTATAACCGACATTATTTCTTCAGTTGGATTATTTTGACTGTTCGGATTATTTGGACTATCTTGACTATTTGGATTATTCCAGTCCTCCAACTTTTCTTCCAACTTTTCCTCCAGCTTGTCCTCCAACTCTCTTGAAAAAGTTTCTAATGTCCGCAAAATTTTTTCACTATTTTCGCTACTAATTTTTCCCGACTTTGAAAACGCCCGTAAAAATAAATTAGCCGCAAACATAATTATTCTTGTCATTTTTTTCTCCTCGATTTTGATATAAAATATTAATATTAAATTTATAAATTATATAAAGTTAATTATATAATATTCATAGTTTAATTAAAAGCATTATTTATTTTCATTTGGATTGCCACACCTTCGTCTCGCAATGACTATATTTTTCAACTGTCATTACGAGCGTTGCCAAAGGCACACGAAGTGAGCGAAGTAATCCAAAATTAATAAAATTTGATTTTAAAATTTCGCTCCATTAATAGTTGATTGCTTCGACTTCGTCTCGCACACTCTGTGTGCCTACGGCAATGACAGAATTATTATATCATCATTCGTCAACGGCAATGACAAAATAATGCATCGTCATTACGAGGTTTTGTAAGAAACCGAAGTAATCCAAATTTAATAAATTCTATTTAGCTCCAGCTTTTCTCAATACTTCTTTTATCTCTTCGTTTTTTGCAAAATCCAAAGCAGTTCTTCCATAATTATCTTTAATATTAACATCCGCTCCTTTTTCTATTAAAAGTTTTACTACTTCTAAATGCCCATTATATGAAGCCCGTATTAAAGCCACCGCTCCATCTTTAGAATTAACATCTGCTCCTTTTTTTATCAAATATTTAACAATTTCTAAATTACCTTCTTCTGAAGCCCGTATTAAAGCCACCGCTCCATATTTAGGATTAATATCCGAGCCTTTTCCTACCAAATATTTAACTATATCTAAATGCCCATCCTTTGAAGCTCGACTTAAAGCCGTATCGCCAGCTTCATCTTGAGCGTCAATCTCCGCACCGTTTTTTAATAAATATTTAACCACTTCTAAATTTCCAGACCCTGAAGCCTCAATCAAAGCTCTGCCGTTCCGTTCGCTTCCAGAATTAATATCCGCACCGTTTTCTATCAAATATTTAACAATTTCTAAATTCCCTTTTCTCGAAGCAAATTCCAAAGCTGTCCAGTCGTTATCAGCTCCAGCGTTGATTTCCGCTCCATTTTCAGCTAAATATTTAACTATTTCTAAATGTCCATTATATGAAGCCTCCATTAAAGCGGTTTCTCCATTATTATTTCTAATATTAACATCCGCTCCGTTTTCTATTAAATATTTAGCTACTTCTAAATCACCTTCTTTTGAAGCATTCAATAAAGCCGTCTCGCCGTGTTTATCTATAGCATTAGCATCCGCGCCGTTTTCTATTAAAAGTTTTATTATTTCTAAATTTCCGCCAATCGAAGCCGACATTATAGGCGTCATACCTTTATAATAGCTTTTTCTATTAATATCCGCTCCTTTTTCTATCAAATATTTAACCATTTCTAAATTTCCAGTCCTTGAAGACCGCATTAAAGCCGTCTCGTTATATTCATCATCAGTTTCAGAGTTGTTAATATCCGCGTCATTTTCTATTAAGTATTTAACAATTTCCCAATTTTCATCTTCTAAAACTAACTCTAATACCGTCGCGCCTCTATTTCCAATTGCCGAATTAACATGCGCTCCGTTTTCTATCAAATATTTAAACATTTCCCAATTTTCTTCTGACAAAGCTAAACCTAATACTTCAACGCCGAATTCACTACGGTTAGCATTAACATCCGCCCCGTTTTCCGTTAAATATTTGACTATTTCCCAATGCCCTCTTTCTGCGGCTATCCTTACTGCCGTATCGCTGTATTTACCTTCGGCATTAACATCCGCTCCATGTTCCACTAAATATTTAACTATATCTAAATGCCCTTCTCCAGAAGCTATCCTTAATGCCGTATCGCCGTATCCATCTTCAGCGTTAATATTCGCGCCGTTTTCTATTGCGAATTTAACCAATGGAAAATTGCCAGAATATGAACCGTATGTTAAAGGCATTATCTCGTATGTATCTTTATCAAATATTACTCCGTATATATTATCTTCCATTACCGCTTTAATAAAAGCAGCGTTAATATTATTAGCCGTTATTATATATTCTTGATTATCTACTTTTAATTTAAATGAATTATCACTTGACTTTATAGTTTCCGCATTTTTCAATACTTCTTTTACTATTCTATTTTTTGCCAAATCTAAAGCCGTGTTGCCAGATATATCTCTAATGTTAATATCCGCGCCGTTTTCTACCAAATATTTAACCGACTTTAAATTTCCAGACGATGAAGCCCACATTAAAGCAGTCATACCATGCGAATTTGTGGAGTTAACATCAGCGCCGTTTTCTATTAAAAGTTTTACTATTTTATAATTTCCATACTGCGAAGCCAACTCTAACGGCGTCATATCAATAACAGAGCCGTTTATTTTTACCATAAAAGCATCGTTAATATTTATATCTTCTTTTTCCAATATGGAATTTAATTGATTAATATCTTTTTTTATTATAGCCGACATTATTGGAATATCCGAACTTCCAGACTTTGAAAAACATGATACCGTAAGTAAAAATGAAATAGCCGTTAATATAATTTTGTTAGTAATTTTTATATTCATAATCAAGACTCCTTTAATAAAAAGAAATAAAATTTTATATAAAGTTATTATATAATATTCACAGTTTAATTAAAAGACTTATTTATTTTTATTTGGATTGCCTCGACTTATAAATAAATCTCTTCAAAAATAATCTATCGTCATTACGAGGACGAAGTCCGAAGTAATCCAATTAAAATAAAATTTTATTTAAAAGTTTCCCTTCATTAATAGTTGATTGCTTCGACTTCGTCTCGCAATGACAGAATTATTATATCATCATTCGGCAATGGCGAATGACAAATTTTTTTTTAACCGTATTTAATAAAATTTTATTTCACTACAATTTTACTCAATACAACATCTTATCTCTTCTGTTTCCGACATATTTAAAGCGGTATTTCAAAATATAGACTTAATTAATATAGCTATAATCAATATAATAAAGCATACCGTTATATTTACTTTTAACTTTGATTTTAGTCCCCGTTTTTGTAATAGTAAATTTATTATAATAAGGCATGCCGTTATATTTGCTTTTAGCCTTATTTTTAATTCCAGCTTTCTTAATAATAAATTTATTACCGCCATTATAATTAATGGAAAAATTATGATTCTATTTTTAATTAATCTGCCTAATGTAACAAGCCATAGTAATATTACCGTATTTGCTAGTAACTTTACTTGTAGTTCCCGTTTTCGTAATGATAAATTCATTCTTGCTATTACAATTAAGATTATAACATTGAATAGAATTGAGAATAAAATAACCAAAAATTTAGAATAAACTTCTAAAAGCGATATGTAGGAGGATTCTTCCAATATATTTATAAATGTAATTAATATGACTGATATAGTTATTATAGTAAGACATGCCGATATAAATATTACTTTATTTTTTGTTAATTTTATTTCTGGTTTATATATTTGTAATAACGGATTTATTATCTTTGCTATAATTATAATTAGAACTATAATTAAAAACGAAGTAAAAATCAACCTAATAAAGATAGGATATAGCAAAATGCCTGCAAATAAATATCCCCATCCTTCCATATTAGAACTCCTTTAAATAGAAATAAAATTTTATTTAGTTCCAGCTTTTATTAATACTTCTCTTATCTCTTCGGTTTTTGCAAAATCCAAAGCGGTTTTTCCATCGTTATTTTTAATCCTAATATTCGCACCGTTTTCTATTAAAAATTTGACTATTTTCAAATAACCTTCCACCGCGGCGCATATCAAAGCGGTTTCTCCATGTTCGTATTGAATATTAACATTCGCCCCATTCTCTATCAAATATTTAACAACTTCAAAATGTCCCCCGTCCGAAGCCAATATTAAAGCGCTCCAGCCGTTATTATCTTTCGCATTAATATACGCGCCGTTATTTACTAAAAGTTTGACTATATCCAAATATCCTTTCTTTGAAGCCAACATTAAAGCGGTATCGCCGTCTTTATCTTTAGCGTTAACATCCTCTCCTTTTTCTATTAAATATTTAACTCCTTCTAAATTTCTGCTGTATGAAAACTTTATTAAATCCGTTTCGCTTTTATAATTAATATCTTTCATTTTTAAATAGTTGACTATTTCCAAATTTCCTCTGTCCGAAGCATATTCCAAAGCAGTCCAGCCGTTATTATATTCTTTAGCATTGATGTCTGCCCCATTTTCTACCAAATATTTAACCACTTCTAAATTTCCAGACAATGAAGCCCACATTAAAGCCGTCATATCATTATAAGATTTAGCGTTAATATTTGCGCCATTTTCTACTAAATATTTGACTATTTCCAAATATCCTTTATCCGAAGCATATTCTAAAGCGGTTTTACCTTCGTTATTTTTAATATTAATATCCGCGCCGTTTTCTACTAAAAATTGAACTCTTTTCAAATATCCTTTATTCGAAGCGTCCATTAAAGCCGTCCAACCTTCTTTATCTGTCGCGTTAATATCCACTCCGTTTTCTAATAGTTTTAATCCTTCAATATTATCCTAAACCCTTATTAAAGCATAATAATCGCTATGTTTTTTTATCAGGTTTCGTTTTTGTGATATAAAATTTATTATCACTATTATAATTATGAGTGGAAGAACTATAAGAACTCCTAAATAAAGAATGATAAAAATGGCTGTATACAAAAACCCAATCGCCCAACCGCTTATTTGAGCAAATAACGAAGACGACAATATTAAAAATGTGGAAATTATTAATACAATTTTATTAGTAATTTTTCTATTCATAATCAAGACTCCTTTAATAAATAGAAATAAAATTTTATATGAATTTATTATATAATATTCACAGTTTAATTAAAAGACTTATTTATTTTTATTTGGATTGCTACGACTTCGTCTCGCAATGACGAAAAATACATTGTCATTACGAGCATTTGCAAAAATGCGAGACTAAAGTCCGCCGTTGGCGAGTAATCCAAATTTAATAAAATTCTATTTAGCTCCAGCTTTTCTCAATACTTCTTTTATCTCGTCAGTATCCGCCAAATCCAAAGCGGTTTTACCTTCGTTATTTTTAGCGTTAATATCCGCTCCATTTTCTATTAAATATTTAACTATTTCTAAATGGCTCAAGAACATATCTTCTGAGTATGAAGCTACCATTAAAGCCGTATAGCCGTCATTATTTTGAGCGTTAATATCTGCGCCGTTTTCTACTAAAATTTTAACTGTTTTTAAATTCCATTCTTCTGCTGAAGCCATTATTAAAGCCGTTGAACCACTTTTACTTTTAGCGTCAATCTCCGCTCCTTTTTCTATTAAATATTCAACTATTTCTAAATATCCATCTCCTCCAGCCCTCGTTCCAGGACTTGAAGCCCACATTAAAGCAGTTATGTCACCTTTAGTTTTAGCGTTAATATCCGCTCCGTTTTCTACTAAATATTTAACTATTTCTAAATGCCCCTCTGCTGAAGCCATTATTAAAGCAGTTTCGCCTCTTAAATCTTCATGAGCGTTAATATCCGCTCCTTTTTCCACCAAATATTTAACAATTTCTAAATTCCTTTCTTCTGCTGAAGCCATTATTAAAGCAGTTCCGCCATCTATATCAACTCCTTTTTCTATCAAATATTTAACAATTTCTAAATTCCCCACTATTGAAGCCAAACTTAAAGCAGTGTAGCCGTCTTTATCTTTAGAGTTAATATCAGCCCCTTTTTCTAATAAATATTTAACTACTTCTAACTGCCCCCACTTTGAAGCGCTAATTAAAGCAGTTTCGCCATTTTCATTTTTAGCGTTAATATTTACTCGTTTTATTTCCACCAAATCCTTTACGGTTTCTAAATTCCCATTTTCCGAAGCCTGCATTAAATCCGTCACTCCGTCTTTATCATTAGAGTTAACATTATCTTCTTGTTCTACCAATTCTACCAATAGTTTAGCCTCTTCAAAATTGTCATTTGTTGCCGTTTCTATTAATTCTTTTCCAGAATTTCCCGAACAATTTATTACTCCTAAAATTATAATAGCCGTTAAAATTAGTTTTTTTATCATTGTTTTTCTCCTCAATTTTGATATAAAAATATTATTTATTTAATTATAAATCAAATTATTATTCCGTAGCTCCAGCTTTTCTCAATACTTCTTTTATCTCTTCGGTTTTTGCCAAATCTAAAGCAGTTTTGCCATCGTTATTTTTAATATTAATATCTGCGCCGTTTTCTACTAAAAATTGAACTCTTTTCAAATATCCTTTATTTGAAGCGTCCATTAAAGCCGTCCAACCTTCTTTATCTGTTGCGTTAATATCCACTCCGTTTTCTAATAGTTTTAATCCTTCAATATTATTCGAAACCCTTATTAAAGCATAATAATCGTTACGCTTTTTTATATCGTCTTTTTTTATTAACAATACTATTATAATTATAGTTTCAATTATAATTAGAATTACGGTTGCATAAGCGGGAGTAAAAAGCCATAGAACCGACATTATTATGTTTGCCGTTAATCTCGTTTTCAGGTTTCGTTTTCGTAATATAAAATTTATTATCGCTATTATAATTATGAATGGAATAACTGTTAAAAATCCATAAGCCAAAATGCCACCAAAGAAGACAAGCAACCACCCATGCGCCCAATTTGCAAATAACGAAGACGATAATATTAAAAATGCGGAAATTATTAATATTATTTTGTTAGTAATTTTTCTATTCATAATCAAGACTCCTTTAATAAATAGAAATAAAATGTTATATGAATTTATTATATAATATTCACAGTTTAATTAAAAGACTTATTTGTAATCGTCATTCGCTCTGCGTCCCACAGGGAACGAGCATTTGCAAAAATGCGAGACTAAAGTCCGCCGTTGGCGAGTAATCCAAAATTAATAGAATTCCATTTTCAAAATTTAACTATATTAATAGTAGATTGCCACGCCTTACTTCGTTAGGCTCGCAATGACAGAATTATTATATCATCATTCGGCAACGGCAATGACGAATTCTATTTAGCTCCAGCTTTTCTCAATACTTCTCTTATCTCTTCGGTTTCTGCCAAATCCAAAGCGGTTTTACCTTCGTTATTTTTAATATTAACATCCGCTCCTTTTTCTATCAAATATTTAACTATTTCTAACTCCCCTACCGATGAAACAACCATTAAAGCCGTTGAGCCACTTTTAGCTTTGGCGTTAATATCCACGCCGTTTTCTAATAAATATTGAACTACTTCTACTCCCGAAGCCCACATTAAAGCGTCACTTTTAGCTTTAGCGTCAATATTAGCACCGTTTTCTACTAAATATTTAACTACTTCTAACTTCCCTCCGAACGAAGCCTTTGTTAAAGCCGTTTCGCCATTTTCATTTTTAGTGTCAATCTCCGCTCCGTTTTCTACTAAATATTTAACCGTTTCCAAATCTCCATTACGCGAAGCCAACATTAAAGCCGTATTTCCATATTTATTTTCAACTTCAATATCCGCGCCGTTTTCTATCAAATATTTAACAATTTCTAAATCCCCTTCCTCTGAAGCCTCCATTAAAGCCGTATTGCCATATTTATCTTGAGCGTTAATCTTTGCGCCATGTTCTATTAAATATTTAACAATTTCTAAATCCTCTCCTACTCTTGAAGCCCACATTAAAGCCGTTTCGCCATTTTCATCTTGAGCGTTAATATTAGCGCCGTTTTCCACCAAATCCTTTAGGGTTTCTAAATTCCACGAAGCCCGTATTAAATCCCTTACTGCGTCTTTATCATTAGAGTTAACATTCTCTTCTTGTTCTGCCAATTCTACCAATAGTTTAGACTTATCAAAATTGCCGTCCATCGCAGCCTCTATTAACGCTTTTATCTCTTCGCTTTTTGCATAATCCAAAGCGGTTTTTCCATGTTTATTTTTAATCCTAATATCCGCTCCTTTTCCTATCAAATATTTAGCCACTTCAAAATTTCCCCACAATGAAGCCTCTATTAAAGCCGTGTAGCCACTTTTACTTTTAGCGTTAATTTTCGCTCCGTTATCTACTAAAAGTTTAACTATATCAAAATATCCTTTTTCTCCTGAAGCATCCATTAAAGCCGTTGAACCATATTTATCTTTAGCGTTAACATTCGCGCCGTTTTCTATCAAATATTTAACAATTGCTAAATGTCTGTAAGACGAAGCCCGCATTAAAGCCGTTTTGCCGTCTTTATCTTTAGCGTTAATCTTTGCGCCATGTTCTATTAAATATTTAACTATTTCTAAATGTCCATTATATGAAGCCAATATTAAAGCCGTGTAGCCGCCTTTATTTTTAGCGTTAATTTTCGCTCTGTTTTCTATTAAATATTTAACTATTTCTAAATTCCCTTCATCTGAAGCCGACATTAAAGCGGTAAAACCGAATGCATCTTTAACGTTAACATTCATTCCCTGCTCTACCAATAGTTTAACATTTTCAAGATTGTCGCTCCTTGCAGCCCTTATTAACATTTCTGCCTCGATACTGCTGTTATTGATTGAGGAATTCATTAATAACCACAATTTTACTTCGGGATCTTGATAAAGATTAACCGCAAAAAATATAATAATACCTAGTAGCAATATTACCGCGCTTACTATTAATCTCGTTTTCCGTTTCTGTATTCGCAAACGTTTCAAAATCGATAAAACCAAATCTAAAATATCTTTACTTTCCATAATTATTAACTCCTGTTATAAAAATTATTTATTATATTTAAGTTTTATGGAAACTTATTTTATAGAGTATAACACATTGATAAAAAAGTCAAATAAAATTTCGTATTCTTATACAAAAAAAAAAAAAAAATAAGAAATTTACAAAAATTGAGCTATATTTTTACACCTTCGTATTATCATTAGACGATAATGACAATACGCAAATAGCAATTATACTTCCAATATCAAAAATTATGATACTGCAAAAAACTAATCCAACTAATATAATACTTCCCGCGCTTGCTAAACCGCTTCCATTTTGCATAAGTATTGAAACCGAAATAATTAAAAATCCTAAGGCAATGCAAATCGTTACAAGCATTATGATAGCGGATGTCATGCTTTTATTACCGACTTTAAGCGTTGAAATATATTTTATAATAAAAATTATTAGCAATATAAACGGCGATATTAATAATATTAAACAAGCGATGCCTATTAAAAAAGTCCAAGAATTAAGTTCCATTTTTAACTCTTCTTTTTATAATTAAAAAATATTTTATGAAACAGTATAATTAAAATATTATAAATAAATAAAACCGAATAAAATATCGTCATTATAAATATAAATCGCTCGAATGTTCGCTCGCCGTTTCGTAAACTAAAATAAACATAAGAAAAAATTATTAAATAGCCGTAAAAAGGATAGAATAATTTATAGGCAAGTCCGTAATTAAAAGTCAAAACCGCAAAACCTAAAGAAAAACCGAACAGAGTCGCTTTTGGAATTAACGGAATAATCGCTTCGTATCTTTCGGTAAATTGAATCAATATTATCTGTTTTGCAAATATTATTAAAAACGCCGACAAACATAAAGACGCAAACAAATATAATATAATCGAATAATATAAAACTTTTCGCTCTTTATCTTTATTTTTATTTTTCATTGAAATCAATATATAAGAAAACATTACCGCCGCTATCGGAGTTCCTATATAGAAAAACATTTTTATTATCAAAGCCATTGTGGAATAATATCCCGCGCTCGTTTTGTCTAAATATCTGTTTGCCATGAGAACATCGTTTAACGAAATCCAGTTAAATATAAAATTAATTATAACGACATTTATTATATAATTTTTAAAATCGGACAAATCTTTAAGCGAAAAATGTTTATTAATATTTTTTATTTTAGTATAATACGGAATATTTTTTTTCTTAAGTTCAAAAATATGAATAAAAAAATAAATAATGCAAAATGCCAAAAGAGAAGAAACCGCTTTTTCTAAAGTTAGTCCCGTTATTATAAAAATCGCAAGCAAAATTATTTTCCCAATCAATGTAGCTATAAAAGACGAAAGATAATCAAGCCCGATATAATTATTAATCTTCAAAATCGACTGCGACACTATAGTAAAAACGCTTATAAATATCGCTATAGAAATTATAAAAAGCGCTTTATAATTTTTTATATTGAATAAAATATCGATTAAAGGAATTGAAAAAACAAAAACTACAAATATTATAATCGCTATAAAATATCCGTAAGCCCAATATCTTTTAGCGTCTTCTTCGTTTTCGTAATTATGCATTATATAATAACTGAAACTCGAAACCGTCAAAATTATTATAGAATAAATATTTATTATTCCGTTATAATATGCAAAATCGGATATTGACAAACTTCTATTTACATAAATCGAAGAGATATAATTTAAAACGCTCGTGCAACCGTTGATTAATACTAAAATTGCGTAATTTATATAATAATTATAATTTTTATATAATTCTTTTATTTTATTCATATAAAAACTAAAAATTTAAAATTATCTTCTTCTGAAAAACCATATAAGAATTCCCAAAATTCCAAATAAACAAGGAAGTCCAATTTGAGCGACATATCTTATAAAATTAGTTTGAGTCGTAGTCAAAGTGAGATTTCTAACGCTCGCTTCTTTAGGTCTTATCGTTATTTTCTGTCTCGCTTCCAAAAGATAAGCAACGGTATTCATGAACAAATCTTTATTTCCAGCAAACGCTATATCAACCGATTGTCCTTGCTCGGGATTTATATATGCGTTTAATGCAAAAGTAGAATCTCCAAAAACAACAATTCTCGCGGGATTTTCTCTCCCTTCAATTTCGTAAGTTCCGCTTATTCCCAAAGGCACTGGTCCCGCGATATCGGTTTGAGGATTGAATCTCGCTCTCGATAAATCGAAAGTCGCTTCTCTCTTTGCATATCCTTGCGGAGTCGTGGTTATAATATTTTCAAAAACTCCGTTATATTTATTTTCTCCCGCTCGAACGCTTCTTGCCACAACCAGACATGCAAAAACATTTCCTTCTTTTAAGGTTTGAGTTATAGGATGAGCCGTATATTGAGGAACGATATTAACGGGAATAACAACGCTCGAAGAAACATCTATTATATAATCGTTTCTTGTATAAAATCCCCATTCCTGCAAAAATAATTCCAAATTGCTATTGAAACCGCTTCTATCCATAAAACTATCGTATAAAATTAGCAGTTTTCCGCCCGTTTTCACATAATTATTTAATTTTTCTATTTCAAAATTGGAAAATTTTTCTATCGGTGATGCGATAATCAAAAGAGACGCGTCTGTCGGAATATTTTCAAGAATCATATTTAATTCTCTCACTCTATAATTTTCATTTTCCAAATAAGTTTTTACGAAAGAAAGTCCCTCGCCGCCTCTGTCTTGCAATTGTCTCTCGCCATGCCCAACTGTAAAATATACAACGAAAGATTCCTGTTCCAGTAAAGTATAAACCGCTTGAGTAAATTTTTCTTCCCCGACAAATAAAGGTTCTGAAGTCGCTTTTGACTGCGAAGTTAAATCTTTTCTATAAACTCTAACTTGTTTATTTTGTCCGTAAGTAAAAACTATCTCGCCAACTTGAGTCATTTGATATTTGCTTTTTGCCGAAGGTTTTTCGATTGGATTTATATATTCCACATTTATATATCTGCTTATTCTTTTATACTGTTCCAATAATAAATCGGCTCTCCAATCGGAAGAAGTCGGGTCCGAACTCGGCGAACGCAAAACTACTATCGAAAGCGGACTGTCGATTCTCGATAATACATCCATCGTCTGCTGCGAAACCGTATAAGATTTATTTTTAGTCAAATCGAATCTTAAAGGAAAATTAACGCTTATTATATACAAGCCAATTAATATCGCAAGTATTATAATCAAAGACAATATTCCGAAAAAAGCCTTATGAACGAAACGCATTTTAACAAGCGACATGATATTTTTTCTATCGTATATTATAGTCGAAACCGTAATTATTACCGATATTGAAAGGACAATCCAAAATATCGCTGTCGGTCTTTGAGTAACCGCGTAAAAAAATATCCATGCGAAAAATAATAATAACCAAGAGGCTATCATAATAATTTTTAAATCAAATTTTTTATTAGACATTGTAATATTCCGTTTTTATTTTTGATTTTTAATTATAGTTTAATTTAATATAAATTTCAATACAAAAAAGACGACACATTTAATGCATCGTCTTTATATTGAGGTTTATTTTAATTTAATTAGTTAACTCTGTAAACTCTCGTATAATTATAACTTTGAGGGTTTAATCCGCCAATCTTATTAGGAAGTTTATCTTTATAATCTTCTGGTTTTACGATATTTGAAACATCCAAATCTTTGACGGAATTATTAAAGATATTCGCAATGACTGTATTTTTCGTCATTACGAGGGCTTTAGCCCGAAGTAATCTAATTAAAATAAAATTTGATTTTAAAATTAATCTTATAAATAGTGGATTGCTTCGCTTCGTTTCACTCGCTCGCAATGACGGATAAAAATTTTGTCATTACGAGCATTTGCCGCCGTAGGCGTGCCTTTGGCAAAATGCGAAGTAATCTATAAAAAGAAATTTTATTATGTTTGGATTGCTTCGGCAGAGCCTCGCAATGACAAGTAAAAATAACACTCGCAATGACGGAATTATTAAAAATGTTTGCAATTACAATATTTTTGACAATATAAAAAACAACCCCACGCTTTCGCATGAGGTTTCAAAAATTATATTATATAAAAGGAATGTATCCCTTTTCAAAGAGAAAAAAATGAAAAATATTTAACATTTAAACATAATTGCTATTTAAATAAATCATTGCGAGTTTTTAATAAATAACAACGGACGAAGTTTTTTTTAACCTCGCCCGTGCTAAAGTGTGTAAAAATTATATTTTAATGTTTGAGGTTGTTTAATTTATTTTTTTCCCGTTAAATAAGGCTGTTACATCAGGATGCACACATGTTCCAATTAAAGTTTCACTAGCGTAATCATAAATAATTGTGTATTTTTCTTCACCGTTAACATATTCGCCTTCAAGTTTAATAGGGTTTCCGTCTTTTTTTGTTTGTTTCCATTTTTCAATAAAAGCGCCACACCGATATGTATCAGCTGGGGTGACGCCGTCTTTAAGCCAACTTCCTTCTATTTTAGTTGTTTTAGTTGTTTCATAATAAGAAACTTCTGTTTCAAAATTATATCCACTAAATCCAGACGAAGCAAGTTTATCATCTTTATATCTTCCTTTTAAACCTTCAGGAAAATCTTTTGCGTCAATAGTTACAGTAGTTTCAGTGGTTTCAGTTTCACCGCCTCCCGTTTTGTCTTCATTACTGCAACTCACGGCAAGTAATAGCATTAACGATAACACTAAAATAAAAATTGTTTTGATATTTCTCATTTGAATATTCTCCTTTATATTTTAATGTTTAATACTTTTCACTTTTAGTTGACAATGTTTTTTCGATTCCGTCCATAGTAACTTTGCATGTTATACTCAAAGTTTTAGTTTCGTAATCATAAATAACTTCAGTAAAGGTAGGCGTCTCATATTTACCGTTTCCTATTATTTTATAAGGTTCGATTTCAACGGCTTCAGTTTTAGTAATTTTTCCGTCTTTGGTTGTTTTCTTCCATTTTGAAACATTAAACTTTGCATTACGACTTTCATTACTGTCATGTAAAATCAAATCTCCGTATATTTTGGTTTTTCCATCTATAGTAGAAACTTCAGGCTCCATGTAACTTCCTCCAAACCCAGGCTCCCATCGTCTAGCATCTGACTTATATTTTCCTTCAGGCGGAGGAAAATATCCTTCTTCAGTAGTTTCAGTTTCGCTTGGAGTTGGAGGAGTTTCCGTTCCACCGCCGCCTTCTCCAGAGCCTCCTGTTCCTGTTCCGCTTCCGCTATCGCCTCCCGTTCCTGTTCCGCTTCCGCTATCGCCTCCCGTTCCTGTTCCAGAGCCGCCGCCTGTTTCCGTTCCAGAGCCACCAGTTCCACTTCCTCCAGTTTCGCTTCCACTTCCAGAACCGCCCGTTTCCGTTTCACTACTGCCACCAGAACCGCTATCGCCCTTGATTTCCGTATCGTTTTCAGGCGGATTGTTTGGGACTCCCGTTTTGTCGTCATTACTGCAACTTACGGCAAATAATAGTATTAACGATAATACTAAAGTAAAAATTTTTGTGATATTCCTCATTTGAATATCCTCCTTGTTTGAAATTTTTTTATAACTAAACGGAGATTTTTAATTTTCTCCGATAAGCTATCGAAAGTAATTGAAGTTAAAAAAGATTTAACTAAATTTATATTGCTTCGTTCCACTCGCGATGACGGACTTTCCGAATACTGCGAAAATGTTTTTACTAACGAATTATGAATTCTAAACGAAGTTGTTTTTGCTTCTTTTTGACAAAAAGAAGTAGTTTTTTGGTTCTTTTTTTCTACAAAAAAAGAACAAGAATTTTGATTTTTTGCAAAATGAATAAATGCACTTAAAAAATTAATTGAACTTAAAAAAGATTGAATAAATAAAAACTTGTATTTAAAAGAATTAAAAAAGTTTAAACTACTTTGTTCGCGGTTCGCGGTTCGCGGTTCGCGGTT
>NZ_JBNMIZ010000022.1:0-19914 GCF_050873525.1 Brachyspira sp. | reverse complement strand
TTTTTTAATAGCTGGCATAAATTTTTACTTGACTTTTATTAAAAAATTGACTATAATATATATATGAACAAATATTTTAGGGAGTATCATTATGATTACTAAAAAACAAATATTATGCTTAATAGCGCTCGCTATCATGACGGTTATTATTTCAGCGGCTTGTAAGAAAAAACCTACCGATACGGGAAATTACATGTCCGTGACGGAAGCGGGAGAAACACCTGCGCCCGAATTTCCTTCCGACAGTCCAAACGGCAAATTAACTATCAATACAAATCAAGGTTTAATTCAGTTCAAAGATTTGTCTTTCAAATCTGGAGCATATTATCTTCTCGGCGAATATACGAGAAAAATTTATTATTATGCCGATGTAAAAGTCGATGAAAATTCAAAGCCTTATATAAGCGTTATAACGAAAAGCGAGGACGGAGAGATTACAGAAGCAGAAGGCAAATTTTATGAAGTATCGAACGAAGATGGAACGATTTATAATTTGGAAGGCGTGAGAAATAAAAGCAATAACGGAATTACAGCAGTTGCAGTTTTTATTGAAGACGGTCATTTGAGAATAAAATTTAGCAATTATAGTTTGGAAATTACTTATTCATTGATAAACGAAAAAGCTACCGAAGAAATATTAGACGATACTAGTAAATAGTTTTGAAATTTCAATATAAAAAAGGCATCGTATTTAATTGCGATGCTTTTTATTTTGACAAATAAAATTATTCAATTATAATTTATCCATGCATATAATATCTGGCTATAAAAAAAATAAAAAAATAATCGCTCCGAAAAGAGATTTCAGACCCACTCAAAGCAAAGTGCGAGAGGCTTTATTTAATATAATAGAAGTTAAAGATAAAATATTTTTAGATTTATGTTCTGGAAGCGGAGCAATTGGTTTCGAAGCTTTAAGCAGAGAAGCAAAATACTGTGTCTTTGTGGAAATCGACAGAGATGCAGTTCAAAATATATTTATTAATGCAAAAAATATATTTGAAAACGAAAGCGAAAAATATAAAATAAAAAGAATCGCCGCCGAAGATTATGCGAAAAGAACAAATGAAAAATTCGATATAATTTATTTCGACCCGCCTTATAATTCAAAAATTTACGAAACGGTAATATCGTTAATAATTGAAAGAAATTTATTAAACGAAAACGGATATTTGATTGTGGAATTGAGCTATAAATATTATAAAAAATTTTTGGAAAATTATAAATATAATCTGAAATATGAGATAAAAATTTACGGGGAAAATGTTTTAATAATATTTAAAAATTAATTGATATTATATTAAAATAATGATATACTAAAATTATGAAAGAAAAAATAATTTGTTTATCATTTATTTTATTCGTATTTTTATTTGGAATTGCAATTAAGCTTTTTCGGATTAATTCAAACTCCGAAGAAAAATATATTAATATCACCGTAAAAGGAGCGGTTGTAAGCGGCGGAACTTATCTTTGCAAATACGGAACTTCCGTTGCCGAAGTTTTGGAAATCGCGGGCGGAATGAGAGAGAGCGGATATTTGCCCGAAGGTTTTGATTATAATTCGCCGATAACGGAAGATATTATAATCAATATACCGAATAGATATTCAATTTTAAGAAAAAATTTTGAAGAGAATTAATTATGAAAAAAGATTTTGTAAGCGTTTTTAATAAAGATATTGCAATAGACGAATACGAACTCGACAATTTGCTCGATAAAAATATTGAAGTTAAAGAAAATGAATTTCCAACGATTTTAATTGACAGAGAAGACGATACGAATAAATATATAAATATAAATAATAATTCTAATTTTAATTCAAATTTAAATCAAAATATTATTACGGAAAATAATTCCATTAATACTATCGAAAATAACGAAACCGAAAATATAATAACAGAAAATTCAATAAACGAAAACGATTTGAGCGAAGCATATACTGAAGAAGAAAATAATTTATATAATGAGGCTAAAAATAATATAAGTTTAACCGAAGACGATTTAACCGATATTGAAAATGTAGAGGAATTTAATCTGGAAGACGCCGTTTTTGGAAGTAAAGACAATGATATTTATAAAAATAATTCCGAAAAATCTAATATGCAAGAAATAGATTTAATGGAAGAGGATAATTTAAAGAAAGAGGATGAAATTGCAGAATACGAAGATAAAGAAGTTATTGTGCCTTCCGTTGATAATGTGGATTATATAGACGAAAGCGATTATATTAAAAGTATTAATTCCAATAATGAAGTAATGGAACTTTCGGGCAACGAATTGGATTTGATAACTAAAGATAAAGATATAAACGAGGATAAAGAAAATATTATAGTATCGGATGATAATATGAGAAAAGATAATTTTGTATTAGAAGAACAAACTATAGAAAACGAAACCGCGCATATTGACGATATAGAAAATAATAAAGAAAAAGAAGAAGAGGAAAAAACGAATTATTATATAAATAAATTCAAGAAGATGCATGAGGAATATGTAAAGTCTATTGAAGAAAATAAAGAAATTGAAAATAATAAATCAAATAATGAAACTGAAATAAAAGAAGAAATTACGGCAAATAAAAATATAGAAAATACTGAAGAAGAAAAATTAGAAAATATCGAAGAAGTAAATAAAATTGAAAGTCCTACAATCGAAGAGCCAGAAGAGATTAAAGAAGAATTAGAAACGAATGAAACGGAAACGATTGAAAATAAATCCGAAGAAATAAAAAAAGAAGACGATTTGGAAACAACGGATAAATTAATCGAGGAAGAAGACAAAACTAATTATTATATAAATAAATTCAAGAAGATGCATGAGGAATATGTAAAGTCTATTGAAGAAAATAAAGAAAATGAAAATAATAAATCAAATAATGAAACTGAAATAAAAGAGGAAATCACGGAAAATAAAAATATAGAAAATGTAGAAAGTGAAAAATTAGAAAATATCGAAGAAGTAAATAAAATTGAAAGCCCTATAATTGAAGAACCTGAAGAGATTAAAGAAGAATTAGAAACGACCGAAACAGAAACGACTGAAAATACAACCGAAGATAATAATAATAATGAAGAAGATAAAACCAATTTTTATATAAACAAATTTAAGAAGTTGCATGAAGATTATATAAAATCCATTGAAGAAAATAAGGAAAATAAAGAAATTGAAAATAATAAATCAAATAATGAAACGGAAGCAATTGAAAACATAACCGAAGATATAAAATCTTTAGACAATTCTGAAATAACTGATAAATTGAGCGTAGAAGAAGAGGAAATGTATAAAGCATATTTAGGAGACGATGCCAATTTAATTGAAGAAGTCGAAGATATAATTCCCGAAGAAATTGAAGAAAAAGAGGAAGAAGCGCCTTTAATAAATACTTTGGAGATAACCGACATATTAAGCGCGGAAGAAGAGGAAATGTATAAAGCGTATTTGGGAAACGATTCTAATTCAATCGAAGAAATCGAGGATTTAATTCCAAAAGAAAACGAAGAAATTAATATGGAGTTGGAAATCGCTAAAAACGAGTTAAAAAAAAAAGAAGAAACCTTAAGCAAACTTGAAATTATCGGAGAGTTAAGCGCCGAAGAAGAAAGCATTTTTGACGACATACTTCAGCAAAATAAAAACAGATATTACGAAGACGATATAAACAACGCCGATATAATATTAAAAGATTTAAATTTAGACGAAATCGAAGAGATTAACGAAAACGATTTTAATATATTGGAAAATTTTATTTTAGGAAAAGAACCCGAAGAAGGAATCGAGCTTATTTCTATAAATAATGAAAACGATTCTAATAAAAATGACGATAATCAAATAAAATCTATAGAGGATTTCGATTCTATAGATTCGGAAGAACTTTTAAATGCAAAGGAGACGAAAATGCCCGAAGAAAAAGAATTAAAAATTGAAGAACAAAATATAGATTTAAACGCTAAAGTCGATGAAGAATTTAGTTTGAATAAGGACGATTCGATTTTGACAAACGAAAAAATTAATCAAAGAGAAAACGGAAAAGAAGATTTTGACGGCGAGATAACTCAAATGGATTTGGACCTTGCGGAAAAACTATTTGAAACGGGAGACCAAAAAAATAACGAAGATTACGGACCAAAACATGATTTGCTTTTGTCGGAAAACGATATTGTTAAATTCAGAAAATTATTTTCGTATTTTAAAATCATTGTCGATAAACTTCCGAAAGAATCATTAAACGATTTTTCTAAAACGGAATTTTACGACACTTATTCTTCACTTTTTAGAAAATTTGGAGAATAAATAATTAACTTCTATCCTTTAATAGAATTACATCTTCGCCTTCAAGTTCCTTTATTCTAACGGATACATACTGCTCTTTTGGAACATTCAAAGCAAGTCCGATATAATTTGCAGAAATTGGAAGCTCTCTTCCGAATCTGTCCATCAAAACGAGTAAAGAAACTCTCTGCGGGCGTCCGTATTCGAATAAAGCGTTCAAAGCCGCTCTTATCGTTCTTCCCGTATAAAGAACATCGTCAACCAACAATACGCTTTTTCCCGTTATGTCGAATGGAATATCGGTTTCTTTTATTTCTGGAAATTCCGAAAGCGAGGATAAATCGTCTCTATATAAATTAATGTCTATAGCTCCGATTGGCAAATTTACATTAACTTTTTCTTCTATAAGTTTTTTTAATCTTATGCCCAAATAATCTCCTCTTCGCCTGATTCCCACAATCGCTAACTTGTCGATATTTTCTTTTTCTATTACTTCTGCGGCAAGTCTTGGAAGGACTTTTTCGTATTCTTCCGATTTTAATAAAACTCTCATTAAATATCTCTCCTTAAAAATTTATTTATTTTAGATTATAATATTAATTGTAAAAAATCAATATTATAAATATTATTAATTAACGATTAAAAATTAACAATTAATATTCCGAAAATATAACTAATATTTATAATAGATTGTTTAGGAAAATGGATATAATAGAATTTAAAATACCGACTAAAATAATATTTGGAGCAAACTCGCTCGACTCTTTAACCGATGTGATAAAAAAATACGGCGGAAGGGCAATAATAGTGACAGACGGAAGTTCTTTCAATCAAATAGGATTGATAGACAGAATAGTCGGAAAATTAAACGAAAATTTTATTAATACGATGGTTTACTCGGAAGTAACTTCAAATAATACGAGCGACGCGGCGGATATAATCGCAAATTTGGTTCGATATAGCAAAGCGGATTGCATAGTCGCCGTTGGAGGTTTTAAAGTTCAAAATGCGGCTAAAGGAGCTTCGGTAGTCGTTACAAATAGCGGAGAATCTTCAGATTATATAAATGGGCAGCCCGTATATCATAAACCTTTGCCCGTAATATCCGTTCCAACAATATTGGGTTCATTGTCGGAAATGACTTTTGGAATGTATCTATACGATAAATATGACGAAGTTTATAAAGAATGCGCCGATTCAAATATATATGTTAAAGACTGCATTATCGACCCGACTCTTTATGAAACCGTTCCCGTAAAATATTCGATAAGCAGCGCTCTTTCGGTTTTTGCTTTATCTTTCGATATATATATGAGCGGCACTTTAAATGTGATAAACGAGCCTTTGATAAGATACTCTATGCAAACGAGTATAAGCGGAATAAATAAAATGATAATAGACGCTTCGAATATTGATAATATAAGTTCTATGTCTATAGCAAATATGTTATGCGCGCTTTCCGCTTGCAACGCAAATTTTGGAGCAATTAGGGCTTTATCAATCGCTCTTAATAGCGTTTGTTCGGTAAATAAATCAATCGTATGTTCGATAATGCTTCCTTATGTTATGGAATATTATATAGCTTCCGCTCCGAATAAATATAACGCGCTTGCGGATTTTATAGAAGGAATCGATAAAGAAATGACTCCAATAGAAATAGGCGCTCAAGCGGGACAGTATATAAAGAAAATACAACAAAATATAAATTTGCCTATGCGATTAAACGAAATCAATATTGACAGAAATAAATTTGGAAAAGTTGCGGAACTCGCTTTAAGCTATAGCGGAATGGATAAACTTCCAAGGGCAATGAATAAAGATTCTATAATAAATATATTGGAACAGGCTTATTAATCAGCTTTCGCTTTTCGGCGCGTATTTGTATGGATTTTTATGCAAATAATCGATAAGTTTTTTATTTGGTTTATAATTTTCTATAACGGGCAGTTTTCTATATTCCAAAAGTTTAGTTTTATACATATCGGCGTATTTATTGTAGGCAAAACATAAAAGATGTTCCAAATTAATCGTATCGAGCAGATTATAATGAATCAGAGAATCTATGGCAGTTTTATCTTTAGTTTCTTTATAATAATTCCAAAGCAAAACCGCGGTGTAGCCGTTTACTCCTTCCATATCGTTTCCTCTATTTAATCCTACTTCATGCTCGATTTTTTTTAGTCCCCCGCTAAACCCCAAATCTTTAAGTAAAAATCGCAAATCAATCTGTGCGCATTTTATTTTAGTTTCAAAATAATTTTCCAAAAAAGGAATATCGAAACAAGAACCGTTGAAAGTTACGATTATCGAATAGTTTTTTATATAATCTAAAAATTCTTTTTCGTTTATTCCGTTCACAAAAATTTTCATTTCTTTTCCGTCATAACATCCTATAACTGTAATATCGGCGGCGGAAGGTTTTAATCCCGTAGTTTCTATATCCAAAAATACCGTTCTGTCGGAAAGTAAAGGATATAATCTATAAATTATTTTCGGCGGAAATTTTTTTATAAAATAATCGTAATTTTTAGAATTAAAATTATAAATAGATTTTGGAAGTTCTTTTTTCAAAACTTCTTTTATAGTTTTCGGCATCGCGTAATAATCTATATTGTCGATAGCGTCTTGCCAGTCGATAACGCCCTCTTCCCATAATAATTTTTCTTTTTTGGAGTTTATTCCTTCTATATGCTGAAAACTTTTTTTTACCAAATCCATTACTTTTATTTTATTTCCTTTTCCATTTTACGCCTTGAGGAGTGTCCATTATTTCTATTCCCATAGACAAAAGCTGATTTCTTATTTCATCCGCTTTGGAATAATTTTTTTCTTTTTTTGCAGCGCTTCTTTCTTCTATAAGTTTATTAATAGTTTCTTCATCCGCATCCGAATTTTTATTTTCGCCCGACATATTAAAACAGTTTATTATATTATTCACTCTCTCTATAAATTTAAGCATTCTGTCTTTTGTTTCAATATTTATAGAATTAAAAGAAACATTTATATTTTTGATTAAAGTAAATAATATTCCAAGAGCTTCCGAAACATTTAAATCGTTATAAATAGACTCGGAAAATTTTTCATCCGCTTCTTCGATTTCTTTAAATATTTTTTTATTTTCTTCGTTATCATTTGTATTGTCAATATCTTTCAATCTAAAAATCAAATCATTAACTCTGTCGATTGCGCTTTGAGATTGATTTATTCCTTCGATTGTAAAGTTTAATTGTTTTCTATAATGCGCGCTCATAAGTGAATATCTTATAGCTTCGGGAGACAAACCTTTATCAAGCAAATCTCTTAAAGTATAGAAATTTCCTTTCGATTTTGACATCTTCTCTCCATCTACTATCAAATGCTCGCAATGAAGCCAGTAATTAACGAATTTTTCTTTGAAAGCCGCTTCGTTTTGAGCAATCTCATTTTCATGATGAGGAAATTTATTGTCGACTCCTCCTGTGTGAATGTCGAAATGTTTTCCCAAATATTTACTGCTCATAGCCGAACATTCTATATGCCATCCAGGTCTTCCCTTTCCAAAAGGAGAATCCCAATAAACATCGCCGTCTTCTTCCGTATATGCTTTCCACAAAACAAAATCGCTCGCGTTTTCTTTATCGTATTCATCGCTTGAAACTCTTCCAGATGCTCCTTCAAGTAATTCCTGCTTATCCAAATTGGCAAGCTCTCCGTATTTCTTAAATGTGCTAATCTTAAAATAAGTCGAACCGTCAGCCTCGTAAGTATGTCCGTTTTTTTTCAATAATTCTATAATTTCTATCATTTCTTTTATATGTTCCGTTGCCGAAGGATAAATATCGGCGGGTTTTATTTTCAAAGTTTTTATATCTTCAAAAAAAGCGTCTTTATATTTTTTCGTATATTCGTTTAACGAAATATTATTTTCTTTAGAGTTTTTAATCGTTTTATCGTCAACATCCGTTAGATTCATAGCCAATTTTACTTCATAGCCGAAATCTTCCAATATTCTTCTAACCAAATCGCTAAAAATATAAGCTCTAAAATTTCCTATATGCGCGTAATTATAAACCGTTGGACCGCAGGAATACATAGCGACTTTTTTATCGTTTATCGGCTTAAATATTTCTTTTTTTCTCGTAAGCGAATTATAAAATGTTATATCTGTCATATAAATTATTCCGTTTAAAATTATGATTATTTATTTTACTTAAAAGGTTTTATTTGTCAATATAGAACTATGTAATTTAATTAAGTTTTACTATATATAAAATTATAATTTCCATATCTTGATTTTATCTTTAATTCATTGTATTATATTACAAAATAAAAAACATGAAAAAAGATTAAGGGAATATATTTTGGAAGATATAATAGATATAATTAATAAATCGCAGTTAAAATCTATGGATAAAGAAATGTTTTTATCCGTAAGTTCGACTTGTTCTTTTATACCGAAAAATATTACCGAAAATCCTAAATGGAAAGAATTACAAGCATCCGCAAAAGAAATTTATAGGGCTTTGGTTTCAAATTACGATTACGAATTGGGAATAGCGAGAATAACTCATTCGCAAATATTAAACGAAGCGGGAATTGGAGGAAATGCCACGATAGTTAAATCGCTCGATAGTTTGGAGGAAAACGGATTTATAATTAGAGTGGAATCGAAAACTAAAAGCCATAATTATTTGATGCCTTACCAAGAAAAGTTTTTTGCCGAAATATGCGCTTTCGAGGTTAGAGATTTATCCGTTCTCTATACGATAAAAAATAAAAAAGAGCATAAACAGAAACAATCGGTTAATCCTTTATTTTGGACGGTTTGTAAAAAGCTGAGTTGTTTGGGAATAGACACTCCGCATAAACTTATAGATAAATATTCTTCGGAAGGAAATCAATTAAGAGTTATATTGTCGATGTCGGATGCCGTTTATATAGCGAAAAAATATAACTTAAAAAAAAATATGGATTTAAATAAATATCTTATAGATTTATTGAAAAAAGGAAATTTAAGAGATAATATATTCGATAGCGAGACAATGAATACTATAAGAAATATAATTATAAAAATAAAACAAAATATTACAGAGTAAAATTATGGCTACAAAAAAAACAAATAACAAAAAAGAAGAAACACCTAAAAAGACATCCGCACCGAAAAAATCTGCGGAAAAAGAAAAGACTGCTAAAAAACAAGCGGCTACTTCAAAGAAGAAAACAGTCTCTCCCGTTAAAAAAATCGATAGAAAATCCTCGGTTAAAAAAACTGCGGTTAATTCTTTAAATAAAAATTCTTTAAGTAAAAAAACTTATAGAGCGAATACGATAAGAAAAATTGAACCGATAAAAACCGAAGATATTGATAAAAAACCAGAAAGAGAATCGATTAAATTATTGAGAGAGGCTATAAAAGCGAAATCCAAAACCGTTTCAAAACCTGTAGCGGTAAAAAAACATTTGATAGTAAAAGAAGACGAAGATGTAGACGATACAAAAGAAAATAATGAAAGTAATATAGAAGAAAATGAAATCGTTTCAAGTCAATTGGAAAGTTCGGTTATAAAAAGCGGAACGGACGATTTAAATAAAGTCGATTTTAGCGCTAATAGATTTGAGAAAAAAGAAGAAATTGGAGAAAATAATTCAAATAAAGAAACTATCGAAGAAACGACTAAAGAGGAAAAACTGGAAGAAAAAAAATCCGAAGTCAAAACTTTTACAAAAAATACTTATAGCAAAAGCGATATATTCAAAAGAGCGGTTTCTATAAAAAGTCCAATCGAAGCCGAAGAATTGAGAAAAAATATAGAGCAGTCGAAATTCAATCAAAGCGAAATTGACGAAGCTATAGAAAACGCGGCTATGATAGAAGAAGATACGCCGATTGAAGATTATAGCATATATTCGAGTAAAAAGTTGGAAGAATTGAAAAGAAAAGATATAAAAATAATAGAAACCGAAGACGAAATGAAATCGGGCGGAATTCCAGAAATTGAAAGAAAGCCCGCAGAACCTTATGTGGCGCCTCCTCATTCCACGATTAAAAAAGAAAAAAAATCAAATAAAACTGTTGCCATTATAGGAATCATAATAATAATTTTGGGATTGGCATATTTGGGATTTCAATTTTTAGGAAATAAAAACGATGGCACGGAAGACGGTTTTTATGATAATAATATAGCGGCGACTAATGAAAATGAAACTGAAACGGATAATATAATATCTCCTATTACCAACGACACTAATAGCATTGAAATTGGTAATATTGAAAATACAAATGAAATTTCCACAAATCCAACTAACGATATTAACGCGGTGATAACGGAAGAAACTAATAATAACGAAAATATCGCAAATACGAATGCGCAAACGAATAACTCAACTGTCGCTACGAATAATGTTACAAATACAATATCGCGGGCAAACACTAATATTACTACTCCTCAACCTAATTTGCCGAATCCTCCAGTTATTCCTAATCCGCCGCCAAATCCTCAATCTCAAACTTCAAATCAAAATCGAACTTCGTATTTAAGCGGAAACACATATAGAACAAAATGGACGGATACACTAACTTCGATAGCTTCTAGCGAATTGGGAGATGCAAGAAGATGGCCTTCGATTTATGTTATGAACGAAAATATTTTTAAGGACCCAGATTCTTTGGTATTCAATAAAGATATAAAAATTCCCGAAAATAAAAAAAAAATTGACGATATGACGGCGGAAGAAAAAAGAGCCTTATATGACGATTATATGAGAGTTGTTCAAGTATATTTAAGTATTGGAAAAACTAACTCGGCAAACACATTAAGAAGCAGAGCGAGATTAATCGTTCGATAATTTCTATAAATCGGTAAATGAAAAATACAAAGGCAAAAAAGAAAAATCTTATATTGGAATTCTCCTGTAAAGGCTGCGGAACTTGTTGCAAAGAAAAAGGATATATATTTTTTAATAAAAGCGATATAGTCAAAGCCGCAAAATATCTCGATTTAAATCCGCTCGTATTCATAAATAAATATTTGGATTATGACGATTCTTTGGGCTACCATATTAAAGTAGACGAGGAAAATCGCTGCCATTTTTTAGACGAAAAAGATAAATGCGTTATACATGAAGCGAAACCGACTCAATGCAAAACTTTTCCATATTGGAAAGAATATACCGACAAAAACGGAAATTTAATTTCTGGAAAATTTAATCGTCCTTGCAAGGGAGTAAAAATAAAAAAATAACGGACGAAGTTTTTACATCCCCCGTTTGAATAGTTGAATTAAAATTATAATATTAACTACATTAAATATCTGGAGGAAAGTATAAAACAGTCGTATAAGCGGCTAGAATACTCATGCCGTTCGTTGTCATTGCAACTATATATTCTACGGTTATAGGAGTGGGATAGCCATTCATATTAAGTTTTATATAAGATTTTACATTTCCATTATCAATTCTTGCATTATAATAATTGCCAGATTTATAACATTGAGCGTTTTTTATTGTTGAATTAGGCGCTTTTACCGAAATCTTACCATTCGCTATATATAAGTTGGCTCCGTCATCGTCCGAATATATTGCGGGGAAAATTACTTCCGCCTCCGCTATATTTTTTGCGGTTTCGGGGCTAACTTCTAACTTTGCGCGTTTAAAATCGAAGTAGTAAAAATATAAACTTCTTGAATTATCAACAAGGTCGCCTGAAGTAGTCGGAATAACATCATCGAATGGCTTGTAGGAATTGTTGCAGCTTATAGAAAATACCGATATAAATGATAATAAAGCGATTAAAAATAGTTTTAGAAAATATTGTTTAAAGTATATAATTCCCGATTTGATTTGATTTGATTTGATTTGATTTGATAATGTTTATACAGTATCTCATTTTAACTCCTCCTAAAATTAATTTATCCGTTTATATTATATTAAATTTTTTAGCGTTTGTCAAGCGTTTAATTCGGAAATGACGGAGTGAAAATAATTGTCATTATGATGGCAAACCCCATGACAAAGGCGGCGCTAAAGCGGACAGCGTCCAGACGCCGAAGACGAGAAAACGGGCGCCGAAGTGGAGGTTTATATAGACACTCCGCGCCGATTGAAAACGATTTATGAAACCAACTTAAGAAGCGCCTACATGAAAGGCAGATTTGACAGAGCTTACGAATCCGACACTCACCCGTATTTGATGTATAGAGTGGGACCCTCAAAAGTCCATCGTCCCGAACATCTCGCATGGGACGGCTTGATTTTAGATAAAAACGACCCGTTCTGGCTTTCCCATAATCCGCCGAACGGATGGGGTTGCAAATGCTATACCGTTGCCGTCTCAAAAAAACGAAAAGAAAGATACGAAAAAGAAGGAATACCGACTCCAGTTGGAGATAACCAAGTCGTTAAAATTAGAGTTAAAACGAAAGCTCCAAAGACAGTTTATAAAACATATGTCAATAAACGAAACGGGACAATATCCAAAGTTCCCGCTGGAGTAGACCCCGCATTTAATTTTAATCAGGCGAATTATAGCAGAGATTTAGTCCTATTTGACGACTTCATGAAAAAGGCGAAAAAAGATTTCCCGAGCCGATTTGAAAATATCGCCGAGACTATCTTACGAAACGAAATCAAAAAAGAACAGTTTGAAAGTTTTATTGAAAGGGCATTTGCCGAGCCTAAAGTAAAAGAGGACGGCACTATCGAAAAAAAAGATACGGGAAGGAATATCACGGCTATAGGATTTATCGACACTTTAGTTAAAAATAAATTAATGCAAATAGCTGGAATCGATATTGGAGAAAGCGTAACTATAGGTTTAAGAGCGGGATTGCTAAACGGTATCAAAGCAAAAAGACATGCATCGAAAGGAGAAGCACTGGAAAAATCGGACGCCGATAATATTTTGAAATGTTTGCTTTATGGAGATGTTTATTTTCAAAAGAATAATAAAAATCTTTTATATTTATATCAAGTTGAAAAAGATAAATATTTGCAAATCGTCATAAGACCAAGTTTTATTCATTCTAAACAAAGAGCATCTATACAAATGCCGTCTGTAAGAAATATACAGTTTATGAATGAAAAGCAAAAGATTAGCAAATATAAATCAAGTAATTTGGAGAGGATAAAATAAAGGTTGGACATTGTATGACCTGCATGTTTCAATTACTCAAAACACAGTTAAAGCTCCATACATATCCAACCTGCATTTAGTATAATAAATTATTTGACAAAAGTCAAGGGGGAAAAATGAGTTACGGTTACGATGGAAATTATAACAGCATAAAGAGAGGAAACGGTTATCATAGCTTTCAAGGAGAATTAATAAAAGCTATAAAAAAAGAGGATAGCGCAACCTTCGGAATGCGTTTACAAAATAGCTCAAAATATCGAAGCTATAAAATTAAGGCAAAAAGGAGAGCGAAGAGGAAATGACGAATCCTAAAGGCTTAAAATGTTTCGTCTGTGATATGGAAACCGCAATTAAGATATTTAATTATAAAGGTTATATTGAATATTTCAGGAAGAGGGAAAAAATGAAAAAAATTGGCATGGTAAAAACTGGAGTAAAAAGACAATGAAATATATTATATCTATTATATTGACCGTATTGATAATTTATTTATTCCAAACTACGATTAATAACGAAAACAGAATAATCAAACTGGAACAAAAAATAACCGAATTGCAATATAGAATAAACGATATTAAGATTAGAGAATACAAAAATTATTTTTGGGATAATAAATTAAAATAACGCCAGAGAATAGAGCTGGATTTATAGGATTTGACGGCTAATTTTTTATGCATTTTGGCGACTGGACGCTGTCCGCTTCACTCTGTGGGCTTTAGCCTAGCGCCGCTGGAAGCGTGGGATTTTTGGCGATTATATATGCGATTTTCGGAGATTTTTTAAATTATTGATTTTAAAAATAACGGCGAATAGATTTTTGGCAATTTTTTTCCGCTATTTTCCTATATTTTCCGCCTATTCGCTGCTAATAACAAATGCGCAACTGCCAAATTGTTATTATAATATTTAATGAAAAAAGAACGGAACTTTTGTTTTGAAAGTATAAATTAAAAAAGAGTAAGTTCGCCTTCTTTACCTCCATCGGAATCGTCAAATCCTAAATCTTTTGCTTCGGAAGGAGTTCCTTTAAGAGCGTCTTCGAATATAGGAGAGCTAATCAATCTGTTATATCCTTGATTTTGCGCTTGGTCGAAAGTCACTTCTGGATTAATTTTCAAAGCATGCGCTATCATTAATTTTCCAAATCCGCTTCTTCTGTAAGGAAAACTTATATAAATATATTTTAGCATTCCTTCTTTATTTATATAATAATATCCTTCGATTCTTCCGTCTATAGTAAGAAGTCCGACATTTTTATTATTCGTTTGTATAATCTTAAAAAAGTAAGGTTCGGTATAAACTTCTTCTTTATTGTCTTTTATTTTTATATTATGAATAAAATTTATAAGTTCGTTTTTGTATAAACTATTATATTCTATAACTATAACTGAAGGATATTCTTCATGTTCTATCGTTACAACGGGCATGGTTTCTCCTAAATTATAAACTATTAATAATATCGGTAATATTTTCAAAATTTATACGATTTATAATCAATAATCTCTTCTGCCTTTCTTTATATTTCCTTCAAAATCAACCGTAATATTCGTTCGATTTTTAAATTTTATTTTGTATGCGTTTTTTTGTTTTTTTACATAAATAACTTTTTCGTTTGCATATTCTTTTTTTATAGAATCGATAACTTCTTTCTCCAAATATTCTATATTTATTTCGTCTCCGCCTCCGCTTATAGTAGTCCATTCGCCTTTCGAGTTTACATGTATTTTAAGTCCGCCTTTGAATATTAGAGTATATGAGCCAGAATTTTCAACCGCTCTGTATAAATAATAATCTGTGAAATACGCGTCCGCGAAATTAATCGCGCTTTTAGGAACTTCGCTTAATGCAACCGAAGATGCAAATAAATTGAAAGCCAAAAAATTAAAAGCGATAATAAAAAGAATGATTATTTTTTTCATTGGTTTATTTTCTCCTTAAATTAAATTTTTATTTTTTATTCTTTATTTTTATCTTAACAATTTTTTATAATTTAACATGTCCCGCAATATAATATCGTCCATCCGTAGAACCTTGAAAACCTATTGCAAATTCAGCCGGTCCCGCCATAAATTTTCCAAATATTGTATATTCCAAATAAGCTTTCGCGTTTTTATCGACTATATGAACCATCTCTCTTAAAGCGATATTGAGCATATACCATTCGAAGCCCTGTTCCAAACGAATATAATGAGCGTCATTTTCTCGCCAAGTATATTCCGCTATAGCGTTTAGCCAAATAGTTTCATTTAAAAACGGGAATCTTAAAGTCGCCGAAGCCTGAACCAAAGACTCGAATAAAGTTATATGATAATCTTGAGGCGCTTTTCTGTTTTCATGTTCGTATAAAAATCTAAACTCCAAATTAGGAATATTGAATCTGAATAAAAACGCTTTCGGAATGCTGTGCCTAAAATCTCCCTGCGAATAAGCTATTTCGTAATGATTACCGATAAATCCGACTCTTATTCCCGCTCCATTTAATACTTGAGGAATATAATAATTAGGAGTGTCTATATTCGCGGGATTCAAAGTCGTATCGTAATAATGAGGCATCAGCATAAATGTGGTAGTATTAATATCGAAAGTCGCTCTTCCTCTTGCAGAAACTAAAATTCTATCGACAAAAATAGCCTGAACTCCTCCGTCATAAAGTCCCGCGTTTCCTTTTATATAAGAATAATCATTTGTAGGTTCATGCGTATCGAAATATCCGAACGCCGTTATAAATCCCGTGAATGCTATATAATCGTTATGAAAAGTCTGCCCAAGCGAAACGAAAGTGTCTCGCATATTAAAAGTATTCGTATGCGCCGCGTAAGAAAAAGTGGAAGTCAAATGAAATTCTATAGGATACTTTTGAAAGAAAGATAAATTTGTATTTTGTAAATCGGGCAATTTTCTTTTATAATCGTCTCTTATCAAATCGTTTTTTATATATTGAGGCAATTTATTATTCCCTTCTCGTCCTATAAACATATCGAACGCGCTTGGTAATTTCGGCATTATCGCGTTTGAATAATTTTCTTGAGCGTTTAATAAAATATTCGACGCGATTAATAAAATTGATAATATAAAAATAAATTTCTTCATTAATTTTGCCTTTTTATTTAAAATAAAATTTTTTAATTGATAATGATTAATAATAATATAAAGCGATTAAAAAGTAAAGCAATTTTTTATTATACTTAAATAGCGTCAAAAAGGAATCGGGTAAAAATTCTTAAAATTCTTAATATAATTTCTTAAATAATTCAAATTAAATTCTCCCGTTCTTTTCAAAGTTTCCGTTTCGATTTTTATCATTCGTTTAATGTCTTTTTTTCTTCCTAATTTTTTATACAATCTTTTTAAAGTCATAACGACAGACAAATCGCTATAATATGGCAAAATTTGATTAAATAAAGATAACGCTTTTTGCAAATCGAATCCTTCAAAATTGTTAAGCGCAAAATAAGAATATAATAAAGCTATATGGCTATGAGAAAATTTTCCTCTCTCTTCCGCCGTTTTTTTCACTATACTTAAAGCCATAGGTTGATTTTTTTCGACTCCTATTCCGTTATAATAACAATGAGCCAAAGCGGCTTTAGCGCAGGAACATTTTGAATTATTTATTTTGGCGATTTCGTTTGCCTTATAATATATTTCAAAAGCTTTATTCGGATTTTTTTCTATTCCTCTTCCGAGTTCGTAGCCTCTTCCCATTATTATATAAGAACATTCCAAATTTCCGTTAAGCTCGATTGAAGTATTAGCCAAACCAATTGCGAGTTCTGGACATGGCGCTACGATATTTCCGTAAAATAATTCTTTAGCGTATAAATAATAAGACGCCGCGTCTTTTAATTTCATTGATAATTGCAAGAATTCCATTCCTTTCAAATAATAATTGACGCTCATATTGTAAATCATTATTTTTGCAATGCTTCGATATATTAAAGCCTTATCCAAAGTTTCATCGTTAAGACATAATTTATAGTTTTCAATTATTAAATCATAATCATGAGAGTTAGTCATTTGCAAAGAATAAGCGTAAATAAATCTTATATAATAAATATTTTTTTCTTCGTTAATATTTTTATTATTCGAAAAATTATTTAAAAATTCTTCGCATATTTTAACTATCTCTTTATAATTTTTTAATTCGTAATTTGCAAATATCGATAAATTATAAACCGCATTTTTTTTATCTTTTATTTTTTCCAAATAATTTAAAGATTTTTTATAATCTTCTTTACTTTTAGCATGATTATAATAAAATTCAGCGATTCTGTAATAAAGCGGTTCTACAATATTTTTTTCTTCGGCAATTTTTTCAAATTCTTCTTTCGCTTTGTCAATTTCGCCTTTATAAGAAAATAAATTCCCTTTATAATATTTATATTGAACGATTCTTTTATCGTTTCCTAAAATTTCAATAACTTTATCTATCAAATTAAAAGCTTCAGTTAAATTTTTATTTTGTTCTTCGCTTCCAGTATATTCTTCGCCTTCGACTATCATATCATGAAATGTTTGAGTTTTTGAAAGTAAAGCGGCTAAATTATATTTATTTTCGCTTTCAAGAAGTTTATCGTAAATCTCTATAGCTTTTTTATAATTTCCTTTTTCAAAATGCCATTCCGCCGTTTCGTATAAAGCGTTGTAATTTTTATTATTTAATTCAATCGCTCTATTTAAAAAGAATATCGCGTCTTCAAAAAATTCCGATTCTATTCCGAGTTTGGATAATGCAATTCCTTTCAAAAAATACGCGTCGTCATACATTGGAAAATCTTCAATTAATTTATTCGCTTCCGCATCCGCTTTATTTAGAATATTCAAATTATAATAACAGAGTCCTCTTTCAAATCGCGCCATTCTGCCGTCTTCAATATCGACTCTTTTAATAAAATCATCGTAAAAACCAAGCGCCTGATGAAAGTCCGATTCATTTTTTCCGTTGTTTAAATAACTGCTCGCCAGCATAAGCAAAGCGTCCGTTGAAATCTCATTTGAAAATTCTTTAGATTTTTCCAAAAGAATTTGCGCGAATTCTCTTTCTCTATCGACATTTTTCAAAACTCTATTTAAATACATCAAACCTCGATAAGCGTCTATTATATTCGGGTCTATTTCAATCGATTTATTTAAATCGTTTTCTATAGCGGAATATATAAAATTAGTTTCCAAATTGTTATCGTATTTTTCATTTTGCAATTCTATAAATGCCGACTTGCCTCGCATATAAAAAGCTTTCGCGTTATTCGGTTCATGCTCTATTATTATATTGAGTTCTTTTATGGCTTTTTGAAAATCGCCTTCGCTCATATATTCCATTATTTTATCTAACGATTCCATAACAAACTCGCAAAAATTATCTAATAAATCTTAATACAAATAAATATATAAAATATATTATTCTTGGAAGAACCATATTGATTATTATAAGAAAAACCAAAGGAGACAAATCAATCATTCCGACTATAAATTTATTTCTAAAATCTCCAAATATTCTGTCGATTATTCCGTCCGTTATATTATAAAAAAATCGCACGATAGGATTATAATAATCCAAATGAATCGCTCCGAACGCGGTTAGCCAGCTTATGATAATCCATATAAACCATATAAAAGAATAAAGCCTTAAACCCTGAATTATCAAAACATATATAAAATCAATAACTTCTTTAATCATATAATATCCGATTATTTTTATCTTTATTTTTATTTAATTTTTTACTTAATATTTTTTAACGCGTCTTCCGCGCTGCCTGCCGTATGAACTATATTCAAAAATTTCATCGCTTCAAATAAATTTTTTAATCTGCTCGTCAAAGAACAAAAATAAACGACTCCTCCGTTTTCCGATGCTATTCTTAAAGTGGAGGCGATTAATCCCAAAGCCGAAGAACAAATAAATTCCGTTTTATGAAAGTCGAAAATAAAATTAAAAACTCCCAGACTTTTTATATAAGACAGTTTATTTTCAAGTATGTCGACATTTTCGTATATAATATTTTTTTCAATATGTATGATAGCCGTTTTATCTTCAATTATAGTTCTAACCAATCGAATCCTCCTTAATTTAAAAAACTTTAATAAATCGTAATTAGAATATATATAATAAAAATAAAAAACAAAAAAATCAAGCGTTATTATTTTTGAAATTCGATTAAAATCGGACAATGGTCGCTTCCCATAACTTCGCTTAATATATCCGCTCTTTTAATATTTTTCGCCATTTCGTTATTTACAAAAAAATAATCTATTCTCCAGCCCACATTTCTCGCTCTCGCTCCCGTCTTAAAATCCCACCAGCTGTAATATCCGCCTTCTTGCACAAACATTCTAAAAGTGTCGGTAAATCCGCTATTTAAAAATTTTGTAATAAGCGCTCGCTCTTCGGGCAGGAAACCTATATTTTTTTCGTTTTCTTTAGGACGAGCCAAATCGATTTCCGTATGAGCTATATTCATGTCTCCGCATAATATTACATTGTTTTTATTTTTTAATTTTTTCAAATGTTTAATAATTTCTTTGTAAAAATTTAA